>NZ_JBVHZJ010000068.1:0-44147 GCF_055574655.1 Streptomyces sp. NPDC029956 | reverse complement strand
GGTGGGGGGGGGTGCGGGGGGCGTGGGGGGGGCCCCGCTCTCCTCGCTGTTGTTGCGGCAGCCCCGCGCTTCTTCTCCTTCCCCCCCCCCCCCCCCGCTCTCCCCCCCCCCCCCCCCCGCGGCCATGATCGCGTGCAGGTCCTCGGCGCGCAGGGCCGCTTCGGCGACCTCGTCGAAGGCGGGTGGGTGGACACCTGCGGCGAGGGAGTCGAAGGAGGCGAAGCGTTCGTCGGCGAGGCGGTCGGCGGTCCACACGGCCTCGCCGTGTGCGTGGACGGCGCCGCCGAGCCCGTATCCGTCGGCGATCCTCAGGCCTGGGGTGATCCTCGGGCCGCCTGCCTGTCCGTTGCGGGAACCCTCGGCGGTGTGGACGTAGCAGGCTCCGTGCGGGCCGCGCAGGGTCACGTACGCCAGGTCGAGGCCGAGGAGCCGGCGGGCCCGGCGGGTGATCACGCGCAGCAGGCTGTCGAGGTCGTACGACAGGGTGAGGTCGCGGGCGGTGTCGGTGAGGGTGGCGAGTCCGGCTTCGCGGCTCGCGTCCTGCTCGCGTCCGGCGTTCACCTCACCGGCGAGTGCGACGGCCCGTGCGAGGCGGTCGAGTTCCGCTCCTTCGGTCCCGGCCAGCCGGGCCTCGTCGAGGAGGCCGTCGAAGTGGGCGGGCGGGGCCTGCCGGGCCAGGAGTTCGAGGACCGTGAGCAGCGCGTCGGCACCACCGGCCCCGTCCGCGCCGTGCAAGGTCATGGACCCGTCCCCCGTAGTCGAGCGAAATCGGGCACCTGGGAGGAAACCCGTACTGCCCGCCGAAACTAATTCGGCTTCGGGAGTCGGTCAACGGTGAGTTCCCGCACTTCGTTCCCGGTGAAGGCCCCCGGGAGGTGTCCGGCTGGTCGGACCGGCCATCCTCCGGGGGCTGTGGTGTCGTTCGGGCGGCCGTGCCCGGGGCCGCGTCGGGTGGTCAGCCCAGGGATCCCGCCGGTACGAGCCGGGCCCGCGCGGGGCCGAACCGGGCCGGGACGCCGGACGCGTAGACCGGGCGGACCTCGGTGTTCCGCAGGGCGAGGACCGAACGCTGGAGGCGGCGCAGCCGGGCCGAGGGCTCCATGCCGCTCTCCCCCTTGAGGGCCACGCGCAGCCGCTCGTACACGGTGAGGGCCTCGTCGTGCTGGCCGCAGCGCAGCAGGGCTGCCATGTAGTGGGCGTGGAGGGGCTCGTTGGTGCGGTAGCGGGCGACGAGTCCGGAGAGTTCGGGGACGAGTTCGGCGTGCCGGCCGAGGCCCAACTGGGCTTCCACCCACTGGTCGAGGACGCTCAGCCGCGAGGTTTCGAGGCGCTCGACCTCCCGGCGGAGGCGGGGGCCCGCGGCGACGCCCGCGTAGGGTTCGCCGCGCCACAGGGCGAGCGCCTCGCCGAGGCGGAGTGCGGCGCGGACGAGGTCTCCGGCCTCCATGGCGCGGTATCCGGCACCGGCCGCGCGCTCGAACTGCCGGACGTCGTTGGTGCCGCCGCCGGTGTCGAGCCGGTAGCCGCCGGGCTGGGAGACGAGGATCGCGTCGGCGGTGCGCCGGTCGGACCAGCCGGGGCCGGGCTCCGCGGACGGTGCGCCGCGCAGCGCGCCGGTGATGAGGGTGCGCAACTCGGCTATGTGGGCCTGAAGTTCGGAGCGTGCGCCGCGCGGCGCACCGGACGGCCAGAGCTCCTCGGTGAGCACCGTCACGGGGACGACCTGGTCGGCACTGGCCGTGAGCAGGGCGAGGAGCTGCCGGGGCGCGGCGGCTGTCGGCGTGATCGACACCCCGTGCTCACGTACCGACAGTCCCCCCAGAATCCGGACGTCCACCATGCCCCCTCCATGCCTGTGCGGTGTCAGCGCGCGGGATGACTCTCGATGATTAGAAAAGACCCCCGTAGGCATGTCAATAAGAAACCGTAGGGTACGGAAACCCAACCCGGGATATCAGGGTGATCCACCCCTTTTGGGGGGCTATCTGTGCGTAGGATTTTCGTCACTGGCGCAGACCAACGCATGCCCGAAGACTGTTTCCGGACTCGGAGGTACGCTTTCGCAGGACCCGAGCGGAGGGCGAAGAGGCCGACACGCACGAGTTCACGCCAGAAACCGGCCGCCGGGTACGGTTCCGCGGTCGGCGACCTCCGGGGCGGGCACGCCGAGCGGCCCGTCGGGGCTGCCGACGGGCCGGGGGCGGAGGGCCGGGGGGAGGCGGAAGTGGGGCGGGGCGGGAGTCCGGCGGGGCCTAGGCCCTGTCGTCACACTCTCGCCTGCCCCGCGACGCCATGCACGTGCTCTCGCCGCACCGGGCGCAAGCCCGAGTACTCCAGTACGAGGACTTGTGCCCGGCGCGCCGAGAGCACGCACCTGACGCCGCGGGGCCGCCCTTCGGGCGACGACGGGAGTGTGACGACAGGACCTAGACGACGACGGCGGCGGTCAGCAGGCCGAACGCGACGACGATCAGGGCCGTACGGACGCGGTGGAAACCGTTCCAGCGCTTCTCGAAGGCGGCCCGGACGGCCGACGGCTCGTCACCCGTGGCCTCCGACGAGGCCAGCGCGTTGTTGAGCGGGATGTTGCCGCCGATGGTGACCACGTGGTTGAGGGCAGCGCACACGAGCCCCGCGAGCACCAGCCACTTCTGGGTGTCCGTCCGGCCGTCGACGGGGACGAAGAACGCGGCGACGGGGAAGGCGACCACCCCGAGGAAGACGATCAGGAACACGCCCCTCGGGACGGCTTCGTTGATCCGGCGCATCGCGGTGACGAACTCCGCGTCCGTCAGACGGGCGAGAGCGGGCATGATCCCGGTCTGGAAGATCAGCATGAAACCGGCGTAGAGGCCGGTGCATCCGATGGCGAGGGCGAGCAGCAGGGAAGCCATGCGGTCATTCTCACCCGCTGCCCGCCCCACGCGTCAGCTGTACGGGTCGCCGGATTTCAACTCGCCCTCACCCGTGGGCCCTTCGGTCGGTCCGCGCAGACCGTCGGCCTGCCGTACGGCCTCGGCCAGCTCGCGCACCACCGCCGAGCCCGAACGGCCGGCGAGGGACTCGGCGCGCTCCGCCAGCGCCGGAAGACCCGGGGCGCCCGGCAGGTCGCCGCCCCGCAGGGAGTCCGCGAAGTAGGCCGCGATCGCGGTCAGTTGAAGACTGTCGTGGCCTCCGCCCCACAGGTCGCCGGCGAGGGCGGCCGTGCCGACAGAGCCGGAACGCTCGCGGGGTGCGCGCGTGGCCGGGTCGAGCCAGCGGACGGTGGCGGTGGCCACCGGGCCGGTCGCCCCGGCCCTGGTCCTGACCGCGTACAGCGCGGTGACCGTGTGACCGGCGCCGACCTCACCGCCGTCGACCCGGTCGTTCCGGAAGTCCTCGTCGGCGACCGCACGGTTCTCGTAGCCGATCAGCCGGAACTTCTCGACGGTCCGCCGGTCGAAGGAGACCTGCGCCTTGGCGTCCCTGGCGCGCAGTTCGACATGGGCGGGCAGCTGGTCGACGAAGACCTTGCGGGCCTGCGCGGAGTCGGAGACGTACGTGGTCTGGCCGTCGCCCCGGTCGGCGAGCTGCTCCATGAACGCGTCGCCGTAGTCGCTGCCCACGCCGACGCCGAAGAGGGTGATCCCGTACCGTTTCCGCTCCGCTTCGATGCGTTCCAGGATCGTCCCGGCCTCGGTGGCACCGGTGTTGGCGAGGGCGTCGGAGAGCAGCACGACCCGGTTGGTGGCGCCCTTGCGGTAGCCGTCGACGGCCACGTCGTAGCCGGTGCGGATGCCCGCCTCGACATTGGTGGAGGAGCTCGTCGCGAGGGAGTCCACCACCTCGCGGATCCGGCCGCGGGCATCGCCCACCCGGGTCGGCGTCAGCAGGGTCTCGGCCTGGTCGCTGAAGGTGACGAGACCGATCGAGTCGTCGTCGCGGAGCTCGTCGGCGAGCAGTCCGAGCGACTCCTTGACCAGGTCGAGCCGACCCGGCTCGGCCATCGAGCCGGAGACGTCGACGACGAAGGTGAGGGCGGCGGGCGGGCGTTCGCCGCTCCGGTCCGCCGCGCGCGTGGCGAGGCCGACCCGGACCAGGGACCAGCCGTCCTGTCCGGCGCGGGACCCGTCGAGGGTCACGCTGAACCCGTTGTCCTCCGGACGCGGGTAGTCCGGGCGGAAGCTGTTGACGAACTCCTCGGGGCGCACGGTCGCCGGATCGGGCAGCCTCCCCTCGGCGAGGGTGCGGCGGGCGTACCCGTACGAGGCGGTGTCCACGTCCAGGGCGAACGTGGAGAGGTAGTCGGGTGCGGGCACGGAGGACGGGCGCCGGTCCTCCGCGGCGCCCTCGTCCCCCTCGGGGTTCACGGTGGCCGCTCCCCCGTCGGGGGCCGCCGGGGCGGTCCGGCCGCCCTCAGCCTTCGCCCGGTCGGCACTGGTGTGTTCACCGCCGGCGCCGCAGCCTCCGACGGCCAGTCCGGCCGCCAGCAGAGCCGCGACGGTGGCCGAGAACCGGGCCCGGCGGCGTCCGGCCGCCCCCTTGTCCTGTCGTCCCATGTCATCTCCCCCTCTTGGTAAGCCACTTGTGAATGTGACGAACGAGAGGCCCGTTGGGAGCCGTCGAAGGAGTTGCGGATGGATCTCGATGCGGCAACGGCGACCGGGGCGACGACGCGTGGCATGGATTCGCCATCCTTCTCAACAGGGGTTGTCACCGTGTGCAGTCGCATGCGTACATGGAGTGGACATCGATCGGGCGGGGGTGGTCAGCGGTGGCAGAGAGCGCGGGCTCCGTGATGCTCGCCCGTTCGGCGATGAACCGGGCCGCGACCGAGGGACAGCGGCCCGCGGGGCGCCCGGTCCGGGGTGCGCGGCGCATCAGCGCGGCGCTCGCCGGGCTGGCCGCTTCCACCCGGTACGAGTTGCTGACCTTCGACGACCCGGTCGCGTCGGCGGGCTGCGCGATCCCCGAGCCGTTCCTGGAGCTGGCGGAGGCGTGCATGCGGGCGGCGGCGGAGCGGGCCGGCGAGGTCCGGCGGATCGTTCCGCGCCACGCGCTGCCACGCCTGGAGGGCGGGCTCCGGATGCCCGGGCGGGCCCGGCTCACGGAGGCCATCCCCTTCAAGATGATCGTCGTCGACCGGACGGTGGCCGCGGTCCCGCTCGACCTGGAGCTGCTCTACAACGGGCTGCTGCTGATCCGCGACCCGGTGGTGGTGCAGGCGCTCACCCGGGTGCATCAGCTCTGCTGGGCGACGGCCGAGGAGCTGACGTACGCGCCGCCGCCCCCGCGGCCGCCGTGCGATCTGCCGCCGCAGCTGCGTCCGGTGCTCGACGCCCTGTTGTCGGGGGTCACGGACGAGACGGCGGCGGCCAGGCTCGGCATGTCCGCGCGGACGTACAGCCGGCGGGTGGGCGAGCTGATGGCCGCCCTCGGCACGACGAGCCGCTTCCGCGCGGGCGCGGAAGCGGCTCGAAGGGGGTGGCTGTGAGCAGAAGATCCTAGGTCCTGTCGTCACACTCCCGTCGTCGCCCGAAGGGCGGCCCCGCGGCGTCAGGTGCGTGCTCTCGGCGCGCCGGGCACAAGTCCTCGTACTGGAGTACTCGGGCTTGCGCCCAGTGCGGCGAGAGCGCGTGCATGGCGTCGCGGGGCAGGCGAGAGTGTGACGACAGGGCCTAGGGCCCCGGCAGGGACTGCCGTTCGGAAGCGTCGGTGACCGGTGCCGGTCGGGAGTGCCGGTGGCCCGTGTCGGCCGGTCCTCGCCGGTGGCCCGTGTCGGCCGGTCGTCGCCGGTCGGGAGTCCTCGGTCGGGGCCTACGACACGATGTCCTTGCGGGCGAAGCCGCGGAAGGCGAGCGCGAAGAGGACGAGGGCGTACGTCAGTGAGATCGCCGTGCCCTTCACCATGCCGCCCCACTCCAGCTGGGGCTGGAGCGCGTCGATCCAGGCGAACTGCCAGTGCGCGGGCAGGTAGTCGCGCCAGTCGCCGAGCGCCGTGACGGCGTCCAGGACATTGCCGACGATCGTCAGGCCGACGGCTCCGCCGACCGCGCCGAGAGGGGCGTCGGTGCGGGTGGAGAGCCAGAAGGCGAGGCCCGCGGTGACCAGTTGGGAGGCGAAGACGAAGGCGACGGCGATGCCGATGCGGAGCACCGCGTCCCCGGCGGGCACCGCGCCGCCGGTGGGCAGCTGGAGCGGTCCCCAGCCGTAGGCGACCGTACCCACGGCGAGGGCGACGAGCGGCAGCAGGATCATCGCGGCCGCGCTGTAGGCGAGGGCGACCGTCAGCTTGGAGGCGAGGAGCCGGGACCGGGGCACGGGCGCGGCCAGGAGGTAGCGCAGGGAGGACCAGCTCGCCTCGGAGGCGACGGTGTCCCCGCAGAACAGCGCGACCGGGACGACGAGGAGGAACCCGGCCGAGACGAAGAGGCTGGTCGCGGCGAAGTTGGCGCCGGAGGCGGTCGCCGTGTCCATCAGGGTGATGCGGCCGCTGCCGCCGCGGTCCTGGTCGCCGCCGATCGCGAAGGCGATCAGCAGGACGAACGGCAGGGCGACCAGGATGCCGCCCATGATCAGGGTGCGGCGGCGTTTCCACTGGCGCAGGGCCTCGACGCGCAGCGGCAGGGTGCGCCCGGCGCGGTAGCCGGGGGCGGCGGCCTCCGCGGGTGCCGCGGGAGCCGTGGGGGTGTCGAGCAGCGGGCTCATGCGGCTCCTCCTCCGATCAGGGTCAGGAACGCGTCCTCGAGGCGCCGGTGCGGTCCGACACCGGTCAGCGGCACGTCCAGTCCGACGAGTTCGCCGATGAGGGCGGTCGGGTCGAGGGTGTCGAGGCGGACGAGGATCCCGCCGTCGGTCCGGGTCGCCGTGGCGACGCCCGGGAGGGCGCCGACCTTCTCGACGAGCGCGTCGGGGACGGCCTCCCCGAGGGTGACGAGCAGGGTGTCGCCGGAGCCGGTGATCTCGGCGACCGGCCCGGCCTGCACGAGCTGTCCCCGGTCCATGACGACGAGATGGGTGCAGGACTGCTCGACCTCGGCGAGGAGGTGGCTGGAGACGATGACGGTACGGCCGCCGGCCGCGTACCGGATCATCACCTCGCGCATCTCGCGGATCTGCGGCGGGTCGAGTCCGTTGGTGGGCTCGTCCAGGATCAGCAGGTCCGGCAGGCCGAGCATGGCCTGGGCGAGGGCGAGGCGCTGCCGCATGCCCTGCGAGTAGGTGCGGACGGCGCGGTCGAGGGCGTTGCCCAGGTTGGCGATGCGCAGGGCCTCGTCGACGTGTGCGTCCTCGGCGGGGCGGCCGGTGGCCTTCCAGTACAGGTCCAGGTTCTCCCGGCCGTCGAGGTGCGGCAGGAAGCCGGCGCCCTCGACGAAGGAGCCGACGCGGGAGAGGACCGGGGCGCCGGGCCGGATGGCCTGGCCGAAGACCCGGATCTCGCCCTCGTCGGGGGTGATCAGGCCCATCAGCATGCGCAGGGTGGTGGTCTTTCCGGCGCCGTTGGGTCCGAGGAGGCCGAGGACCTGGCCCTGCTCGACGCGGAAGGTGACGTCCTTGACGCTGTACCGGTCGCCGCCCTTGTACTTCTTGGAGAGCCCGGTGATCTGGAGCGGTACGGCGGCGAGTGCGGGGTCGGGCGCGGGGGCGGCGGTGCGGCGGCGGGCGGTGAGCAGCAGTGCGGCGGCGGCGAGGCCGAGGAGCGGCAGGCCCCAGACCCACCAGGGCAGGGCGGCGGCCTGGGTGTCCAGGCCGGGGTCGGTGGGGACGGTGAGCGGACCCTCGACGGCGACGGTGTAGTCGGCGGGGACGGTCGGGGAGGCGTATCCGAGGTCGGTGGCGGCGACGACGAGCCGGAGCCGGTGTCCGGCCTCCACCTCGTGGTCGATCGCGGGCAGGGTGAGCGTGACGCTCTTCCCGGCCTCGGCGCCGTCGACGCGGACGGGGGCGACGAGCTGGGCGGGCAGCACCTGCTGCCGGCCGTCGGGCCCGACGTCGTACACCTTGGCGAAGAGGACGGCGGAACCGTCGGTGGCGGTGGAGGTGACCTTCACCCGGACGGTGGGGGTACCGGTGATCCGGAGCGGCTCGTCCTGCGGCTTCGCGTCGAACCGGGCGTGCTGGCCGGGGAAGTCGAGGGAGAGGCCGACGCCGAGGGAGGAGAGGCCGGCTACTCCGCCGCCGAGGCCGGGGACGGCCGAGACGGCGGGCGGCGCGGCGCCGGCCGGGTTCGCGAAGGTCTGCGCCGGTCCGGCGAGCGGGATGCCGGTGGCTCCGGCGGTGAGCCCCGGGTAGCGGTCGGCGGTCGCGGCGCGCAGGGTGGCCTGCCCGTCGGTGGAGTCGACGCCGCCGGTACGGCTGACGCGGAAGGCGGGGCCGGTGTCGGCGGAGGTGTCCTTCTTCAGCCAGCGGTCGAACCAGGTGCTGATCCGTCGCTCGACGCGCTCGGTCTCGCGGTCGCCGCCGTCGTGGCCGCCGGAGATCCAGTCGACGGAGACGGGGGCGCCGTTGGCGGTGAGGGCGCGGGCCATGGCGTCGGACTGGGCCAGGGTGAAGAGCGAGTCGGACTGGCCCTGGACGAGCAGCGCGGGCACCTTGATCCTGGAGCCGACGGCGGAGGGGCTGCGGGCTTCGAGGAGGGCACGGGCGGCGGCGTCGGGCTTCCCGGAGACGGCGACGCGCTCGTAGAGGGCGCAGAGCTCGGGGGTGAACCGGCCGCAGGCCGCCGTCTTCTCCGGGGCCTTCTCCGTGGGCGCCTTCCCCGTGGCGTCCTTCCCCGAGGCGACCTTCCCCGGAGGGACCTCTCCCGGTGCGGCCGCGGAGGCGGCTCCGGGCTGGTTCCCCGCGGAGAAGAAGATCCCGGCCCAGAGCTTCTTGAAGACACCGTCCGGGAAGAGGGCGTCGGCGAGGTTCCAGTAGGTGATCTGCGGGGCGATGGCGTCGACGCGTCCGTCGTGTCCGGCGGCGAGCAGGGAGATCGCGCCGCCGTAGGACGCGCCGGTGACGCCGACGCGCGGGTCGCCCGGCTTGTCGAGGAGGACCTCGGGCCGGGCGGCGAGCCAGTCGATCAGCTTCCGGGCGTCCTTGACCTCGTGGTCGGGGTCGTTGAGCCCGACCTCGCCGGCGGAGGCGCCGAAGCCGCGCGCGGACCAGGTGAGGACGGCGTAGCCGTCCCGGGCCAGCTGCTCGGCCTGGGCGCGGACGTCGTCCTTGGAGCCGCCGAAGCCGTGGCCGAGGAGAACGGCCGGCCGGCGTCCGTCGGCGGCGCCGGTGAAGTACGAGGTGTCGATACGGGTGCCGTCGAGGTCGAGCATCCGGTCCGAGCGGTGCACGGGCGGCGGATCGTCCGAGGCGACGGCGGTCCAGGTGCCGGCACCCGCGATGACGGCGAGGACGGCGGTGACCGCGGCCCACCGGGGAAGTCGGAGTCGCATGATGTCGAGCCTAAGCGGACCGCCTGTGCGCCACGGCTGCCCGGAGGCGGAAGTCCCGCACCTCCTCCGGTCGTACGCAGTACGGTCCGCGTACAGCAGACGCGGTACGCGGCCACGCGAACGCGCGAGCACACGGACGCGCGGATACGCGGATACGCGAGCACACGGAGGCGGCATGGAGATCCGGCGGGCGGAGACGGTGGCGGAGCTGCTGGCGGCGGGGCATCTGTACGACGACCCGCCCCGGGAGGACCGGGCGGCGCGCTTCCTGGCGGCACCGGGCCATCTGATGCTGATCGCGTACGCGGAGGACGGCTTCCCGGCCGGGTTCGTCTCCGGGATCGAGATGCTGCACCCGGACAAGGACGCGGAGATGTGCCTCTACGAGCTGTCCGTGGACGAGGGCCACCGGAGGCGCGGGGTGGGGCGGGCCCTGACGGAGGCGCTGGTGGCGGAGGCCCGGGAGCGGGGCTGTCGGGGCGTGTGGGTGGGCGTGGACACGGACAACGATCCCGCGCTCGCGACGTACCGGTCGGCGGGCGCGGCGGACGAAGGGGTGTTCTCGATGCGCGGCTGGACCTTCGCACAGGACCGGTGACCGGAGTCGCCGGGGGCCACCGAGGACACCGAGGACACCGAGGACACCGGAGAACGGCCGACGGCCCCCGGGGCGTGCTGTCAGCACCCCGGGGGCCGTCGCCGTGAACCGCCCGCTCAGTGGTTGCGCGGGAAGCCCAGGTCCACGCCCGCCGGGGCGTCCGACGGGTCCGGCCAGCGGGTGGTGACGACCTTGCCGCGGGTGTAGAAGTGCACGCCGTCGTTGCCGTAGATGTGGTGGTCGCCGAAGAGCGAGTCCTTCCAGCCGCCGAAGGAGTGGTAGCCGACCGGCACCGGGATCGGCACGTTCACGCCGACCATGCCGGCCTCGACCTCCAGCTGGAAGCGACGGGCGGCACCGCCGTCGCGGGTGAAGATCGCGGTGCCGTTGCCGAACGGCGAGGCGTTGATGAGGGCGAGGCCCTCCTCGTACGTCTCGGTGCGCAGCACGCAGAGCACCGGGCCGAAGATCTCGTCCTGGTAGGCCTTGGCCGTGGTCGGCACGTGGTCCAGGAGGGAGAGGCCGATCCAGTGGCCGTCCTCGTGACCGTCGACGGTGTACCCGGTGCCGTCGAGGACGACCTCGCAGCCCTCGTCCGCCGCGCCGTGGACGTAGGAGGCGACCTTGTCGCGGTGGACGGCCGTGATGAGCGGGCCCATCTCGGAGGTGGGGTCGGTGCCGGGGCCGATCTTGATCTTCTCGGCGCGCTCGCGGATCTTCTGGACCAGCTCGTCGCCGATGGAGCCGACGGCCACGACGGCCGAGATGGCCATGCAGCGCTCACCGGCGGAGCCGTACGCCGCGGAGACGGCCGCGTCGGCGGCCGCGTCGAGGTCGGCGTCCGGGAGGACCAGCATGTGGTTCTTCGCGCCGCCGAGCGCCTGGACGCGCTTGCCGTTGGCGGAGGCGGTGGTGTGGATGTACCGGGCGATCGGGGTCGAGCCGACGAAGGAGATCGCGGAGACGTCCGGGTGCTCCAGGAGGCGGTCCACGGCCACCTTGTCGCCGTGCAGGACGTTGAAGACACCGTCCGGGAGGCCCGCCTCGGCGAGCAGCTCGGCGATCTTGAGGGACGGCGAGGGGTCCTTCTCGCTCGGCTTGAGAATGAAGGTGTTGCCGGTCGCGATGGCGATCGGGAACATCCACATCGGCACCATGGCCGGGAAGTTGAAGGGGGTGATGCCGGCGACGACGCCGACGGGCTGGCGGATGGACGCCACGTCCACGCGGTTCGACACCTGGGTGGAGAGCTCGCCCTTGAGCTGGGTGGTGATGCCGCAGGCCAGGTCGACGATCTCCAGGCCGCGGGCGACCTCGCCGAGCGCGTCGGAGTGGACCTTGCCGTGCTCGGCGACGATCAGCTCGGCGATGGCGTCGCGGTTGGCGTCCAGCAGCGCGCGGAACTTGAAGAGGATGGTGGTGCGCTGGGCGAGCGAGGAGGTGCCCCAGGTCGCCCAGGCGTCCTTGGCGGCGGCGACGGCGGCGTCGACCTCCTCGACGGAGGCGAGCGCGACCTTCGTGGTCACGGCGCCGGTGGCCGGGTCGGTGACCGGGCCCCAGTTGCCCGACGTGCCCTCGACGGTCTTGCCACCGATCCAGTGGTTGACGGTCTTGACGGTGTTCGTCATGACGAAATGCTCCTTCAGAGATGGCGGCGTCGGGCGGTGACGTGCCGGTCGTACTCCTCCCGGGCCTTGACCGCCGACGGGCGGGTCGAGGTCTCGGCCACGGGCACATCCCACCATGCCTGGGCCGGGGGCGGGCCCGACACAGTGTCTGGCGTTTCGGTCTCGACGTAGACACATGTGGGAACCGTCGCGCTCCGCGCGTCCGCGAGGGCTTCTCGCAGGTCACGCACGGTGTCGGGGCGCAGCACCCACATGCCGAGGGAGGCGGCGTTGGCACCGAGGTCGACGGGGAGCGGCGGGCCGGTGAAGCCGCCGAAGGTGTCCCGGTGGCGGTAGTCGGTGCCGAACCGTTCGGCGCCGACGGCTTCCGAGAGGCCGCCGATGGAGGCGTAGCCGTGGTTCTGGAGGATGACGACCTTGATGGGCAGTCCCTCCTGGACGGCGGTGACGATCTCGGTGGGATTCATCAGGTACGTACCGTCTCCGACGAGGGCCCAGACGGGCCGGCCGGGGGCGGCGAGGGCGACGCCGACGGCGGCGGGGATCTCGTAGCCCATGCACGAGTAGCCGTATTCGACGTGGTACTGGTCGCCGGACCGGGCCCGCCACAGCTTGTGCAGGTCGCCGGGGAGCGAGCCGGCGGCGTTGATCAGGATGTCGCTGCCGTCGACCAGGGTGTCGAGTGCGCCGAGGACCTGGACCTGGGTGGGGCGGGCGTGCGGGTCGGGTGCGGCGTAGGCGGCGTCGGTCCGCTCCTGCCAGTCCTGTTTGGAGGAGGTCCACTGCGCTGTGTCGTGCCGTCGGTCGTGTCGTCGGTCTTGCCGGTGGCCGCCGAGCGCCTCGGTGAGCGCTTCGAGTCCGGCCCGGGCGTCGGCGACGAGCGGCAGCGCGCCCTGCTTGTGGGCGTCGAATCCGGTGATGTTGAGGCTGACGAGCCGCGTGTCGGGGCGGAACAGGGTGCCGGACGCGGTGGTGAAGTCGGTGAGGCGGGTGCCGATGCCGATGATCAGGTCGCTGGTGCGGGCGAGGGTGTTGGCGGTCGGGGTGCCGGTGTGGCCGATGCCGCCGACGTCGCAGGGGTGGTCCCACGGCAGGACGCCCTTGCCGGCCTGGGTGGTGGCGACGGGGAGGTCGGCCGACCGGGCGAGGGCGCTCAGGGCGTCCTGGGCCGCGCTGTACCTGACGCCGCCTCCGGCGATGATCATCGGCCGTCGGGCCTTCCGGACCGCTGTCACGGCCGCGTCGAGTTCGGCCTCGTCGGGCCGCGGCCGGCGCACGGTCCAGGTCCGCTCGGCGAGGAACTCCTCGGGCCAGTCGTACGCCTCGGCCTGCACGTCCTGCGGCAGTGCGAGCGTGACCGCGCCGGTGTCGGCGGGGTCGGTGAGGACGCGTACGGCGGCGAGGGCGGCCGGGACCAGCGCCTCGGGGCGGGTGATCCGGTCGAAGTAGCGCGACACGGGGCGCAGGCAGTCGTTGACGGACATCTCGCCCGCGTAGGGGACTTCGAGCTGCTGCAGGACGGGGTCGGCGGGGCGGGTGGCGAAGGTGTCGCCGGGCAGCAGCAGCACGGGCAGCCGGTTGACGGTGGCGAGGGCGGCGCCGGTGACGAGGTTGGTGGCGCCGGGGCCGATGGAGGTGGTGACGGCGTGGGCGCGCAGCCGGTTGGACTGGCGGGCGTAGCCGACGGCCGCGTGCACCATGGCCTGTTCGTTGCGTCCCTGGTGGAAGGGCATGAGGTCGGGGTACTCGACGAGCGCCTGCCCGACGCCGGCGACGTTGCCGTGGCCGAAGATGCCCCAGGTCGCGGTGATCAGCCGCTGCCGTACGCCGTCGCGTGCGGTGTACTGCGCGGCGAGGAAACGCACCAGGGCCTGGGCGACGGTGAGTCGGACGCTCATGCGTATCCCTCCGTGTGGTCGGGGTGGAAGCAGATCCGCCACTCCCGTTCGGGGCCGGGGCCGGCCATGACGTTCAGGTAGTACAGGGGGTGGCCGGGCTGGGCGATCGACGGGCCGTGCCAGCCGTCGGGCACGAGGACGGCGTCGCCGTGCCGGACCTCGGCGAGGAGTTCGGCGCCGCCGGGGCGGGAGGGGGAGATCCGCTGGTAGGCGACGGCGCCCGGGTCCTCGATCTCGTAGTAGTAGATCTCTTCGAGGACGGACTCGGCGCCGGGGCGGTGCTCGTCGTGCTTGTGCGGAGGGTACGAGGACCAGTTGCCGCCGGGCGTGACGACCTCGACGGCGATGAGCCGGTCGCAGGCGAAGGCGTCCGCCGAGGCGAAGTTCCGTACCTGGCGGGCGCGGTTCCCGCTGCCCCGGGTCTCGACGGGAACCTCCGGCGCGGGGCCGTAGCGGGCGGGGAGTCGTCGCTCGCACTTCGCTCCTGCCAAAGCGAAGCGGCCTCCCGCGCCGGAGGCGATCTGGGCGTGGCTGTCGCGCGGTACATAGGCGAAGTCGGTCACTCCTTCGAACACGCTCGTGCGGCCCAGGAGTTCGAGGATCTCGCCGTCGACGCGCACGCTACAGGCACCGGAGAGGGGAAGCACGACCCATTCCGAATCCCCGCTCTCGAAGGAGTGGATCCCGCCCGGTCCGAGGGTGAGGACGCGGAGGGCGGAGTACGTCCAGCCGGCCCGCCCGGGGTCGATGTCGAGCCCGTACGGGCCTTGGGCGGCGGTTCCGGCGGGGAGGTGGAGGGACGGGGGGTGATGGGTGCTCATGACTCACCCCTACCCCTTTTCCGCCGGGGTTCCGGAGCCTGGGTTGTCCACCGGGGTTCCGGAGCCCGTCGCGAGTGCCTCGGCGATCTCGGCGGCGTACGGCATGGCGGACGAGCAGGCGAGGCGGCCCGCGACGATCGCGCCGGCGGCGTTGGCGTGGCGCAGGGTGGTCTCCAGGTCCCGGCCGGCGAGCAGTCCGTGGACGAGCGCCCCGCCGAACGCGTCGCCCGCGCCGAGGCCGTTGACCACCTCCACCGGCAGTGGCGGCACCTCCGCGCTCGTCCCGTCGGCGGCGAGCGCGAGGACGCCTTCGGGGCCCCGCTTGACGACGGCGAGCCGGAGGCCGGTGTTCCCTCCTGCGGCGAGCAGTGCGCGGGCGGCCGCGTACGGCTCGCGCTCCCCCGTCGCCACCTCGCACTCGTCGAGGTTGCCGACGGCGACGGTCGCGTGCCGCAGCGCCTCGGCGTAGTACGGGCGGGCGGCCGCCGGGTCCGTCCAGAACATCGGCCGCCAGTCCAGGTCGAGGACCGTGACCTCCCGCCCGGACCTGGCCCGCAGTGCCTCCAGGGTCGCGGTGCGGCTGGGCTCGGCGCAGAGGCCGGTGCCGGTCGCCCACAGGACCCGGGCGGCGCGGATCGCGTCGAGGTCCAGCTCGTGCGGGTGGATCTCCAGGTCGGGGGCCTTGGGGCGGCGGTAGAAGGTGAGCGGGAAGTCGTCGGGCGGGAAGAGGGCGCAGAAGGTGACGGGAGTGGGGTACGCGTCGACCTCGGTCACCCAGCGGTCGTCCACCCCGAAGTCCTTCAGCTCGCGGCGCAGATAGGTGCCGAAGGGGTCGGCGCCGGTGCGGGAGACGAGTGCGGTGCGCAGGCCGAGCCGGGCGGCGGCGACGGCCACGTTCGCCGGGGAGCCGCCGAGGAATTTGGCGAAGGTGTCGACCCGGTCGAGCCCGACCCCGGTCTGGAGCGGGTACAGGTCCACCCCGAGGCGCCCCATGGTGATCAGGTCGTACGGCTCCGACTCCACCCGCGCCACCTCTCGCGTCCGGCTTCCGCACCCAGGTCTAGCCGTCCGCCGGGAGGCGTGTCAACGATATGTCCGGACATTCTGACGACCGGACGGGCTCGTGCGGGCCGGAGCGGCCTCCTTGACGCTGCTCGCGGGCCCCGGTCAAGGTGGCAGGCATGACGACGCCGTCACCGCAGCCGCCCTCGCCCTCGTCTCCGTCCCCGTCCCGGATCCGGATCGGCTCCGCCCCGGACTCCTGGGGGGTGTGGTTCCCCGACGATCCCCGGCAGGTGCCGTGGCAGCGCTTCCTGGACGAGGTGTCCGGCGCGGGCTACGCGTGGATCGAGCTCGGCCCGTACGGCTATCTGCCCACCGATCCGGCCGTCCTGACGGAGGAGACCGCACGGCGCGGGTTGCGGGTCTCGGCGGGAACGGTGTTCACCAGCCTCCATCACGGCCCGGACGTCTGGGACCGGACCTGGGCACACGTCGCCGAGAACGCCGCCCTGGCGCAGGCGGTGGGCGCGGGCCATCTGGTCGTCATCCCGTCGTTCTGGCGGGACGACCGGACGGGCGAGGTCCTGGAGGAGCGGACGCTCACCGCCGCGCAGTGGCGGGACCTGACGGGGCTCACCGAGCGGCTCGGCCGGGAGGTGCGCGAGCGGTACGGGCTGCGGATCGTCGTCCATCCGCACGCCGACACCCATCTGGACGACGAGGAGAGCGTGACGCGGTTCCTGGACGCGACCGACCCGGAGGCGGTCTCGCTCTGTCTGGACACCGGGCACTACGCGTACGCCGGCGGGGACAGCGTCAAGCTGATCGAGACGTACGGCGAGCGGATCGGCTATCTGCATCTCAAGCAGGTGGACCCGGAGATCCTGGCGGGGGTGGTGGCCGAGGGGGTGCCGTTCGGGCCGGCGGTGGGGCGCGGTGTGATGTGCGAGCCGCCGTCCGGGGTGCCCGCCCTGGAACCGGTGCTCGCGGCCGCCTCGGCTCTGGACGTGGACCTGTTCGCGATCGTCGAGCAGGACATGTATCCCTGCGAGCCGGACGTTCCGTACCCGATCGCGCTCCGCACCCGGGGCTATCTCCGCTCCTGCGGCGTCTGACGGACGCCCGGACGGCGCACATCCGTCCGCCCCGACCGGAGCACATCCGTCCGCCCCGACCGGAGCACATCCGTCCGCTCCGACCGGCGTACGTCCCTCCGGCCGGGGCCGGCCCATATCCCCCGGCCCGGAGCGGCGCACGCGGACACACCGATGTCCCGATGCCGCACTTTCGTCACACACGTCCCTCCGGTGTCACGCATATCTCCGTTACGCGGGCTTTCCGTCACAGGAGCTCGACAGGCGCTCTCCTCCTGTCTGGCGGAGTCGTTGCAGGGGGCAATGGCTCAGTGATCGCCATCGCACGCCCGCAGCGCCCCCGAACGGCACCCCCGCCGCCGCTGCGCGGCGCGCAGGGAGGTACCAGGCATGACGGACAGCAGGTTCTGGTCGTACAAGGACATCGCGGCACACATCCGGGTGCAGCCCGACACGGTCCGCTCCTACCGGAAGCACGGACTGCTGCCGGCCCCCGACCACGTGGAGTCCGGCAAGCCCTACTGGTACGCGGACACGATCCGCGCCTGGGTCGCCAGCCGCCCCGGCAACCGGGGCCGCCGCGACTGACCCGCCGTACCGCTCCTTCTCTCCCCCGCAGGGCCGGACCCGGTGATCCCGGGCCCGGCCCTCGGTGTGTCACGGGGCCTTGTCGCAGGGCCTTCTCACGTGACCTGGCCGCGGGGTCCTGCCACAGGGCCTCGTCACGGGTGGAGCGAGCTCATCTCCCGGTGCTCCCCGGCCGCCGCACCCTCGTCGGCCGCCGACGCCGGGGCCGGGGCCGGGGCCGGCGTGTCCGACTCGCTGATGCCGAAGCGGTCGTGGAAGCGCCGCAGGGGGCCGGGGGCCCACCAGGTGAGGCGGCCGGTCAGCTTCATCACGGAGGGGACGAGGAGGCTGCGGACCACCATGGCGTCCATGAGGACGGCGAGGGCGACACCGAGGCCGAGCATCTTGGTGTTGGTGACGCGGGAGGTGCCGATGGCGACCATGACGACGGCGAGGATCACGGCGGCCGCGGTGATGAGACCGCCGGTGCGGCGCAGGCCGAAGCGGACGGAGTGCTCGTGGTCGCCGGTGCGGTCGTACTCCTCCTTGATGCGGGAGAGGAGGAACACCCCGTAGTCCATGGAGAGTCCGAAGGCCACGCAGAACATGAGCACCGGCAGGGTGGTCTCGATGTCCCCGGTGGGGGTGAAGCCGAGGAGTCCCGCGAGGTGCCCGTCCTGGAAGACCCAGACCACCGCGCCGAACATCGCCGTGAGGCTGAGGGCGTTGAGGACGACGGCCTGGACGGGGATGAGGACACTGCCGGTGAGCAGGAAGACCAGGAGCAGGGTGACGATCACGATGATCGCCGCGGCCCAGGGCAGCCGCTCGGCGAGGGCGTCCTTGGAGTCGACGAGGACGGCGGCCTGCCCGGTGACCGAGGTCTCGAACGGGGCAGGCGCGGCACGCAGTTCGGCCACGGTCCGCTGGGCCTGGGCGCCGACGGTCTCGCCCTCGGGGACGACGGTGAAGTAGGCGTGGCCGCCGGCGGCGGTGACCGGTCCGTCGGCCCGGACCACGCCGTCGAGCGCGCCGATCCGGTCGCGGAAGGCCGCGTACTGGGCGGGGGTGGCCTCGCCTTCGGCGAGGACCGTCAGGGTGCCGCCGGGATCGCCGGGGAAGTCGTGCCGCAGTTCGTCCTGGACGACCCGGGAGGAGGCGGTGACGGGGAGCTGGCGGTCGTCGGCGGTGCCGAACTTGACGCCGAGGAACGGCAGTCCGAGGAGGACGAGTCCGGCGGTGGTGAGGACGGCGAAGACCGGCGCCCGGCGCATCACGAGCGCGGCGGCCCGCCCCCAGCCCGTACCCTCGCCGCCGTCGGCGGGGCGCGGGGCGGGCGTCCGGCCGCGCCGGAGGAGGCGCCGCAGGTCGAGCGCGTTGACCCGGTCGCCGAGCAGCACGAGGGCCGCCGGGAGCAGGGTGAGGGCGGCGGTCGCGGCGAGCAGGACCACGGCGATGCCCGCGTACGCGAAGGAGCGCAGGAAGTACTGCGGGAAGACCAGCATCGCGGCGAGCGAGACGGCGACGGTCAGGGCGGAGAAGAGCACGGTCCGCCCGGCGGTGCGCAGGGTGGTGCGGACGGCGGTGTACGTGTCGGCCCCGGCGGCGAGTTCCTCACGGTAGCGGCGGACGACGAACAGGGCGTAGTCGATGGCGAGTCCGAGGCCGAGGGCCGTCGTCAGGTTCTGCGCGAAGACGGAGACGTCGGTGAACTCGGTGAGGCCGCGCAGGACGGCGTTGGTGCCGAGGATGGCGACGATGCCGACGCCGAGCGGCAGCAGGGCGGCGACGGCGCTGCCGAAGACCATGACGAGCAGGACGAGGGTGAGGGGCAGGGCTATGAGCTCGGCCCGCAGCAGGTCCTCCTGGATGACCGTCTGCATCTCGTGGCGCACGGCGAGTCCGCCGCCGAGGGAGACCTCGACGGGGCCGTGGGTGCCCCGGTACTCGGGGGCGATCCGGTCGAGGACGGCCGCCGCGTCCTTCTCCTCGCCGGCGATCCGGGCGGCGATCACGGCCTTGCGGCCGTCTTCGGAGCGGAGGGCGGGCGAGCCGGTGGACCAGTAGGAGCCGACGCCGGCGACGCCCGGTTCGGCGTCGAGCCGCTCGGCGAGCCGGCGCGCCTCGGCGGCGACCGCCGGCGCGTCGGCTCCGGCCTCTCCGGCGTCGACGAGCAGGAGCAGATTGGGCTGGGAGCCGGGGAACTGGCGCCCGAGGGCCTCGGTCGCGTACGTCGACTCGGCGGCCGGGTCCTCCCAGCCGCCGCTGCCCATCCGGTCGGCGACCCCGCCGCCGGCCAGGACGGCGAGGGCGGTGAGGACGAGGGCGACGAGCAGGGTCAGGCGCGGCCGGGCGGTGACGAACCGCGTCCAGCCGCCCGCCCCCTCCCCCTTCGGCGATCCGCCGCCACCTGCGGGAGACCCGCTGGATCCGGCCCCGCCGGGCGCTGATTTCTTGACTTCGGCCATGACGAGGTGTCCCCTTCACCTGACCCCTGTGCTCGCTTCCCGGCACGTCACATGGGTCGCCCATTGCCATAGACTGGCAAACACGAGTGATCACTCGCGTTTCTCAAGAATGCGAGCGACCTCTCGTGTTTGTCAAACGTGTTGAGGAGAGCTGGGGACAGCCATGTCCGAAGAACCGAAGCCGCGCCGCCGTCAGGCGCGGGGCGAGCGCCGCATCGCGCAGCTGCTCCAGGCCGCCGCGAACGTCTTCTGCGCGAACGGCTACACGGCGTCCAGCACCAACGCGATCGCCCGCGAGGCCCACGTCTCGCCCGGCACGCTCTACCAGTACTTCCCCAACAAGGAAGCCATCGCGATCGAGCTGGGCGAGCGCCTGCTGCACCAGATGCGCGAGGCCCACGGGCAGGCGTTCACCCCCGAGAACCTCGCCCTGCCGCTGCCCGGGCTGCTGGACGCCGTCGTCGACCCGCTGATCGAGTTCAACTGCGCCAACCCGGCCTTCCTCGCCCTGATGCACGGCTCCGAGATCCCCGGCCGGATCGCGGAGGAGCACGACGAACTGCACGCGACCCTGCTCACCCGCGTGCAGGAGGTGATCGCCCACTACGCGCCCGCACTGCCCGCCGAGGACCGCCTCCGGACCGCGGGCATGACCTTCGCCGCCTTCAAGGGAGGCCTGGACCTCGTCCTCGCCGCACCGGAGGGGGTCGAGCGGGACGCCACGATCGCGGAGCTGAAGACGCTCCTCCTGCGCTACCTCTCCCCCCTGGTCGAGGGTCAGACCCCTCCCCCGGTCGAAGGTCGGGGTCAGGCCTCTCCCCTGATGGAGGGTCGGGTCACCACGACTCCGAGCCGCTGATCCGCTCGGTCGGAAGGCCCTTGGCCCCCGACCGCGACTTCAGCGCGACCAGCGGGAAGACGAGCACCGAGACCATGCCGGCCCCGACGAGCGCCGCCGCCTCGCCGGCCGTCATCGTCTTGTCGTCGACACCGATGGTCGTGATGGCGACGACGAGCGGCAGCGCGGTGGAGCCGTACAGCACGAGCCCGCCCCGGTCCCTGCGGTCGAGGTCGCGCGGGGCGAGGAACCAGATCGGTCCGCCGCGCACCGCCAGGAAGAGCAGCAGGAAGACCGGCAGCAGGAGCAGGGTGCGGCCGCCGTCGAGGAGCGAGGCCAGGTCGAACTCGATCCCGGTGACGACGAAGAAGACCGGCACGAGGAAGCCGAAGCCGACGCCCTCGATCTTCTCCAGGATCTGCGGCCCCGACTCGGGCGCGGCCCCGGTCAGGACGAGCCGGGTGACGAGTCCGGCCGCGAAGGCGCCGAGCAGGATGTCGAGTCCGAGCGCCTGTGAGGCGCCCAGCATCAGGGCGAGCAGCAGGAAGACGAACCGGACGGCGAACTGACCGCTGGTGTGCAGGGTCTTGGCGATGATCCTGGAGAACCACGGCGGGCGCGGCCGCAGCGCCCAGAGCACCGCCCCGGCGGTGAGCGCGGCGAAGACCGCGAGGAGCACGGTCGACTCGCCCGCGCCGCGCCCGCTGAGCAGCAGGGCCATCGCGATGATCGGGCCGAACTCGCCGACCGCGCCGAACGCCATGACGACCGAGCCGAACCGCCCGTGGAGTTCGCCCGAGTCCCTGAGCACGGGCAGCACGGTGCCGAGTGCGGTGCTGGTCAGCGCGACGCCGATGAAGACGCCCTTGGTGTATCCGCCGCCGAGCAGGACACCGGTGGCCAGTCCGATCCCGAGGGCGATCAGCCAGGCCCATACGGAGCGCCGGAGGGTGTCGCCGCGGACCTTGCCGAACTCGATCTCGTACCCCGCGAGGAAGATCAGCATGGCGAGGCCGAGCTCCGAGAGTCCGTCGATCAGCGCGTCGGGGCGTGCCCAGTCCAGGACGTCGGGGCCGATGAGGATGCCGAGCAGGATCTCGAAGATGACGAGGGGGACGGGGAGCCTGCGCCCGACTCCGTAGGCGAGCAGCGGCGCCAGGACGGCGATCGCCATGATCAGGATGAGCGTGGTCCCCGAGTGCGACATATCGGGTATTTACCATAGGCTCCAGCCGGGGCCGCCGACGCGGCACGGCCGGACACGACTGGATTTATACCCCCTAGGGGTATAAGCTCGCCGCGTACGGTCCTTAACCCACGAGGAGAGCGCCATGACCGCAGAGACGAAGACCGACCTCACCACCGTCTACCAGGTCAAGGGCATGACCTGCGGCCACTGCGAGGGCGCGGTGTCGAGCGAGATCTCCGAGCTCCCCGGCGTCTCGTCGGTGACGGCCGTCGCCTCCACCGGCCAGGTGACCGTCGTCTCCGCCGCCCCGCTCGACGAGGAGGCCGTCCGCGCCGCCGTCGACGAGGCCGGCTACGAGCTGGTCTGACCACTCCCCCCGTCGACACCCCGCAGGGCCGTACCGTTACCGGGTACGGCCCTGCTCCCCTTTGGAACCGCACATGACCTCCAGCACCACCGCACACCCCACCGACAGCACGGTCGTCGCGGTCACCGAGCTGACGATCGGCGGGATGACCTGCGCCTCGTGCGCGGCCCGCGTCGAGAAGAAGCTCAACCGCATCGACGGGGTCACCGCGACCGTCAACTACGCCACGGAGAAGGCGCGGATCGAGCACCCCCCGGAGGTCGGGGTCGACGCGCTGATCGCCACCGTCGTCAGGACCGGCTACACGGCGGAGGAACCCCCGCCGCCCGCGCCCGAACCGACCGCCGCACCGGAGGAGCGGGAGCCCGCACAGGACCCCGAGCTCGCCTCCCTGCGGCAGCGGCTCGTCGTCTCCGCCCTGCTCTCCGCGCCCGTCGTCCTGCTCGCCATGGTCCCGCGCCTCCAGTTCGACAACTGGCAGTGGCTCTCCCTCACCCTCGCCGCCCCCGTCGTCGTCTGGGGCGGGCTGCCCTTCCACCGGGCCGCCTGGACCAACCTCCGGCACGGCGCCGCCACCATGGACACCCTCGTCTCCGTCGGCACCCTCGCCGCCTTCGGCTGGTCGCTCTGGGCCCTCTTCCTCGGCGACGCGGGCATGCCCGGCATGCGGCACGGCTTCGACCTGACCGTCGACCGCTCCGAAGCCTCGTCCGCGATCTACCTCGAGGTCGCGGCGGGCGTCGTCACCTTCATCCTCCTCGGCCGCTACCTGGAGGCCCGCGCCAAGCGGAAGGCGGGCGCGGCACTCCGGGCCCTGATGGAACTCGGCGCCAAGGACGTGGCCGTCCTGCGCGGGGGCACCGAGGTGCGGGTGCCGGTCGCCGCACTGCGGACCGGCGACCTCTTCGTCGTACGGCCCGGGGAGAAGATCGCCACCGACGGCACCGTCACCGAGGGCGCGTCGGCCGTCGACGCCTCCCTGCTCACCGGCGAGTCGCTGCCGCTGGACGTCGCCGCGGGCGGCGACGTCACCGGCGGCTGCGTCAACGTCTCGGGGCGGCTCGTCGTCCGGGCCACCCGCGTCGGCGCCGACACCCAACTCGCCCGGATGGCGAAGCTCGTCGAGGACGCCCAGAACGGCAAGGCCGAGGTGCAGCGGCTCGCCGACCGGATCTCGGCCGTCTTCGTGCCGGTCGTGCTGCTCATCGCGCTCGGCACCCTCGTCACCTGGCTGCTGCTGACCGACGACCCGACGGCCTCCTTCACGGCCGCCGTCGCCGTCCTGATCATCGCCTGCCCCTGCGCCCTGGGCCTCGCGACGCCGACCGCGCTCATGGTCGGCACCGGCCGCGGCGCCCAGCTCGGCATCCTGATCAAGGGCCCCGAGGTCCTGGAGTCCACCCGCCGCGTCGACACGATCGTCCTCGACAAGACCGGGACGGTCACCACGGGCCGCATGCGGCTGGCCGGTGTGCGCGTGTACGGCGGGAAGTACGGCACCGACGCCACCGACGAGACCGAGCTGCTCCGGCTGGCCGGGGCCCTGGAACACTCCTCCGAGCACCCGGTGGCCCGCGCGGTCGCGGCCGGCGCCGTCGAGCGCTGCGGGGACCTCCCCGTACCGAAGACCTTCGAGAACGCCCCCGGGCTCGGGGTCCGCGGGTCGGTCGACGGCCGCCTGGTCCTCGTCGGCCGTGCGGCCCTGCTGACGGCCGAGGGCGTCGACGTGCCGGCGGGCGCGGAGCCCGGCGCCGTCCACGTCGCCTGGGACGGGGTCGCCCGGGGCACCCTGACCGTAGCGGACACCGTCAAGGACACCAGCGCGGAGGCGGTGGCGCGACTGCGCGGCCTCGGGCTGCGGCCGGTCCTCCTCACCGGGGACCACCGGGCGGTGGCGGAGGCCGTGGCGGCGGAGGTGGGCATCGACGAGGTGATCGCCGAGGTGCTGCCGGAGGAGAAGGCCGAGGTGGTCCGGCGGCTCCAGGCGGAGGGCCGGACGGTCGCCATGGTCGGCGACGGGGTGAACGACGCGGCGGCGCTCGCCACGGCGGACCTGGGCCTGGCGATGGGGACGGGGACGGACGCGGCGATCGAGGCGAGCGATCTGACCCTGGTACGGGGCGACCTGCGGGTCGCGGCCGACGCGATCCGGCTCGCCCGCCGGACCCTGGCGACGATCAAGGGCAACCTCGGCTGGGCCTTCGGCTACAACGTGGCGGCGCTGCCGCTCGCCGCGGCCGGACTCCTGAACCCGATGATCGCGGGCCTGGCGATGGCCTTTTCGTCCGTCTTCGTCGTATCCAACAGCCTTCGTCTGCGCCGCTTCACGTGAATTCACCCACGTGTGACGCACAGGACCTTCACAAAGAGACCTAGATCACAGATATTGGGGGGTAACCATCTGGGCTGTTCGCGAGTCTAAGTGGGCGATGCCGAGAACGTCTTGGGGGACGTTCATGGAATGTCTTGGGGGACGTTCCAGGCAAGCGTTGGCCGGGGCACGTGCACCGGGGAGCTTTGAGCGGCCCTCCCGTACGTACCCCGGCAGACCGCGTCGCGCCGACCCGCGTAGCTTCTGCGACACCCGCAGACGCCCGGCCCGGATCCCGTGGGGGGAATCCGCACCGGGACATGGGAAGCGCCCCGCTCGTCGACCCGTGGGGGGATCGAAGAGCGGGGCGCTTCCTCTTTGTTTCGGGCTCGGTCCGCCTCCGGGCGCTGGAGCCCGTGTCGGCACGGGCGCGCCCCTTCGGCCCACTCGCCGCCGGGGGCGCACCGGGCCGTCACGGCGAAGCTGCTAGCGCGCCTCGACCGGGACGAAGTCACGGAGGACCTCGCCGGTGTAGATCTGGCGCGGGCGGCCGATGCGGGAGCCGGGCTCCTTGATCATCTCGTGCCACTGGGCGATCCAGCCGGGCAGCCGGCCGAGCGCGAAGAGCACGGTGAACATCTCGGTCGGGAAGCCCATCGCGCGGTAGATGAGGCCCGTGTAGAAGTCCACGTTGGGGTAGAGGTTGCGCGAGACGAAGTACTCGTCGGAGAGCGCGTGCTCCTCCAGCTTGAGCGCGATGTCCAGCAGCTCGTCGGACTTGCCGAGGGCCGAGAGGACGTCGTGCGCCGCCGCCTTGATGATCTTGGCGCGCGGGTCGAAGGACTTGTACACCCGGTGGCCGAAGCCCATCAGGCGGACGCCGTCCTCCTTGTTCTTCACCTTGCGGATGAAGGAGTCGACATCGCCGCCGTTGGCCTTGATGCCCTCGAGCATCTCCAGGACCGACTGGTTGGCGCCACCGTGCAGCGGGCCCCACAGGGCCGAGATGCCGGCGGAGATCGAGGCGAACATGTTCGCCTGCGAGGAGCCGACCAGACGCACGGTGGAGGTCGAGCAGTTCTGCTCGTGGTCCGCGTGCAGGATCAGCAGCTTGTCGAGCGCGTTGACGACGACCGGGTCGAGGTCGTACTCCTGCGCCGGGACCGAGAAGGTCATGCGCAGGAAGTTCTCGACGTACCCGAGGTCGTTGCGCGGGTAGACGAACGGGTGACCGATCGACTTCTTGTACGCGTACGCCGCGATCGTCGGCAGCTTGGCGAGCAGCCGGATCGTGGAGAGGTGCCGCTGCTCCTCGTCGAACGGGTTGTGGCTGTCCTGGTAGAAGGTGGACAGCGCGGAGACCACCGAGGACAGCATCGCCATCGGGTGGGCGTCCCGCGGGAAACCGCGGAAGAAGTTCTTGACGTCCTCGTGGACGAGCGTGTGCTGCGTGATCTCGTTCTTGAAGGTCGCCAGCTCGTCGACCTTGGGCAGCTCACCGTTGATCAGTAGGTACGCCACCTCAAGGAAGGTGGAGCGCTCGGCCAGCTGCTCGATGGGGTAACCGCGGTACCGCAGAATCCCCTGCTCACCGTCGAGGTAGGTGATCGCGGATTTATAGGCGGCGGTGTTGCCGTATCCGCTGTCGAGGGTGACCAGACCGGTCTGGGCTCGGAGTTTCCCGATGTCGAAGCCCTTGTCGCCGACGGTGCTCTCGACCACCGGGTAGGTGTATTCACCGTCCGCGTACCGCAGTACTACAGAGTTGTCGCTCACGTCATCCCTCACCGACGTAGTGCCTCTTCTTCGAGGTGCCCTGACTGTCTCTACCATCCCCCATTTGGCTCAGGAGAGTGCACTCGGGGTCGACCATTGGGCCAATCGGCGGCACTCAGTGCCGCCAACCTTCATATCCTGCCCCCTTCGCCCCGGTTCCGGTAGCCCTCCGTGATCTTTCACACGGGGGCACCGCCTGTGAGCCGAAACGCGAGTGCGGTAAAGCGCCTGCCTGCGGAGACCGTGCGGACCGCCTGGGCGATCGCCCGCCGGGAGCCGACAAGGACCACGAGCTTCCTGGCCCGGGTCACGGCCGTGTAGAGCAGGTTCCGCTGAAGCATCATCCAGGCACTCATGGTGACCGGGATCACCACGGCCGGATACTCACTGCCCTGCGAACGGTGGATGGTGACCGCGTACGCGTGGGCGAGCTCGTCCAGCTCGTCGAAGTCGTACGGCACCTCCTCGTCCTCGTCCGTCCGTACCGTCAGCTTCTGCTCGACGAGGTCCAGCTGCGTCACGACGCCGACGGTGCCGTTGAAGACCCCGTTGGCCCCCTTGTCGTAGTTGTTCCGGATCTGGGTGACCTTGTCACCGACGCGGAAGACCCGGCCGCCGAACCGCTTCTCCGGAACGTCGGGGCGGGCCGGGGTGATGACCTGCTGCAGCAGGCCGTTGAGCGAGCCCGCGCCGGCCGGGCCCCGGTGCATGGGGGCGAGAACCTGCACGTCACGGCGGGGGTCCAGGCCGAACTTGGCCGGAATCCGCCGGGCCGCGACATCCACGGCGACCCGGGCGGCGTCCTCGGTCTCCTCCTCGACGAACAGGAAGAAGTCCGGCAGCCCCTCGGTCTTCGGCGGGACGCCCGCGTTGATCCGGTGCGCGTTGGTGACGACGCCGGACTCCTGCGCCTGCCGGAAGATCCGGGTCAGCCGCACCGCCGGTACGGGGCTTCCCGGGGCGAGCAGGTCGCCGAGGACCTCTCCCGCACCGACCGACGGGAGCTGGTCCACATCGCCCACCAGCAGCAGATGAGCCCCGGGCGCGACCGCCTTGACCAGCTTGTTCGCCAGGAGCAGGTCGAGCATGGAGGCCTCGTCGACCACGACCAGGTCCGCGTCGAGCGGCCGGTCCCGGTCGTAGGCCGCGTCGCCGCCCGGCTTCAGTTCGAGGAGGCGGTGGACGGTGGAGGCCTCCGCGCCGGTCAGCTCGGCGAGCCGCTTGGCCGCCCGGCCGGTGGGAGCGGCGAGGACGACCTTGGCCTTCTTGGCCCGGGCCAGCTCGACGACGGAGCGGACCGTGAACGACTTGCCGCAGCCCGGTCCGCCGGTGAGCACGGCGACCTTCCGGGTGAGCGCGAGCCGCACCGCCTCCTCCTGCTCGGGCGCCAGCGAGGTCCCCGTGCGGTCCGCGAGCCAGGCCAGGGCCTTGTCCCAGGCCACGTCCCGGAAGCCCGGCATCCGGTCCTCCTCGGCCCGCAGCAGCCTCCGGAGCTGCCCGGCGAGGGACAGCTCCGCCCGGTGGAAGGGGATCAGGTACACGGCGGTGACGGGCGTCCCCTCCGGACCCGGCACCGTCTCCCGCACGACCCCCTCGGGGTCCTCGGCCAGCTCGGCGAGGCACTCGATGACAAGTCCGGTGTCGACCTGGAGGAGCTTCACCGCGTCGGCGATCAGCCGCTCCTCGGGGAGGAAGCAGTGCCCCTGGTCGCTGGACTGGGAGAGGGCGTACTGCAGGCCGGCCTTCACCCGGTCGGGGCTGTCGTGGGGTATGCCCACTGCCTGGGCGATCTTGTCGGCGGTGAGGAAGCCGATGCCCCAGACATCGGCGGCGAGCCGGTAGGGCTGGTTCCGCACGATCGAGATCGAGGCGTCCCCGTACTTCTTGTAGATCCGGACCGCGATGGAGGTGGAGACACCGACGCCCTGGAGGAAGACCATCACCTCCTTGATCGCCTTCTGCTCCTCCCAGGCCTCGCTGATCTTCTTCGTGCGCTTCGGGCCCAGACCCGGGACCTCGATCAGCCGGCCCGGCGCCTCCTCCAGGATCTGCAGGGTGTCCAGGCCGAAGTGCTGGGTGATGCGATCGGCGAAGACGGGACCGATGCCCTTGACCAGCCCCGAGCCGAGATAGCGGCGGATGCCCTGGATCGTGGCGGGCAGCAGGGTCGTGTAGTTCTCGACGGTGAACTGCTTGCCGTACTGCGGATGCGAGCCCCAACGGCCCTCCATCCGCAGCGACTCCCCCGGCTGCGCCCCGAGCAGCGCCCCGACCACGGTGAGCAGGTCCCCGGCCCCGCGCCCGGTGTCGACGCGGGCGACCGTGTACCCGCTCTCGTCATTGGCGTAGGTGATCCGCTCCAGGACCCCTTCGAGCACGGCCGACCCCGGCCCACGATCGTTGGACATGCCCCCGAAGGTAGCGAACCGGTCGGACAGCGCGGGCGGCACTGTGGACAACTCCCCGCCGGGGCGCCGGGGACGCGGCACGGGGCTACGATGTATGAGAGGTGTGCACTCTTTCCACATGACCCACATGGAGGGTGATCATGGGTGTGACCAACGTAGACGTGGACGACGACGTGCTCGCCGAGGCCGCGAGGCTCCTCGGTACGACCACGAAGAAGGACACGATCAACACCGCCCTGGAAGAGGTCATAAGGCGGCATCACCGCCGGGAGGCGTTCCAGCGGCTCGCAGAGCGCGGCGCGCGCGGGGAGTTGGAGCGCACCCGCCGGGACTGGGAAGCACGTAAGGCCGCCCAGCACGCCGGGGACGGCGAGTGATCACGTACCTCGTCGACACCAGCGCGTACGTCCACCTCGGCACCGATCCCGCCGCACAGCGGCGCTGGGACGCCGAGATCGAGACAGGCGCTGTCGGCATGTGCGGGGCCACCCGGACGGAGATCCTTTTCAGAGCCGTGAACGCGGAGGACCGCGACGAGATCGACGAGGACCTCGTTGCCGTGTTCGCGCCGGTGCGCGTCCCGAAGGACGCGTGGCGATGGGTGGAAACCGCCCAGTACAAGCTGACGCAGAAGGGGCAGCACCGCGCGGCGGGTGTCGTGGACCTGCTGCTCTGCGCCACGGCCGTCCATCACGGACTCACCCTCCTGCACCGGGACGACGACTTCGCCACGGTCGCCCGCGTCCTCAAGGAGGTCGAGCAGCAGGACGTGCGGCACCCGGGCGGGTGACCGTCCACCCGCCACAGGTCCTCACACCGTCAGGAACCGCTCCAGCGTCTCCTCCAGGACCTCCACGCCGTCCCTCGACCACAGGTCCTCGTTGAAGATCTCCACCTCCACCGGGCCCGTCCAGCCCGCCTTCTCCGTCAGGTCCGCCCAGGCCCGGAGGTCGATCGTGCCGTCGCCCAGCTGGCCCCGGCCGGTCAGGACGCCGGCGGGGAGCGGGGTGGTCCAGTCGGCGAGCTGGAAGGAGTGGATGCGGCCCGACGCGCCCGCGCGTTCCACCGCCGCCGGAGCTCGGTCGTCCCACCAGAGGTGGTACGTGTCGACCACCACGCCCACCTGCTCGGGCGGGAAGTGCTCGGCGATGGCCAGCGCCTGGTCCAGGGTGGAGACCGCGCAGCGGTCGGCGGCGTACATGGGGTGGAGGGGCTCGACGGCCAGGCGGATTCCGCGTTCGCCCGCGTAGGGGGCCAGGGCGCCGATCGCCTCGGTGATGCGGGCGCGGGCCGAGGGCAGGTCCGGGAAGGCGGGGGTCAGGCCGCCGGAGACCAGGACGACGGTGTCCGTGCCGAGCGCGACCGCCTCGTCGATCGCCGCGCGGTTCTCCGCCTCCCAGCCGTCCGAGGTGAAGAAGCCGCCGCGGCAGAGGGTGGTGACCGTCAGGCCCGCGTCCCGCACGAGGTCGGCCGCCGCCTCGACGCCGTACTCCCGGACCGGCTCGCGCCACAGTCCCACGCCCGGGATGCCGAGCCGGACGCAGTGGGTGACCAGGTCGGGGAGGGACAGCTGCTTGACCGTCATCTGGTTGATGCTGAAGCGGTCGGGGTTCATCCCAGGCCTCCCTGGACCGTCAGGAGGGAGCGCATGCGCGCTTCCGCGAGCTCCGGGTCGGGGAACAGGCCGAGGCCGTCGGCGAGTTCGTACGCCGTCGCGAGGTGCGGCAGCGAGCGGGCGGAGTGCAGGCCGCCGACCATCGTGAAGTGGTCCTGGTGGCCGGCGAGCCAGGCCAGCAGGACCACTCCCGTCTTGTAGAAGCGGGTGGGCGCCTGGAAGAGGTGCCGGGAGAGGGCGACCGTCGGGTCGAGGGTGGCACGGAAACCGTTTACATCGCCCGTGTCGAGCGTCCGTACCGCTTCCGCCGCGAGCGGCGCCAGCGGGTCGAAGATGCCGAGGAGGGCATGGCTGAAGCCCTGTTCGTCGCCCGCGATGAGCTCCGGGTAGTGGAAGTCGTCGCCCGTGTAGCAGCGCACGCCCTCCGGGAGGCGGCGGCGCAGGTCGACCTCGCGCCGGGCGTCCAGGAGGGAGACCTTGATGCCGTCGACCTTGTCCGGGTGCGCGGCGATGACCTCGAGGAACGTCTCGGTCGCGGTGTCCAGGTCGGTCGAGCCCCAGTACCCGTCGAGCGCCGGGTCGAACATCGGGCCGAGCCAGTGCAGGACCACCGGCTCGCTCGCCTGACGGAGGAGGTGGCCGTACAGGTCGAGGTAGTCCTCGGGGCCCGACGCCGCCGCGGCGAGGGCGCGGGAGGCCATCAGGACGGCCTGGGAGCCGGTCTCCTCGACGAGCGCGAGCTGCTCCTCGTACGCCGTGCGGACCGCCGCCAGGCCGTCGGGGCCGGTGAGCGGGGCCGCTCCGGCGAGCTGGTCGGTGCCGACGCCGCAGGCGATCCGGCCGCCCACCGCCTTCGCCTCCGCCGCGCTGCGGCGGATCAGTTCGGCCGCTCCCGTCCAGTCGAGGCCCATCCCCCGCTGCGCGGTGTCCATGGCCTCGGCGACCCCGAGGCCGTGGGACCAGAGGTGGCGGCGGAAGGCGAGGGTGGCGTCCCAGTCGACCGCCGCGGGCCCGTCGGGGGTGGTGTCGGCGTACGGGTCGGCGACGACGTGGGCGGCGGAGAAGACCGTACGGGAGGTCAGGGGGCCGCCTCCGGTCAGCGCCAGCGGCTCGGTGCGCGGCGTGTACTCCCGTACGCCGCCGCCGATGTCGGGCAGGCGGATCACAGGCTCACCTCCGGGACGTCGAGGCGGCGGCCCTCGGCGGCGGACTTCAGGCCGAGTTCGGCGAGCTGGACGCCGCGGGCGCCCGCGAGGAGGTCCCAGTGGTAGGGCTCGTCGAGGACGACGTGCCGCAGGAACAGCTCCCACTGGGCCTTGAAGCCGTTGTCGAACTCGGCGTTGTCGGGCACCTCCTGCCACTGGTCGCGGAAGGGCTCGGTCGCCGGGATGTCCGGGTTCCAGACGGGCTTGGGGGTGGCCGAGCGGTGCTGGACGCGGCAGTTGCGCAGTCCGGCGACGGCGGAGCCGTGGGTGCCGTCGACCTGGAACTCGACGAGTTCGTCGCGGTTGACGCGGACGGTCCAGGAGGAGTTGATCTGGGCGATGGCGCCGCCCTCCAGCTGGAAGATGCCGTAGGCGGCGTCGTCGGCGGTGGCCTCGTACGGCTTGCCCTGCTCGTCCCAGCGGCGGGGGACGTGGGTGGCGACCTGGGCGGTGACGGAGGTGACGCGGCCGAACAGCTCGTGGAGCACGTACTCCCAGTGCGGGAACATGTCGACGACGATGCCGCCGCCGTCCTGGGAGCGGTAGTTCCAGCTGGGGCGCTGGGCGTCCTGCCAGTCGCCCTCGAAGACCCAGTAGCCGAACTCGCCGCGCACGGAAAGGATCTCGCCGAAGAAGCCGCCGTCGATGAGGCGCTTGAGCTTGAGCAGGCCCGGCAGGAACAGCTTGTCCTGGACGACGCCGTGCTTGACGCCCTTCTCGGTGGCGAGCCGGGCGAGCTCCAGCGCGCCGGCGAGGTCGGCGGCCGTGGGCTTCTCGGTGTAGATGTGCTTGCCGGCGTGGACGGCCTTGGTGATCGCCTCGGCGCGGGCGGAGGTGACCTGGGCGTCGAAGTAGATGTCGACGGTGTCGTCGGCGAGGACGGCGTCGAGGTCGGTGGACCACTCGGTGAGTCCGTGGCGCTCGGCCAGCGCGCGCAGGGCGGGCTCGCGGCGGCCGACGAGGACCGGCTCGGGCCAGAGGGTCTCGCCGTTGCCGAGGTCGAGGCCGCCCTGTTCGCGCAGGGCGAGGATCGAACGGACCAGGTGCTGGCGGTGTCCCATGCGCCCGGTGACGCCGTTCATGGCGATGCGGACTGTCCTGCGTGTCACGAAAGGTTCCTCTCCCCGGTGTTCCGCGCTTCGATAGAAAGCGCTTTCCATCGGCGATGACGCTAGCCTGCCGACATCGCCGTCGACAAGGCCCTGGAGGTACGCACACGATGACCGTCACCCTGGCGGACGTGGCCGCTCGCGCACGGGTCTCGCCCGCCACCGTCTCCCGCGTCCTCAACGGCAACTACCCGGTCGCCGAGTCGACCCGCGAGCGGGTGCTGCGGGCCGTGGACGAGCTGGACTACGTGCTCAACGGGCCCGCCAGCTCGCTCGCCGCCGCCACCTCCGACCTCGTCGGCGTCCTCGTCCACGACATCGCCGACCCGTTCTTCGGGGTCATGGCGAGCGCGGCGCAGAGCGCCATCGGGGAGAGCGCGTCCGGGCGGGGCGGTGGCGAGAAGCTTGCCGTCGTCTGCAACACCGGCGGCTCCCCCGAGCGCGAACTGACCTACCTCACCCTGCTCCAGCGACAGCGGGCCGCGGCCGTGATCCTCATGGGCGGCTCCCTGGAGGACCCCGAGCACCTGGCGGCGACGACCGGCAAGCTGGCCAAGCTGGCGGAGGCGGGTACCCGGGTCGTGCTCTGCGGGCGCCCGCCGGTCACCGGCGACGCGAACGCGGCCGCGCTCGTCTTCGACAACCGGGGCGGCGCGCGCCGCCTCACCGAGCACCTGCTCGAACTCGGCCACCGGCGCATCGGTTACGCGGCCGGCCCGGCCGACCGGACGACGACCCGGCACCGCCTGGAGGGCCACCGGGCGGCGCTCGCCGCGGCGGGGATCGCGGAGGGCCCGACGGTCCACGGCGCGTACGACCGGCGGGCCGGCTACGAGGCCACGGCCGGACTCCTCGCCCGCGACCCGGACCTCACGGCGATCGTCGCCGCCAACGACACCGTCGCGCTGGGCGTCTGCGCGGCCCTGCGGGAACGCGGCCTGTCGATCCCGGACGACGTGTCCGTGGCGGGCTTCGACGACCTCCCGTTCTCGGTGGACGCGGTCCCGTCCCTGACGACGGTCCATCTGCCGCTGCACGAGGCGGGGATACGAGCGGGCCGCCTGGCGATGGGCACGGAGGACCCCCCGGCGGGCGGCCTGGCCCGCGTCCCCGCGGAGCTGGTGGTACGCGGGTCCACGGGGCGGCCCCGGGGGTAGGCGGCCGAGCCGCCGAGTGATGGGCGGGGGCCGGCCCCCGCCATCCCGACATCGCCGAGAGACGACCGTCAGGCCCACCGGACACCGGCGAGGGCCGACCCCGACGCACACGGGGCCGACTCGGGCGCACACGGGCCCGGCGCCTCGCGGGGCCCGGCCACCTCACAGGGCCCGACCACCTCACAGGGCCCGGCCACCTCACGGGGCCCGGCCGCCTCGGCGCACGCGCAGGGCGCGACGCCGGACGCGCGGCATGCGCGCGGCACAGCCGCCGACCCGGCCCCCCGACCCGGCCCGCCGGGCCACATCCGATGACGCGCACGTCGCCGTACCGCCGCATCGCCGCCGTACCGACCGCACCGCCGCATCGCCGCGCTGCCGCATTCCCGTCGGCGCCGGCACCCGCGCCCCGCCCACCCCCGCCCGCACCGACGCCCGGCGCGCCCCGCAGTGCATTCACTTTCAGTTCATTGCAACACGCGACACTCTGCACGTTGCATTAGCCTCGAAATCGTTGCAACGAAATCCTTGAATCTACCTGCAGTGATGGCCGTTTCACGCAATGGATGCGTTGCCAGACTCGTGAACGCAACGTAGCTTTTCCTTCATCGGAAACGACGGGCCCGGCAGTGGGCCCGCCTCAAGAAGGAGAAGAACCGTGCAGACGTTCACCGCCACCGCCGCCCTCACCACCGTCCTCGACATCCCCGCCGGCCGCATCCAGCTCATCGCCGCCGACCGTGCCGACGCCACCGTCGACGTCCGCCCCGCGAACGCCGCCAAGGGCGCCGACGTGAAGGCCGCCGAAGAGACCACCGTCGAGTTCACCGACGGGGTCCTGCGGATCGCCGCCGCCCCCGCGAAGAACAAGATCCTCGGCGACTCCGGATCGGTCGAGGTGACCGTCCAGCTCCCGGCCGGGTCCCGCGTCGAGGCCAAGACGGCCGCCGCCGAACTCCGCGGCGTCGGACGGCTCGGCGACATCGTCCTCGACGGCGCGCAGGGCACGGTCACGCTCGACGAGACCGCGAGCGCCCGCATCACCCTGCTCGCCGGCGACATCGCGGTCGGCCGCCTCGACGGCCCTGCCGAGATCAGCACCCAGCAGGGCGGCCTCCGCATCGCCGAGGCCACCCGGGGCACGGTCGTGCTGCGCACCGAGTCCGGCGAGATAGCGGTCGGCGCCGCCCGCGGCGTCTCCGCCACGCTGAACGCCGGCACCGCCTACGGCCGCGTCCACAACGCCCTCACCAACACCGACGGCGCCGCCGGCCTGAACATCCACGCCACCACCTCCTACGGCGACATCACCGCCCGCAGCCTCTGAACCCTCCCGGCGGCGTGACCCGCCCCCACCGGATCTCCATCGACCGACTCCGAGGACGGACAAGCAGAATGAGCACCACGCAGAACTACCAGGCCGCCGAGCAGCTTCTCCGTCGCCCCGCCCGCCCGGGCGAGCTCGTCGTCGGTGACAAGGTCAGGCCGCAGTGGATCGACGGGGGCGCCCGGTTCTGGTACGCGGTGAGCAACGGGGCCGGCAGGCGGTTCATGCTGGTCGACCCGGCGGCGGGCACCCGTGAGCCGGTCTTCGACCACGTCCGGCTGGCCGCCTCGCTGACCACCGCCTCCGCGCAGCAGGTCGACCCCGAGGCCCTGCCGTTCATCGGCATCGAACTCACCGACAAGGACGTCAGGTTCGTGGCGTTCGGCGCGTACTGGCGCTACGACCTGGACAGTCACGTCTGCGAGCCGGCCGAGTTCGCCGCCCCGGGCAACCCGCTGGACGTGACGTCGCCCGACGGCAGGTCCGCGGTGTCCCAGCGCGGGCACGACCTGTGGGCCCGCTCGCTCTCCGACGGCCGCGAGTGGCCGCTCACCACCGACGGCGCACCCGGTCACGCCTACGGCCCGGGTCCCGCCGCGACCGGCAACGCCACCCTGCTGCGCAAGCTCGGCGTGCCCTACCTGCCGCCCGCCGTCGCCTGGTCGCCGGACTCGACGAAGGTCCTCGCCCACCGGACCGACGAGCGGAAGGTCCGCACGACCCACCTCGTGGAGGCGATGCCCGCCGACGGAGGTGCGCCCCGCCTGCACACCCAGCCGTTCGCGTACGCCGGGGACGAGCATCTGCCGCTGGCCGAGCTCGTCGTCCTCGACGTCGCCGCGGGCACGGTGGTCCGCGCCCGGACCGAGCCGCTGATCATGACCCACGTGTCGCCGATCACCGTCAAGTGGGCGTGGTGGGCGGCGGACGGCTCCGCCGTCCACTTCCTCGCCCGGACCCGGGACCAGCACTCCCTCACCCTGAACCGCCTCGACCCGGTCACCGGCGACGTCACCACCCTGATCAGCGAGTCCGGGGAGACCCGGGTGGAGCCCAACCAGTGGATGACCGAGCCGCCCGTCGTGCGGGTGCTCGCCGACGAGGTGCTGTGGTTCTCGCAGTGCGACGGCTGGGGCCACCTCTACCGCTACGACCTGCACACCGGGGAGCTGCTCGGCCGGGTCACCTCCGGGCCGTGGCTGGTGCGGCAGATCCTGCGCGTCGACGAGGCCGAGCGGGTCGTGTACTTCACGGCCTCCGGGCTCGTCGACGAGGACCCGTACCGGCGCACGGTGTGCCGGGTCGGCCTGGACGGCTCCGGCTTCTCCCGGCTCACCGACGACACGCTCGACCACATCGCCACCCTGCCGGAGAGCCCGTACGACCAGGAGTACTTCATCGACTCGGCGTCCACCGTCGACACCGCCCCCGTCACCACGGTCCGCGACTGGACCGGGCGGGTGCTCGTCGAGCTGGAGCGCGCCGACATCACCAGGCTCGCCGCCACCGGGTGGACCGCGCCGGAGCGCTTCCGCGTCAAGGCGGCCGACGGCGAGACCGACATCTACGGGTGCTGTACCGGCCGCGGGACTTCGACCCCGCCACGAGCTACCCGGTGATCGACAACCTCTACCCCGGACCGCAGGTCAACCGGGTCGCCCCGTGCTTCGACCCCGGCGGCATGGGCATGGACGCCGAACCCCTGGCGGCACTCGGCTTCGTGGTCATCGCACTCGACGGCCGGGGCACCCCGGGCCGGAGCAAGGCCTTCCACGACGCCTCCTTCGGTCGTCTGGCCGACGCCGGCTCCCTGGCCGACCACGTCGCGGCGCTGGGCCAACTGGCCGAGACCCGGCCGTGGATGGACCTGGAGCGGGTCGGTGTCTTCGGCCACTCCGGGGGCGGGTTCGCGGCGGCCCGCGCGATGCTTGACTTCCCCGGGACGTACCGCGCCGGGGCCGCCCTCTCCGGCTCGCACGACGCCCACACCTTCAACGCCGGCTTCGTCGAGTCCTACGACGGCGCGGACGCCGCCGAGGCCTGGGCCCGGACGTCCAACCTGGACCTCGCCAGCCGGCTGACCGGCAAGCTGCTGCTCGTCCACGGCGACATGGACGACCAGGTGCACCCCCACCAGACCCTGCGGTTCGCCGACCGGCTGCTCGCCGCCGGAAAGGACTTCGAACTGCATGTCGTGCCGGGCGCCGAGCACACCTTCATCGACTGCCTGGCCCATGTCCGCACCCGCTGCTGGGACTTCCTCGTCCGCGAGCTGATGGGCACGCTGCCGCCCTCCTACCGCCCGGCGCCCATCGTGATCGGCCCCGAGCTGCTCGCCGACATGTTCGCCTGACCACGACACCACGGCCGCGAGGCGAGCCCGGCTGCCCCTCACCGAGGTGAGGGGCAGCCGGGCTGCTTCTCCGGGGTCAGGCCCGTCGCCGCGAGGACCGCGTCCACCGTCTCCTCGACCGTCAGGTCCGCGTTGTCGATCCAGACGCCCTCGTCCGAGAGTTCCGCGCGCATCGCCTCGTCCAGGAACGCCCAGTCGGTCGTCAGCCGCTTGTCGCGGGCGTTGTTGCGTTCCCAGGCCTTGTCGGGGCCGGGGGCGAGGATCACCACCCGGAGGGCGGAACCCTTGGTGCAGGCACGGTAGTGGTCCAGGTGGGAGCGGCGTACGACCACGTCGTCGAGGACCGGGAGGAAGCCGGCCGCGGCGAGACTGTCGGCGAGGAGACAGGCGTTGCGGGCCCGCAGCAGGATCTGGCGGTCCGCCTCCGGGTCGCCGTCCGGGCTCGGCCAGCGGCCGCCGCTCACGATGAGGGACTGGAGGTCGTCGACCTCGATGTGCGCGGCCCGGGCGAAGCGGGCCGCGAGGGCGGCCGCGACGGTGGACTTCCCGCTGCCGGGGATGCCGGCGAGCAGCACGGCTCCGGGGGTGGGTCCGGGGACGTCGACGGTGATGTTCTCGAAGGTCATGGGGTCCGTTCCTCGCTGATCGTGCGGTCCGCCCCGCCCGGGGGACGGCCGGTCGACAATACGGCCACGGGCTCCGGCGCCGCCACGGGATGCGCGGCTCCGGCGGCTCGGCGGCCCGGTGCGAACGACGTCAGGGCCACTCCCCCGACGAGCAGCGCCGCCGCGCACCAGCGGGCCGGGCTCACTCCCTCGCCCAGGACGAGCGCCGCCGAGGACATCCCGAAGACGGGGACGAGGAGGGAGAAGGGTGCGACGGAGGAGGCCGGGTAGCGGCGGAGCAGCAGGCCCCAGGCGCCGAAGCCGAGGACGGTCGTGATCCACGCGACGTAGAGGATGACGCCGACGCCGGTCCAGTCGAGCCCGCGCAGGGCCGCGAGGTCGCGGTCCGGGCCCTCCAGGAGGAGGGAGAGGCCGAGCAGCGGCAGGACGGGCACGACGCTGACCCAGACCATGAAGTTGAGCGCGTCGGGCGGGGAGGCCTTGCGGGTCAGGACGTTGGAGACGCCCCAGCAGGCCGCCGCGGCGATCACCAGGGCGAAGCCGGCGAGGGACCCGGTCCCGCCCTCGTCGGCCGCCGCCACGCCGATGCCCGCCAGCGCGACGCCCATGCCCGCGAGCTTGAGGCGGCCGGGGCGTTCGCCGAGGGCGGCGAACGCGAAGAGGGCGGTGAAGACGGCCTGGACCTGGAGGACGAGGGAGGAGAGCCCGGCGGGGGCGCCGAGGTCCATGCCCGTGAAGAGGAGCCCGAACTTGGCGACGCCGAGGACGAGTCCCACCGCCAGGATCCACTTCCAGGCCACGGTGGGCCGGCCCACCAGGAAGACGGCGGGCAGGGCGGCGGCGAGGAAGCGGAGGGCGGAGAAGAGCAGCGGCGGGAAGTGGTCGAGGCCGATCTCGATGACGACGAAGTTGACTCCCCAGACGGCGGCGACCAGGACGGCGAGGGCGAGGTGGGCGGGGCGCATGCGATCGAGCATGGCCGCCATGGACTGTGTAGCACCAGCACGGGTTCCTTCATGATGGGATGTAGCAACGCTTCATCCCCGGTGCTCGGCGGGGGATGCGGCGACGCCTGGTCCGTACGCTCCCGGGCATCTCCCCGGCCGTCGAAGAGGAGGAGCGCCCGTGCTGGATCTCGGCCGTCTGCGCGCCCTGCACGCCGTCGCCGTCCACGGCAGTGTCGGCGCCGCCGCCACCGCCCTCGGCTACACGCCGTCCGCGGTCTCCCAGCAGATCGCGAAGCTGGAGCGGGAGACCCGTACGACCCTGCTCGAACGCAGCGGCCGCGGCATCCGCCTCACCGACGACGCCCACCACCTCGCCGCCACCGCCGGGCAGCTGCTGGTCCTCGTGGAGGAGGCGGAGGTACGGCTGGAGGAACGGCGCGGCCGGCCCGCCGGGCGGCTCGCCATCGGGTGCTTCGCGAGCGCGGCGCGCGGGCTGATGCCCCGGGTGCTGGCGGAGCTGGGCCGGGCCCATCCCGATGTCGACGCCCGGCTCTCCGAGGTGGATCCGCATGTGTCGGTCGACCTGGTGGCGCGCGGGGTCATCGACCTGGCGGTGGCGCACGACTGGGACATCGCCCCGCTGCCCGTACCGCCGGGGGTCGAGCAGGCGGTGATCGGCGACGACCTGTGCGACATCCTCGTCCACCGGGACCATCCGCTCGCCGCGCGGGACTCGGTGCGCCGGGAGGAGCTGGCGGCGGAGCGGTGGATCTCGCAGCCGCCGGGGACGGTCTGCCACGACTGGCTGACGCGGACTTTGCGGGAGACCGGTTTCGAGCCGCTGATCGTCCATCAGGCGGAGGAGAACCACACGCAGGTCGCGCTCGTCGCGGCCGGTCTGGGCATCGCGCTGGTGCCGCGCCTGGGGCGCGGGACGCTGCCGTCGGAGGTGACTCCGGTGCGGCTCGACCCGATGCCGACACGTCGCCTGCACGCCATGTGGCGGACCGGGGCGGCGCGGCGCCCGGCGATCCGGGAGACGGTCCGTACGCTCCAGGAGCTCTGGCCCGGGATCGCAGCCGTGGGCGATTCGTGCGCGGGTCCTTGACCTGGCAGTTACTTTCGGGCTATCCGTGACTCCTTGGAAGTTTCCTTCACCGGGGCTTCCGAGGCTTTCGCGCATGGATCCCTTCAACCTCGCACGGCCGGAAGGAGCATCAGTGCACCACCGCGCCCCCGCCCCCTCCCGACGCACCCTCCTCACGGTGACCGCCGCCGCAGCCGCGGCCGCCGTCACCGGGGTGAGCACCCCCGCCCTCGCCGGGCAGGACCGACACGACGACCGGAAGCTCCGGCGGATCATCGACCGCATGTCCCTCGAGGAGAAGGTCGGCCAGCTCTTCGTGATGCGGGTGTACGGCCACTCCGCCACCGCACCCGACCAGGCCGACATCGACGCCAACCTCCAGGAGATCGGTGTCCGTACGGCCGCCGAGCTGGTCGAGCGCTACCACGTGGGCGGCGTCATCTACTTCTCCTGGGCCCACAACACCCGCGACCCGCAGCAGATCGCCGCGCTCTCCAACGGCATCCAGCAGGCGGCGCTCGCGCAGCCCACGCCGATCCCCGCGCTCATCTCCACCGACCAGGAGCACGGCATCGTCTGCCGGGTGGGCGAGCCCGCCACCCTGGTGCCCGGCGCGATGGCCCTCGGCGCCGGCGGTTCGCACGCGGACGCCCGCAAGGCGGCGCAGATCGCGGGCGCCGAGCTCGCGGCCGTCGGCATCCGGCAGAACTACGCCCCGGTCGCGGACGTCAACGTCAACCCCGCCAACCCGGTCATCGGCGTCCGCTCCTTCGGCTCCGACCCGGCGGCGGTCGCCGGTATGGTCGCCGCGCAGGTCAAGGGCTATCAGCGGGCCGGGGTCGCGGCCACGTCCAAGCACTTTCCGGGGCACGGCGACACCGCCGTCGACAGCCACTACGGCCTGCCGACGATCACCCACACGCGGGCGCAGTGGAACGAGCTGGACGCCCCGCCGTTCCGGTCGGCGATCGCCGCCGGGATCGACTCGATCATGACCGCGCACATCGTGGTCCCGGCGCTCGACCGGAGCGAGGACCCGGCGACGCTGTCCCGGCCGATCCTCACCGGCATCCTCCGCGAGGAACTCGGCTACGACGGCGTCGTGGTCACCGACGCGCTCGGCATGGAGGGGGTCCGCACCAAGTACGGCGACGAGCGCGTCCCGGTCCTCGCCCTGAAGGCCGGGGTGGACCAGCTGCTCAACCCGCCGAAGCTGGACGTGGCCTGGAACGCGGTCCTGAAGGCCGTCAGGGACGGCGAACTGACGGAGGCCCGGCTCGACGAATCGATCCTGCGGATCCTGCGGCTCAAGGCGAAGCTCGGCCTCTTCCGGAACGCGTACGTCACCCGGGCCGGCGTCGAGCGGGTGGTCGGCACCGCCGCCCATCTCGCCCAGGCCGACCGGATCGCCGAGGCCACCACGACCCTGCTCCTCAACGAGGGCGGCTTCCTGCCGCTGAGCCGGACCAGCCACCGCTCGGTCCTCGTCGTCGGCGCCGACCCGGCCTCCCCGTCCGGCACGACGGGCCCGCCGACGACGACGCTCGCGACCGCCCTGACGGAGCTGGGGTATTCCGCGACCGCGCTCTCCACCGGGATCACCCCGACGGCCGCGAAGATCGAGGAGGCGGTGGCGGCGGCCGCGGGCAGGGACGTCGTCGTGGTGGGCACGTACAACGTCACCGCGACCAGCCCGCAGCGCACGCTCGTGGCGCGGCTCGTCGCCACCGGGGTGCCCGTCGTGACGATCGCGATCCGCAACCCGTACGACATCGCCCGGATCGAGGGCCAGCGGGCGACGCTCGCCGCCTACTCCTGGACCGATGTCGAACTCCGCGCCGCCGTAAGGGTCCTGGCGGGGCGGGCCAGGCCCGGGGGCCGGCTGCCGGTCCCGGTGCAGAGCGCCGACGACCCGGCGAAGGTGCTCTACCCGGTCGGACACGGTCTCTCGTACCGCTGACACGACGGAGGGCGGGGTGCGTCCGGCGACGCACCCCACCCCCCTCGAAGCGGTTACGGCCGCAGGCCGTGCTCCTTCGTCGCGTCCTCGTCGACCTGCTGGTCGAGGCGCGCGTCGAAGCGGGCCAGCGGCTGCGCCGCCTGGACCGCCGGGGCGGGGACGCCGGCCCAGGCGAGGATGCGGGCGGTGGCGTTGTTCCGCTCGGCCTCGACGAGGCCGGCGACGTTCGCACCGTGGTTGGCGCCCGGCGCCACGTACACGTAGCTGTCGCGCGCGCTCTTGCCCAGGTGGAACTTCTCGGAGCCCCACGGGTCGTTTCCGCCGTACACGAACAGCATCCTGTTCGCGTTCTTGCGGACCCAGTCGTCCACGTCACGCATGGCGTGCTGCTTGAACTTCATGGGGATCTCGCGCGGCACGAAGTTGCTCGCGGGCTGGTAGCCGTAGCGGCTCAGACCCTTGAGGTGCGGCTGCCTGATCGTGGGCGAGCCGAGCTCGGTCGCCGCCTGGTAGTAGTACGGCGTGTACGGCTCCAGGCCCTGGTCGGTGTAGGCGGCCCAGCCCGAGTAGGCGTCGATCGTGTTGTACACCTCGTCGTCGGTGGCGGTCTTCGCCACCGGGATCTGGTCGCAGACGTCCTCGCCGTAGTACTGCCAGAAGCCCCACACGAAGTCGAGGACGACGGCCTCGAAGGCCTTGTCGAGCGTGCCGACCGTGTTGAAGGTGGCGCCCTCCGACTCGGCCCACGCCTTGTACTTCGCCTCCAGGGGCGCGCGGCGGACGAGGGCTTCGCGCTGCAGGTTGTTCAGGCGGTCGCGGCACTCCTCGGTGCCGACGGTCGCGAAGAACCGGTCGTAGGCCGAGTCCTCCTTGTTGACCACGTCGTTCGGGGCGACGTAGGCGACGACACCGTCCATGTCACGCGGGTAGAAACGCTCGAAGTAGGTGGCGGTCATGCCGCCCTTCGAGGCGCCCGTGGAAAGCCACTTCTGGCCGTAGATCTTCTTCAGCGCGGTGAAGATCCGGTGCTGGTCGCTGGCCGCCTGCCAGATGTCGAGCTTCGACCAGTCGGCGGGCTGCGGACGGGACGGCGTGAAGAAGCGGTACTCCATGGAGACCTGGTTGCCGTCGATGATCCGCGTCGGCTCGGCGCGGCTCGGGGTGGTGCTCAGCGAGTATCCGCTGGTGCGGAAGACGGTCGGGCGGCTCGTGTCCTTGTGGAGGACGGAGATCCGCTGGTCGAACGTGCCGGCCCACGGGCGCCGGTGGTCGATCGGCTGCTTGTAGTTCAGGACGAAGAAGCGGTAGCCCGCGTACGGCTTCTCCTCGATCAGGCTCATCCCGGGGATCGCCAGGATGCGGTCCTTGATGTCCGTGCTCTGCGAGTCGACGACGGCCGTGCTGCCCGTGTCCGTGTCCGCGGCGGTAGCCACGCCGGTCGGTGCCACGGTGCCTATGAGCACCGAAAGCGACAGCGCCCATCTCAGCGACTTGCGCATTCACCCTCCCCTTGGTTCACAACGGTGTCGCGAACCTAGCGGGGGCAACGTGTGGACCGCCAGCCCCAGTTGATCCTTACTCTTGGACTTTCCTGTACATCAGCACAGGATCCAGCCGACGGACGTGCCCCGCCCGGCCACCGAACCGCTCGCCCGGACGCAGCGGTTGAGGGCGTGGACGGTGACGGGCCCGGCCTGCCGGTCGAACCGTCCGGACCGTACGGCGGGGCGGCCGCCGCGCGGCTGGAGGGAGACGGCCATCGGGCGGCGGGCGCCGGGGCGCTTGGCGACGGTGACGGCGCAGGCGTAGTGGCGGGTCCGGTAGAGGCGGAGCTCGCCGGTGGCGAAGGGGATGGTCCGGGTGGGCCGGCCCTGGCAGACGGAGACGGCCTCGGCGGTGCCGGCGGCGGCGCCGGGGGCGAGGGTGGCCGGGGTCAGGACCAGGGCGAGGGCGGCGAGGAGCGGCGCGAGGACCCGGGCGAGGAGCCGTGGGCCACGTCGTGCGTGCTGCGGGTGCGTGGCCATGCGTTCCCCTTCCGAGTGGATAGACGTACGGGCGTACGACGCAGCCCGTCCCGGAATGGTTGCCTCCGCCCCCGGAGGCCCCGACGGCACCCTCCTAGGTCCTGTCGTCACACTCCCGTCGTCGCCCGAAGGGCGGCCCCGCGGCGTCAGGTGCGTGCTCTCGGCGCGCCGGGCGCAAGTCCTCGTACTGGAGTACTCGGGCTTGCGCCCAGTGCGGCGAGAGCGCGTGCATGGCGTCGCGGGGCAGGCGGGAGTGTGACGACAGGGCCTAGGTGTATTGCCCAGTGAGGTTGTGGACGCGGCTGGCGGGTGGTTTGCCTGCGAGTGCGGTGTGTCCGCGGTGGTGATTGTAGGTGTGCAGC
>NZ_JBVHZJ010000067.1:0-44150 GCF_055574655.1 Streptomyces sp. NPDC029956 | reverse complement strand
GCCCCGCAGAGAGGGGCGGTGGGGGGGTTGGGGGGGGGGGGGTGGCAGGGTGGGCGGCGGGGGGGGGGGCGCCCCCCCCCCCCCCCTCCCCCCCCCTCCCTCACCTGATTCCCGGTGCGTCCGGACTCAGTCGGCGACCGCGACCGGCGTCGGCTCCGGGGCCTCGGCCTGCTCCGCCGCCGCCTTCTTGGCACGGTTCTTGATGATCAGCATCGACGCGACGCCGATCAGCACGGCGAGGACGAGCCCCAGCCACGAGAAGCGCTTGAGCCAGGCCTCCGCGACGATGCCGACCGAGTAGATGACGGCCGTCGTGCCGCCGGCCCACAGGATGCCGCCGAAGACGTTGGCGATGAGGAACTTCCAGTACGGCATGTGCAGGACGCCCGCGAGCGGCCCGGCGAAGATGCGGAGCAGGGCGATGAAGCGGCCGAAGAAGACCGCCCACATGCCCCACTTCTGGAAGGAGCGCTCGGCAAGCCCGATGTTGGCCTCGCTGAAGTGCTTGGGGAACTTCTTCCCCAGCCAGGCGAGCAACGGCCGTCCACCTCTGCGGCCGATCGCGTAACCGATCGAGTCACCGATGATCGCACCGGCGGTGGCGCAGGCGCCGAGGACGTATGGGTTGATGTCGCCGTGCTGCGAGGCGAGCAGCGCGGAACTCACGAGGACGATCTCGCCGGGCAGCGGGATGCCCAGGCTCTCCAGCCCGATCACCACGCCGACGAGGACGTAGACCGCGATCGCGGGGATCGTCTCCAGCCACTCCTGGACGTGCAACGCGGCTTCCTCCCGTTTCGACTGCTTGGACTGCTTCGACTGCTTGGACAGCTTCGAGCACTGCCACCGCTTCGACCGCTCTGCCGCGCCCGTCCCCTGGTCGGGGGTCCGTGGCGCCGGCGCGCACCGCGGCGGGCACGCCGGGGCAGCCTACCCGGTCGGGGTGGACGGCCCGCGCCGTCGGCCGCCCGGAACGCGACCGCCCCCGCACCCCGGTAGGGGTACGGGGGCGGTCCACGGCGTCCCTGGTCGGGGCTCGGGCCCAGCGCCGGTCAGGCGTTCGGGCGCAGGGTCCAGACGACGGTCATCTCGCCGGTCACGGCGCCGTCCTCGCGGGTGATGTCGATCCGCACCGGGAACTCCGGCCGCTGCCCGGCGTCGAGCTCGGCGACGACCTCGGCGGCCGGGCGGCCCAGGGTCGCGGTGGCCGTGACGACGCCCATCGCGAGCTTCTTGTAGCCGATCTCGGCCTTGACGGCGAGCGGCACGGCGCGGCTCAGCTGGTCGCCGAACGCGGCGAGCACGATGGCGCCGCTGGCGGACTCGGCAAGCGTGAACATCGCGCCGGCGTGCGGGCCGCCGACGTGGTTGTGGTAGGCGGCCTGGTCCGGCAGGCGCACGACGGCGCGCTCGGCGGTGGTCTCCAGGAACTCCAGGTTCAGGGTTCCGGCCATGGGCACCGTGGCGGCGAGCATCTCGCCGACGGTCATCTGGTCTGCGCTCATGGCCGTGATGTTACCCACGAGTAGCAGCCTTGGCCATCCCCTGCGCGTGCGCTGTGCGGGGGCGGGCGTGGTCGAGGCGCCTCCGCACCTCTATGGTTACTGGCCATGTGGCCAGGACAGCAGCCGCCCGGGGGCGAGCAGAACCCGCAGGACAGCAATCAGAACCCCTATCAGCAGTCGGGGTACCAGCAGCCGAACCCGTATCAGCAGCCGCCTGCCCAGCCCGGGTATCCGCAGCAGCCGCCGACACAGCCCGGCTACCCGCAGCAGCAGCCGCCGGCACAGCCCGGGTATCCGCAGCAGGGGTACGGCCAGCAGCAGGGTTACGGCCAGCCGAACCCGTACCAGCAGCCGACCGTTCCGCAGCAGTACGCGGTGCCGGGTCCGGTGCAGCCCGGCGGGCCCGACGGCGGGAAGAAGAGGACGACGCTCGTGGCGATCGTCGCCGCGACCGCCGTGGTCGTCGCGGCCGGTGTCACCGGCTTCCTCGTCCTCGGCAAGGACGACGACAAGAAGACGACCGCCGACGACCAGAAGCCGACCCCGACGGCCGCGCCGGTGGACCCGTCGACCGATCCTTCGACCATCCCCTCCACGGACCCGAGCGACAGCCCGTCCGGGATCGCCAACCCGCGTGACGGCGCCGCCCAGCAGCCGACGATCCCCGGCTGGAAGGTCGTCTACAACCCGAAGTACGGCACGCTCTTCGACGTACCTCCGGAGTGGGAGGTGCTGAAGCCGGGCATGATCACCTTCTTCGAGGACGAGAAGAAGAACGACGGCAGCCCGCTCGTCACCATGTCGTCGCCGACGCGCCTCAAGAGCGAGTGGTGCACGTACGACACCGACAAGAACGGCACCAAGGAGACCTGGGGCCTGAGCACCGCCGGCACCAAGGGCGGCCAGGGCGCCAAGAACACCTCGGACGCCTCGCGCAGCGAAGCCGGAACGTGGGTGTGGGGCGGCTACGCCCAGCACATGCCGCAGAGCACCATCAAGATCACCAAGCCGGTGCCGTACAAGACGAAGTCGGGTCTCACCGGCCACATGGCGATGGCGACGGCGCCGGGCGTCAAGAAGCGCAACAAGTGCGAGACGGACGGCAAGTCGATCGCCTTCACCTTCAAGAACGCCAAGGGCGACTTCTCGACCTGGGTGCTCTACGGGGCCGACGGCGTCAAGGACGAGCTGCCGGACGCCACCATCCAGAAGATCCTGTCCACGGTCCGGCTCGCGCCGGAGTCCTGACCGGACGGCATGCGAAGGTCCGACCCCGGCGCGTGGTCCGTCCACGCGCCGGGGTCGACGCGCAGGCCGTACGGACGCTGGCCGCCACCGACCACGGTCCCGTCCACGCGCCGGGGTCGACGCGTCCGGAGCACTGCCCGGGCCGCTCTGCCGCCCCCTGCCCGGTGCCTCGCCCAGGCCCCTGACCGGACCCCCGCCCGGAGCCACTGTCCAGGACACTGTCCGGCCCTCAGGCGTCCCGTCCGGATATCGGGTTGGCATACGGGCGGCCCGCCAGGGATAGTCCCGGGGTGAACAGTCCCGCCGCCGCCCCCCACCGCGCTCCCCTCGGCTCGCGCCGCCCCGAGTGGGCCGGGCGCAACTACGTCCTCCTGACCGCCGCCACCATCGTGACCAACCTCGGCACGCACGGCGCGTTGATCGCCACGACCTGGGCGGTGTTCGAGACCGGTGGCGACGCCGGCGACGTGGGACTCGTGGCGATGGCACGGTTCCTGCCGCTCGTCCTCTTCCTGCTGATCGGCGGCGCGGTCGCCGACCGGGTGCCCCGGCACCGGGTGATGGTCGCGGCGAACGTCCTCAACTGCGTCTCGCAGGCCGTCTTCGCCGCCCTCGTGCTCGCCGGTTCGGCCCAGATCTGGCAGATGATGGTGCTGACCGCGCTCTGCGGCACCGGCCAGGCCTTCTTCAACCCGGCGGCCGAGGGCATGCTGATGTCCAGCGTCACCGGGGAACAGGCGAGCCGCGCCTTCGCCGTCTACCGGATGGCCATGCACGGCGCGTCCATCGGCGGCGCGGCGCTCGGCGGCGCGCTCGTCGCGTTCGTCGGACCAGGCTGGGTCCTCCTGATCGACGCCGTCGCCTTCGCGGTCGCGGGCGGGCTCCGCGCGTTCCTGGACGTGAGCGGAATCCCCGAACGCGCTCCCGGCGGTGGTCTCTTCTCCGATCTCCGCGAGGGCTGGCACGAGTTCATCGGCCGGCCCTGGCTGTGGTCGATCGTCGCCCAGTTCTCCGTCGTGGTCGGGCTGATCGGGGCGGTCGAGGCGGTGTACGGGCCGCTGGTCGCCAAGGCGGAGCTGGGCGGCGCGCGGCCCTGGGGCATCGCGCTCGCCGCGTACGGGGTGGGAACACTCGCGGGCGCCTTCCTGATGGCCCGCTGGAAACCGCGCCGGCTGCTGTTCGTCGGCACGCTCTGCGTCTTCCCGATCGCGCTGCCGTCGGCGGCGCTCGCCGTACCGCTCGACGCGTGGGGGCTCACGACGGCGATGTTCGTCAGCGGTGTGGCCATCGAGGTCTTCGGCGTCTCGTGGATGACGACGATGCACCAGGAGATCCCGGAGGAGAAGCTGTCCCGGGTGTCGGCCTACGACTGGTTCGGCTCGACGGCCCTGCTGCCGCTGACGACGGCGCTCGCGGGCCCGGCGGAGAACACGTTCGGCCGGAGCACGGCGCTGTGGGGGGCCGCGGGGCTGATGGTGCTGGTCACCGCGCTCGTCCTGTTGGTCCCGGACGTCCGGAACCTGACCCGGCGTCCGCACACGAAGGAGCCGGTCGGCGGGGTGACGCCGGCCGTCGCCTCCGGCTCCGTACCGGCTCCGACGGGCGCGTCCCTCGCCGCGTCGGCCGTTGATGCGGCCGTTGTTCCGGCCGATGCCTCGGCCACTGCTTCAGCCGGCGCTTCAGCCGATGCCGAAGGCTCCCTCCGGCGGAACGGGTGACGGGACGGCCCCGGCGTCGAGGACGGGTGCCGCGGCGCCGGTGAACCGGTGGAGCGTGTCCCCGTGCTCCACGCGCGCGGGGAAGGCGTCCGAGGCGGCCCGGCGGGCGAGGTGGGCGGTGTCGATCTCGCGGCCGGAGGCCACCAGGACCGCGTTCCCGAAGCGGCGGCCGCGGAGCACGGCCGGTTCGGCGACCAGCGCGAGCTCGGGGAAGACGGCCGCGAAGGTGGCGAGCTGCGAGCGGAGGAAGGCGAACGGCGCTCCGTCGGCCAGGTTGGCGGCGTAGACGCCGTCGGGTCGCAGCACGCGCCGAACCTCGCGCGCGTACTCCACGGATGTGAGGTGGGCGGGCACGCGGGAGCCGCCGAAGACATCGCCGACGACGAGGTCGGCCGAGGCGGCGGGGGCCGCCTCGAGCCAGCGCCGGGCGTCCGCGCCGTGCACGGTGATCCCGGACTCCTCGGGCAGCGGCAGGTGTTCGGCGACGAGCGCGAGCAGCCCCCGGTCGGCCTCGACCACCTCCTGGCGCGAGCCCGGCCGGCTGACGGCCACATAGCGCGGCAGGGAGAGCGCCCCGCCGCCGAGGTGCAGGACGTCCAGGGGTTCGCCGTCGTCGGCGGCGCCGTCCACGACATGGGCGAGCCGGCGCGCGTACTCGAACTCCAGGTACGCGGGGTCGTCGAGGTCGACGTACGACTGGGGTGCGCCGTCGACCGTGAGGAGCCAGGCCCGCTCCCGGTCCACATCGGGCATGAGGCGCGCGGTGCCCTGGTCGACCTCACGGATGACGGGAATCTGCTCGTTCACGCTCTCATTGTGCAGGGGCGCCGGGGACGGACGGTCGGGGCGGTCGGCGGGGGCCAGTGGCGGTCAGCGGCGCCCCTGGTCGGGCCGGGGCCGGTCAGAGGTGTTTGAGGGCCTCGCGGACCGAGAGCGGTGAGAGCCGGGCGGTGTGTGCGGCGACGAAGGCGCGCACCTCGGCCGGGGCCGTCTTGCCGTACTCGCGCAGGCTCCAGCCGATGGCCTTGCGGAGGAAGAAGTCGGTGTCGGCGGCGCGGCGCAGACAGTGGGCGAAGAGCCGGTCCGCGTCGGTGGCCTCCTTGAACCGCAGCTGGTGGAGGATCGCCGTCCGGGCCACCCACAGGTCCTCGTCCTCGATCCACTCGTCCATGCGGTCGCCGAGCACGGGATCGGCCGCGACGAGACCGCCGACGACATGGGCGGCGAGGTGGTCGACCGTGTCCCACCAGGAGACGGTGGTGACGAGCCGGCGGGCGACGGGCAGGAATCCGGACGAGCAGCGCTTCACATGGCGGCGCAGGTAGTCGACGGCGAAGTAGTGGTACTCGCGCTCGGGCAGTGCGAAACAGCGCAGGGCGACGGCGGCGCAGTCCTGCTCGTCCGGGCGGGGGGTGCCGTCGAGGACGGTACGGGACAGGGCTCGGCGCTCGGGGGTGCGCAGCCCGAGGAAGGGGGCGACACCCTTCATGTACGCGACCATCTCCTGTGCCCGGAAGGGGTTCCCCGCTGCCGGGTAGGCGGTGGTGAGCCGTTCGAGAAGGGTGTCGGCGAGCGCGCTGTCGGGGATGCCGACGGACCCGCCGGCCGTCGGCGCGGTCTCGGTCATGGGGCCCTCCGTGTCGTGGGCGGTCCGCGGCGTGCGCGGTCCACCCGGGTTCGTGGGCCCACCCGGGGGCATGGGGCCCGCCCGGGATCATGGGCTGTCCGCCCGGGGTCATGGGCTGTCCGCCAGGCGGGACATGACGCACATTACGGCGATCATACGGACGCGTCCGTTACTCTCCCCGAATGCTCGCTCCCGTGCCCCGGCCGCCGGGCTCCCTCGCCTTCCGCTGCTCCCGGGCCCTGCTCGCGCCCCGCGCACGGCTCTCGATGCTCGCGCTGCTGCTGCTGACCGCGGCGGCCCTCGTCGTCCTGTACGAACCGCAACGGCTGCTCTCCTCGGGCTGGCCTCAGCAGACGGACGGCACCGGCGCGGTGATGCTCTTCGGCCTGGCGTACGGCGTGTGCACGGCGGCGTTCGTCCCGCGTCCGGTGCTCAACCTGGCGGCGGGCGCGCTCTTCGGCTCGGCCTTCGGTCTGACGGCGGCGATCGCGGGGACGGTGCTCGGCGCGGGGATCTCCTTCACCCTCGGCCGCTTCCTGGGGCAGGATGCGCTGCGGCCGATGCTGCGGGGCCGCTGGCTGACGGCGGCGGACGGGCAGCTCAGCCGGCACGGGTTCCGTTCGATGCTGGCGATCCGGCTGTTCCCCGGGGTGCCGTTCGCGGCGGCGAACTACTGTGCCGCCGTCTCCCGGATGGGGTACGTGCCGTTCCTGGTGGCGACGGGGATCGGTTCGGTGCCCAACACGGCGGCGTACGTCGTGGCGGGCGCGCAGGCGGGGGAACCCGGCTCCCCGGCGTTCCTCGTCTCGGCGGGTTTCATCGCCCTGTCCGCCGTGGCGGCCGCCGTGGTCGCCTGGCGCAAGCGGCACCATCTGCGGTCCCCGGCTCAGGCCGTGGCGCCGGAGCCGGAGCAGACGCCCGAGACGGTGGGCAGCCCCCGCTGAGGGGGTGTGCGGGCGGCGGAGGTCAGAGGGCCTCGACGATCATCGCGTTGGCCAGGCCGCCCGCCTCGCACATCGCCTGGAGCCCGTAGCGGGCGCCCCGGGCCCGCAGTGCGTGGACGAGCGTGGTGGTGAGGCGGGTGCCGCTGGCGCCGAGGGGGTGCCCGAGGGCGATCGCGCCGCCGTGGACGTTGACCTTGGCCGGGTCCGCGCCGGTCTCCTGCTGCCAGGCGAGGACGACGCTGGCGAAGGCCTCGTTGATCTCGAAGAGGTCGATGTCGTCGAGGGAGAGGCCCGAGCGCCGCAGCACCTTCTCCGTGGCGGGGATGACGCCGGTGAGCATGAGCAGCGGGTCGGAGCCGGTGACGGCGAAACTGTGCAGCCGGGCGAGGGGCCGCAGGCCCAGGCGCGCGGCGGTGTCGGCGGCCATGACGAGCACGGCGGAGGCGCCGTCGTTGATCGGGCTGCTGTTGCCCGCGGTGACGGACCAGTCGATCTGCGGGAAGCGCTCGGCGAAGCCGGGGTCCTCGAAGGAGGGCCGGAGTCCGGCGAGGATCTCGGGGGTGGTCGCCGGACGCACCGACTCGTCGCGGCGGACGTCCTCGTACGGGGCGACCTCGGCGTCGAAGAGTCCGGCCGCCCAGGCGCGCGCCGCCTTGGTGTGCGACGCGGTGGCGAAGGCGTCCATGGCCTCGCGGTCGATCGACCACTTCGCGGCGATGAGCTCGGCGCTGACGCCCTGCGGGACGAGGCCCTCGGGGTAGCGCTCGGCGACACCGGGTCCGAAGGGATCGGCGCCCGGCGGCACGTTGGACCACATGGGGACCCGGCTCATGGACTCGACTCCGCAGGCGACGGCGATGTCGTAGGCCCCGGAGAGCACGCCCTGGGCGGCGAAGTGCACGGCCTGCTGGGAGGAGCCGCACTGCCGGTCGACGGTGGTGGCGGGCACGGACTCGGGGAATCCGGCACCCAGCCAGGCGTAGCGGGTGGTGTTCATGGCCTGCTCGCCGACCTGGTCGACGGTGCCGCCGATCACGTCGTCGACGAGGGCGGGGTCGATGCCGCTGCGCCCGATCAGGGCACTCAGGGTGTGCGAGAGCAGGGCGACGGGGTGGACATGGGCCAGGGCTCCGCCCGCCTTGCCCTTTCCTATCGGCGTCCGGACGGCTTCGACGATGACGGCGTCACGCATGACAGACTCCTGAGTTGGAAAAGTGGACCAACACTCATCGGTAACATAACCCCCAGGGTTGGCTTTTCAAACCCACTCGGAACAGTGAGTTGGATTCCCGAACCGACAGTGCCCCGACTGTCCTACCCTTGAGCCCATGAAGGCCGCCCCCCGCCCCTGCTCGATCGCCGACACGCTGGCGCTCGTCGGCGAGAAGTACTCCCTGCTCGTACTCCGGGAGGTCTCCCTCGGCGTACGACGCTTCGACCGGATCGCCCGCAACACCGGCGCGCCCCGCGACATCCTCACCACCCGCCTCAAGCGGCTCGTCGAGGCCGGAATCCTGGAGAAGGTGCGGTACAGCGAGCGCCCGCAGCGCTTCGAGTACCGGGCCACGGCGGCCGGCGAGGAGCTCCAGCCGGTCCTGGTGACCCTGATGGCCTGGGGCGACCGGCACCTCAACGCCGACGACCGCCCGGTCGTCCTCGAGCACCGGTGCGGCGAGGTTCTGAGCCCCCGGATCGTCTGTGCCCACTGCGGTGACGAGGCCGCCCGAGACAGCCTCACCGCCCACGTCCGGGCGCCCGGCTGGAGCACCGCGGGCCCGACGGTCCCTCAGGAGGACTGAGCACGGGACCGTTCATCTGGGGAAGGTACGCTGCGCTCGACCTGCTGATCGCACACGTACATAACGGGACGGCCCTAGCCCCATGAGTTGGTTCGAATCGTTCATCCTCGGACTCGTCCAGGGGCTGACGGAGTTCCTTCCCATCTCCTCCAGCGCGCATCTCCGCCTCACGGCGGCGTTCGCCGGCTGGGAAGACCCGGGTGCGGCCTTCACCGCCATCACCCAGATCGGCACGGAGACCGCGGTACTGATCTACTTCCGCAAGGACATCGCCCGGATCGTCTCGGCCTGGTTCCGCTCCCTCACCGACAAGTCGATGCGCTCCGACCACGACGCCCAGATGGGCTGGCTGGTGATCATCGGATCGATCCCGATCGGCGTCCTCGGCATCACGCTCAAGGACCAGATCGAGGGCCCCTTCCGCGACCTGCGGCTGATCGCCACCACCCTGATCGTCATGGGCATCGTCCTCGGCATCGCGGACCGGCTCGCCGCCCGCGACGAGATCGGTGGCCGCCACCGGGCGATCCGCGAGCGCAAGACGCTCAAGGAACTCGGTGTGAGGGACGGCCTGATCTTCGGCGTCTGCCAGGCGATGGCCCTGATCCCGGGCGTCTCACGCTCGGGCGCGACGATCTCCGGCGGCCTGCTCATGGGCTACACCCGCGAGGCGGCCGCGCGCTACTCGTTCCTCCTCGCGATCCCGGCGGTGCTCGCCTCGGGCGCGTACGAACTGAAGGACGCGGGCGAGGGACACGTCTCCTGGGGCCCGACGATCTTCGCGACGATCATCGCGTTCGCCGTCGGATACGCGGTGATCGCCTGGTTCATGAAGTTCATCACCACGAAGTCGTTCATGCCGTTCGTGATCTACCGCATCCTGCTCGGCATCCTGCTCTTCATCCTGATCGGCACGGACGTACTGAGCCCGCACGCGGGCGAGTCGGCCGACTGACGGAGCCACGGGCCGACGAGTACGCCCCCTGCCCACCACGACGCCGGCCCACGACGAGGCCGCACCGGATGCCGGGACCCGCGGTAACAACTGTCGATCACACGCCGCGGGTCAGGCACGATCCGGAAGAGACGGCCTAGCCGCGCTTCCGATCCCGGGCGGAGACGTCGTGACCGTCGGCAGCGTAGGGCACGCGGGCGATCTCCCGGATGCCGCCCAGGGTGCCCCACTCGTTCTTGCCGAGCCTGGTCAGCGGGCGCATCAGGGTGATCTCCGGGTGGCCGTCGACGACGACCGACTCGTCGATCGCCGCGTGCACGACCCGGCCGAACACGACCGTCGAGTCGCCGATCCGCAGCGTGCTGTGCAGCTCGCACTCCAGCGCCACCGGCGACGCCGCCACACGCGGCGGCTTCACACGCAGGCTCGGCTCGCGCTCGACGCCACAGGCGTCGAACTCGCCGACCCCGCGCGGGAAGTCCGTCGCCGTCGCGTTGATCTGCTCGAAGAGTCCCTCGGGGGCGAGGTTGACGACGAACTCCCCCGTCTCCTCCACATTGCGCAGCGAGTCCTTGCGTCCCACCGAGGTGAACTGCACGACCGGTGGCGTGACCGAGGCGATGGTGAAGAAGGAGTGCGGGGCCAGGTTGTCCGTCCCGTCCGCCGAGGTGGTGGAGACCCAGGCGATCGGCCGGGGCACGACGGTGGCGGTGAGCAGCCGGTAGAAGGAGGTCCGGTCGCTCAGTTCGGGATCGATGTTCACACGCATCCGGCCAGTATGACCGGGTCCTGGAACTCCCCCCGCGCACGCCCCTTGGCCCCTGGCCCGGCCTGCCCGACACTGATCCGATGACGCAGCGCGTGGACCTCGCGACCGTGATGGACCGACTCGCCGTCGACGACCTGATCACCGGGTACGCGGCGGCCGTGGACGACGCCGACTGGACCGCCTACCGTGCCCTGTTCTCGCCGGACGGCAGGGCCGACTACCGGGGCTCGGGCGGCGTCGAGGGCCCGGCGGACGAGATCGCCGACTGGCTCGCCGAGACGTTGACGCTCTTTCCCGTACGCCAGCACCTCATCGTGAACCGCCGCGTCCTCTTCCGCGGGCCGGCCGGGTACCCGGAGAACGGGGACACGGCGGAGATCCGCGCCGACTACGTCAACCCGATGCGCTTCACCTCCGGAGAGGACTTCGTCTGCGGGGGCCGCTACGCGTTCGGGGCGGTGCGCACCGCCGACGGCTGGCGGCTGACATCGGTCGTGGTCGACGAACGGTGGCGCCGGCACGGCTGACCGCCACCCCCGGCCCCGCTGCCGCCGCCCGGGGGACCCTCCCGCCCCGGTCACCACGACGGACCGCCCGAGCCGCGCCGGACCCGGTCACGCCCGACACTGAAGGCAAGGGCGGAGGCATGCCATGCGAAATCCGTTCGTACGACGGGACCAGGAGCAGGGTCAGAGCCACGAGCAGGGCCAGGGTCAGGAGCAGGGCGGGAACCAGCCTCGGGGCAAGGACCGGGACCAGGCCCCGGGCCGCGACCACGGCGGTGGGACCCGTCGGCGTACCCTCGCCCGCTCCCTGCTCGCCGTCGGCTGCGGCGCGCTGCCCGCGCTCGCCTTCCCCGCCCCCGGACTCTGGTGGTGGGCGTACCTGGCCCTCGTCCCCTGGCTCCTCCTGATCCGGACGGCTCCGGGAGCGCGCCGGGCCGGCCTGGACGGCTGGCTGGGCGGGATCGGTTTCGTGTTCGCCGTCCATCACTGGCTGCTGCCCAGCCTGCACGTCTTCCTCCTCCCCCTCTCCGCGCTGCTCGGCCTGTTGTGGATGCCGTGGGCCTGGCTCGTGCGGGCCCTGCTCGGTGGCGTGCCGTCCGCCCTGCGGGCCGGCTCCGCCCTGGTCGCGTTGCCGTCGGGCTGGCTGCTGATCGAGCTGGTGCGCTCCTGGGAGGGGCTGGGGGGTCCCTGGGGGCTGCTCGGGGCGAGCCAGTGGCAGGTGCCGGCGGCGCTCCGGCTGGCCTCGGTCGGCGGGGTGTGGCTGGTGACCGCGCTCGTGGTGGCGACGAACACGGCCGTGGCCCTGCTGGTGGCCGCGCCGGGGCTGCGCACCGTCGGGGTCGCGGGGCTCGCGGGCTGCGCGCTCGTGGCCGGTACGGCCGCCTGGGGTGTGGGGGCGCCGCGGGTGAGCGGGTCGGTGCGGGTGGCCCTCGTACAGCCGGGCGTGTTCGACGGGCCGGACGGGACGGAGCGGCGGTTCGACCGCGCCGAGGAGCTGACCCGCTCGCTCGCCGGGCAGCGCCTCGATCTGGTGGTCTGGGGCGAGAGCGGCGTCGGCGCCGATCCGGCCGGCCGGCCCGATCTCGCCGCCCGGCTCACCGCTCTCTCGCGGGAGGTCGACGCACCGCTCCTGGTCAATGTGGACGCCCGGCGGGCCGACCGCCCTGGCATCTTCAAGAGCGCCGTCATGGTCGGTCCGGCAGGGCTCACGGGCGAGCGCTACGACAAGATGCGGCTCGTGCCGTTCGGCGAGTACGTCCCCGCGCGCGGGGTCCTGGGCTGGGTGACGTCGTTCGGCAAGGCCGCCGCCGAGGATCGCCGCAGGGGCAGCACACCGGTCGTGATGAGGCTGCCCGCCACGGGCGACGGCAGCGGGGACGGTACGCGCGAGGGCGGCGGGGACGTCACCGGCGGAAGCGCCCGGGGACCGCTGATCGGCCCGCTCATCTGCTTCGAGTCCGCCTTCCCCGACATGAGCCGGCACCTCGTGCGGGACGGGGCCGGGCTCCTCGTCGTCCAGTCGTCGACCAGTACCTTCCAGGAGAGCTGGGCGCCCGCCCAGCACGCGTCCCTCGCGGCACTGCGGGCCGCGGAGACGGGGCGGCCGGTCGCGCACGCGACGCTCACCGGGGTCAGCGCGGCGTACGGCCCCGACGGGCGCAGGATCGGGCCCGTGCTCGGTACGGACGCGAGCGCCGCCGCCGTCCGCGAGCTGCCGCTCTCGGACACGACGACGGGCTACGTCCGCTGGGGCGACTGGCCGTTGTACGGGGCGCTCGCCGTGGTGGGCGCGGTGTGCGCCGCCGAGGGCGCGGGCGCGTTCAGGAGGCCTGGATCAGCGCCTCGCGCACGACGCGCTCGCACAGCTCATGGGTCTGCAGGGCGTCCCGGGCGCTGAGCACCCGCCCGTCGCGTACGGCGTCGAGGAAGGCCAGTACGGCCTGTTCGATACCGCGCTGGCGGGCCACCGGCACCCAGTCGCCGCGCCGCCGCAGGGTCGGCTGGCCCTTGTGGTCGACGACGTCGGCGAGATTGACGACCTGGCGCTTGGTGTCCTGCCCGGAGACCTCGAGGATCTCCTCGGTGGAACCGTTCATCCGGTTCATCACGCCGATGGCGGTGAAGCCGTCGCCGGAGAGCTGGAGCACCACGTGGTGCATGAGCCCCTCGCGGATCCGGGCGCGCACGTCGATGTGCTCGATCTCGCCGGGGAGGAGGAACCGCAGGGTGTCGACGACGTGGATGAAGTCGTCGAGAACGAGGGTACGGGGGTCCTCGGGAAGGCCGATGCGGTTCTTCTGAAGAAGGATCAGCTCGCGGGGGTGCTCGGCACACTGGGCGTACGAGGGGGCGAGGCGCCGGTTGAAGCCGACGGCGAGGCTCACGGCGCGCTTCTCCGCCAGTTCCACGATCCGCTCGGACTCGGCGTACTCGTAGGCGAGGGGCTTGTCGACGTACGTGGGGACGCCCGCGTCCAGGAGCCGGCCGGCGATCTCGGCGTGCGCGGCCGTCGGCGCGTGGACGAAGGCGGCGTCGAGCCCGGCGGCGAGCAGCGAGTCGAGGTCGCCGTGACGCTGTGCGGCGGGCAGGTGGAGGGTGTCGGCGACCCTGTCGAGCGTCGCGCGGGTGCGGGTCTGAAGGTGGAGTTCGACCCCGGGGAGGGTGGCGAGGACCGGAAGGTAGGCCTTCTGCGCGATGTCGCCGAGTCCGATGCAGCCAACCTTCACGGGTTCTCCCTTGTCGTGTCCACAGGCCCCCGTACGGGTGGGCCGTTCGCGCCGGTCAGCTTACGCGGACCGGGCCGGGGCCACCGGCGGCCGCCAGTCGGCGATGCGGTCGAAACCGCGCAGGACGAGCCCCGGGCCGAACCGGGAGACCGCGCTGACGAGCGTGGCGCGCAGCGCGACGGCGGGGCGGGCCGCGAGCAGGGTGACGGCTCCGGTGCGGGCGGCCTTGCGGACGATGGCGGTGGTACGGGGAAGGCGGTCGGCGGTGTACGCGGCGAGGTCGCGGCCCGGGACGAAGTCGGGTACGGGGCCGGCGGGGTGGGCTTCGGCCGCGCGGCCGGTGGGACGGACTTCGGCCGCGGGGCCGACGTGGTGGGCGAGGACGACGGCGTCCTCGATCGCCTGGTTTCCGCCCTGGCCGAGGCTCGGCATCATCGCGTGCGCGGCGTCGCCGAGGAGCGCGACCCGGCCCCGGTGGAAGGCGGGCAACGGGTCGGGCAGGTGGTGGACGTCGTGGCGGAGGACCTGCGCGGGGTCCACGGCGGCGAGGATCTCGGGGACGGGGTGGTGCCAGTCGCCGAACAGGCGCAGGAGTTCGGCCTTCTCGTCGTCGGGCGCCCGGCCGCCGGCGGGGGCGGCGGCCATCGCGTACGCGTAGATCCTGCCGTCCTTGAGGGGCTGCGTCCCCCACAGGCGACCGGCTCCCCAGGTCTCGTGCGGCGCGAACGGCCGCTCGGGGGCCGGGACGACGACCCGCCAGGTGGTGCAGCCCGCGTACCGAGGGCCGGGGTGCCCGGGGAAGAGGGCGGGCCGGGTCGCGGAACGGATGCCGTCGGCGGCGACGACGAGTGAGGCCTCGATCTCTCCGTCGGGGGTGGCGAGGCGGGCGGGGCGGTGGTCGTCGCCGGGGTCGACGAGCGTGCCGGCCGCCCCGGTGCGGACGGCCCCGTCGGGGAGGGCTGAGGTGAGGATGTCGACGAGGGTGGCCCGGTGGAGGAGGACGAGCGGCCCGCCGAAGCGAGCGGCGGCGGCCGCGGCGTCGGTGCGGGCGAGCCAGCGCCCGTCGGGGGCACGCATGCCGCCGTCGCCCTGCCAGGCGGCGAGGGCGCGGACGCGGTCGCCGAGGCCGATGACGTCCAGGGCGCGCTGGGCGTTGGGGGCGAGGCCGATGCCGGCTCCGACGGGGGCGAGGTCGGCGGCCCGCTCCAGGACGGTGACGTGCCAGCCGCTGCGGTGGAGGGCGACGGCGGCGGTGAGTCCGCCGATGCCGGCTCCGACGACGACGGCGCGGTGCTGTTCCATGGCTGCTCCTCGGATCGGGAAACTACAGATGTAGTCCTACCGATGGCGTGACCGTACTACAGATGTAGTGAGGCGGGAAGCGTCCGGCTGTAGGTTGTCCTCATGACCTCAGCGCCGCCCTCCGCCGCCCCTCCCGGCCCGACCGGATCCCCCGGTGCTCCCGGCGCTTCCGGCGGTTCCGGCACTTCCGGGAGCGCGGGCACTTCCGGGACGTCCGGCTCCGCCGCCTCCCGTGCGGACCGGATCGGCGACGCCGCCCTCGACCTCCTCGTGGAGCGCGGCATGCGGGGCCTGACCCATCGGGCGGTGGACGAGCGGGCGGGGCTGCCGCAGGGGTCGACGTCGAACCACGCCCGCACCCGCCAGGCACTCCTGGAGACGGCCGTACGACGTCAGGTCCAGCTGGAGTCCCAGGTTCTGACCCCGGACGAGCTGCCGGGCGCCGCCTCGCCCGGGGCGGCGGCAGGGGCGCCGATCGGAGCCCTTCCGGAGGCACCCCTCGGCACCGACACCCTCGCGGACGCGCTCTCCCTCGCCCTGCACCGCTATCTCACCGACCACCGCGCCCTGCTCGTCTCCCGCTACGAGCTGGCCCTGGAGGCGACCCGCCGTCCCGAGCTCCGCGCCTTCTTCGACGCCGCCGGTTCCGTCTTCCGCGGCCCACTGGTCGCGATGACGGCGGCGGCCGGCTCGCCCGAGCCCGAGCGTCACGCGCTGTCGCTCGTCGCCTGGTGCGAGGGGCTGATGTTCTCCTGCGCCGTCGGCTCCTTCCACACGGCCGTGCCGAGCCGCGCGGAACTGCGCACCGGCTTCGACGAGTTGCTGCGGGGCATGCTCGGCGATACGGGCCCGGGGCGCGGGGAAAGCGGTGGCGCGGCCGGTGACCATGAGGGACGATGCCGCGCATGACCACCGAACGCATCGAAACCGCGCCCCGCGTCGACCCGAGCACCACCTCGGGCGAGCGCGAGGCGCTGGAGCAGTGGCTCGACTTCCATCGCGCGACCCTCGCGAGGAAGTGCGAGGGGCTCGACGACGCCCAGCTGCGCACCCTGTCCGCCCCGCCGTCGGAGCTCAGCCTGCTGGGCCTCGTCCGCCACATGGCGGAGGTCGAGAACGGCTGGTTCCGCAACGTCCTGGCCGGCGAGAAGGCGGGCTGGATCTACTCGACCGAGGAGGACCGCGACCGGGACTTCCACTTCACCGGCGAGGACACCTTCGAGGAGGCCCACGCGACCTGGCAGGCGACGATCACCCATGCCCGCACCGTGGCCGCCGGGCGCGGTCTCGACGACCTGGGCGAGGGCGGTCACCACTCAGGAAAGCAGTTCAACCTGCGCTGGATCTATCTGCACATGATCGAGGAGTACGCCCGCCACAACGGCCACGCGGACCTCGTCCGCGAGCGGATCGACGGTGCGACCGGCGACTGAGCGCCCACGCGCCGCGCGGCGATCGGGATCCGACCGCGCGACCGCGTACCCGCAGGCACGCCGACCGGGTCAAGTCCGGTCCCGCGTCGCTCACCCGTGCGGGGCATTCCCCTGCGGTAGGGGCGCGGAGATCACGGAGGACCAGCAGAGTTGCGCGGGTGCATGGAACCCGAACAGCAGCGAAGATCCTGGTCGGGGCGGCCGTGGCCGCCCTCGCGGGCTGCGTCACGGTGGACACCCCGCCGACGGCGCCCATCTCCTCGCCCGCCGCGGAGACCTTACGCCCCGCCCAGGACGTGGCCCCGCAGATCGTCGAGGGACCGGCCCTCGAGGCCCTCGAAGCGGCGCTCCCCACTCCCCCACCGTCCGTCACGCCCCGCGCGACACCCTCGCCCGAGGCGCGCCGGCGGACGGCGGCCCCGCCCCACCCGGAGGCACCGCGCCCCGCGTTCGTACCGGGGCAGCGTGAGCGTCCGCGTCCGGAGACCCGGCCGCCGCTGCCCGAACTGCCGGCGGAACCGGCCGAGCTTCCGCAGAACCCATCGGTCTCCCGGGCGGACGTCTGCGACCTGGGCGAGCGGTACGGCGGCTGGGCGCCCGACAGCGACCCGTCACGCCTCTGCCACGGCACGTACGGCCCCTGAGGCCCCGGGGCACGTGGCCCGCGGAGACCCGCGGGCCCGAGTGACCAGAGCGGCCCACGAGAACCCGGGGCCCGAGGCGGCTTCCGGCCCTCACACCCCGCGAAGCCGCAGCTCCAGGCGCTCGATCGCGGCCCGCACCCCGTTCCCGTAGCCGTCGTCGTCGAGGTGGTCCGAGGCGGCGCGGGCCCGGTCGAGATGGACCCGCGCGGCGTCGTACCGCTGGAGTTTGACGTAGTCGGCGGCCAGGTTGAGGTGGAGCGAGGGGTACAGCGCCCGGAGGGCGACCGCCGAGTCGTGCTCCGCCAGCCGCTCCTCCGCGAGGCCCTCCGCCGCGCTCAGGGCCCGCAGGTCCCAGGCCAGCTCGGTGTCGGGGTCGTCCTGGGCGTCCGCCATGTAGTGCGCGAGGGTGCACCGGTGCAGCGGGTCCCCGTCCGGGCCGATCTGCTGCCAGAGCAGCCCGAAACGGTTGCGTGCCTCCTCGCGGTCGCCGCCGTGGAGCAGCATCATCGTCTGCCCGATCCTGGTCATGACCCCGTCGTCCGACACCTGCTGCTGCTCGGTCACCGCGACCTCCACCCGCTCTCCCACTGGGAGAGCCGACGCTAGCCGCACCGGGGCCGGATCGGGCCGAGGCTCAGCCGAGGTCCGGGATGCGCCAGTCGATCGGCTCGTGTCCCTGGGCCGCGACGGCCTCGTCGATCTGGGTGAAGGGCTTCGATCCGAAGAACTTCTTCGCCGAGAGCGGGGAGGGGTGGGCGCCCTTGACCACCACGTGCCGCTCCTCGTCGATGAGGGGCAGCTTCTTCTGGGCGTAGTTTCCCCAGAGGACGAAGACGGCGGGGTCGGGGCGCGAGGCGACGGCGGTGATCACCGCGTCGGTGAACTTCTCCCAGCCCTTGCCCTTGTGCGAGTTCGCCTCGCCGGAACGGACGGTCAGCACGGCGTTGAGCAGGAGGACGCCCTGCTCGGCCCACGGCATCAGATAGCCGTTGTCCGGGACGGGGTGGCCGAGCTCGGCCTGCATCTCCTTGTAGATGTTCCGCAGGGAGGGCGGGGTCTTCACGCCGGGCCGGACGGAGAAGCAGAGGCCGTGTCCCTGCCCCTCGCCGTGGTAAGGGTCCTGACCGAGGATCAGGACCTTCACCTTGTCGTACGGGGTGGCGTCGAGGGCGGCGAACACCTCGTCCTTCGGCGGGAAGACCGGTCCCTCGGCGCGCTCCTCCTCGACGAACTCGGTGAGCTGGGCGAAGTACGGCTTCCGCAGCTCCTCGCCGAGAACACCCCGCCAGGACTCGGGCAGCATGCTGGTGTCGGTCACGGTCAACAACCTCCGGTGGACGTTCCTGTTACTCCGTCCACGAACCTACCGGGGGCCACTGACAGTGGCCCCCACGGGCTCCCGGCCGACGGCCGCCCCGGGTCCTACCAGCTGGCCCGGCGGCTCAGCTCCCAGAGCTGCATGACGGTCTGCGGGTCGAGCGCGCCCTCGCCGCCGCCGATGTCGTCCTGGGCCGCGATGTACAGCTTGCCCTGCCACAGGGGCAGCAGCCGGACATCCTGGACCATGATCTCCTGGGCCTCCTCGAACTCGTCCGTGACGGTCCCCCGGTCGCTCTCGCGGCGGGACTTCGGGAGGAGTTCGCCGGTGATCGTGGGGCTCTCGTACGGCGTACCGAGGACGTTCTCCTTGCCGACGAACGGCGCCACGAAGTTGTCCGGGTCCGGGAAGTCGGGGAACCAGCCGCGGCCGAAGACCGGGTACTCGCCCTTCTGGTACCCCGCCTGGAAGTCCTTCCAGGGCTTGCCCTCGATCTCGACCTCGAAGAGGCCGGTCTCCTCCAGCTGGCGCTTGAGTTCCTTGAACTCGGCGGCCGTCGAGGAGCCGTAGCGGTCCGTCGTGTACCAGAACTTCAGCTCGACGGGCTCGGTGATGCCGGCCTCGCGGAGGATCTTCTTGGCCTTCTTGGCGTCCGGGTCGCCGAAGCGGTCGAAGAACTTGGTGGTGTGGGCGGCGATTCCCTTGGGCACCATGGAGTACAGGGGCTCGGCGGTGCCCTGGTAGACCTTGCTGACCAGTTCGTCGCGGTCGACGACCTGGGCGATGGCCTTGCGGACCGCGGGCTTGGCGATCGTGGGGTCCTGGGTGTTGAAGACCAGGTAGCGGATGTCGGCGCCGGTCGACTCCACGATCTGGAGGCCCTTGTTCTCGGGCTTGTCCTCCTGGAGCTCGATGACCTCCTCGGCGGTGAGGCCGCGGTAGGTGGCGTCGATCTCCTTCTTCTTGAGCGCGGCGACCATCGCCTCGGAGTCGTCGAAGTAGCGGAGGGTCACACCGCCGTTCTTGCGGTCGGCGAAGCCCTTGTACGTGGGGTTCTTGGTCAGCTCCGCCGACTCGCGCTCGGTGTACGAGTCGAGGACGTACGGCCCCGATCCGGTGAGCTTGCCGTCCTTGCGCAGCTGGTCGGCCGGGTACTCGGCCGGGTCCACGAGGGACATCGCCGGCGTGGCGAGGACCATCGGGAAGGTGGCATCCGGCTTGTTGAGCCGGAAGACGACGGTCCGGTCGCCGACGGTCTCGATCTTGTCGAGCGAGCCGAGCATGCCGTTCGGGCCGCCCTTGTGATTGATCGTGCGGATGCGCTCGATCGAGTACTGCACGGCCTTGGCGTCCAGCTTGTGCCCATTGGAGAACGTGAGGCCCTCCACGAGCTTGCACTCGAAGACCCTGCTGGAGGTGTCCGAGAACTTGCAGTCCGCGGCGTCGGAATCCGGGGTCGTGCTGCCTGTCGGGAAACTCACCAGGGTCTGGAAGACATTCCGGAAGAGCTCCCAGGAGTTGTCCCAGGCGGCAGCCGGGTCAAGCGTGGTGGGAGAGCTCGTCGTACCGACGACGATTCTCTGATCCCCGGCCGAATCACTGTCAGAGAAGACACTGCATCCGGTTACCAGGGATATGGACACAAGGGCTGCAGCGGCCTGCAGACTGGTCCGGTTGAACACGTGCACGCTCCTCGTTCAGCCACGGGTCGGCCGACGATACCGCAGCACCCCGTCAGGTCAATGTTCGAGCCTGACGGGGCACTTGAGGCATTCGACGTATAACCGGGGTCAATCCGGACACGAAATCCGGAAAGTGTCCGATTATCGGTCACCCGACTCCGGCGTTCAGGAAAATCCCACCGTCGACCACAAGGGTCTGGCCAGTGATCCACTCCGACTGCGACGAGGTGAGGAAGGCGGCCGCGCCGCCGATGTCCTCGGGCTCGCCGAGCCGGCCGAGCGGGTAGGCCGCCGCGGCCTCCGCCTCCCGGCCCTCGTACAGCGCCTGCGCGAATTTCGTCTTCACGACCGCGGGGGCAATCGCATTGACCCGCACCAGGGGCGCGAATTCATGGGCCAGCTGAATGGTCAGATTGATCATCGCGGCCTTGCTGATTCCGTACGCGCCGATGAACGGCGAGGCGGAGACACCGGCGACCGAGGCGATGTTCACGATCGCCCCGCCGTGCTCCTTCTGCCAGGCGTGCCAGGTCCGCTGGGCGAAGCCGAGCGCGGAGACCACGTTGGTCTCGAAGACCTTGCGGGCCACCCCGAGGTCCAGGTCGGCGATCGGACCGAAGACCGGGTTCGTACCGGCGTTGTTGATCAGGAAGTCCACCCGGCCGAAGCCGTCCATCGCCGCCTCGACGGCGGCGGCCTGGTGGGCCTCGTCGTGGGCCTTGCCGGGGACGCCGATCGCCCGGTCGGCGCCGAGGCGCTCGACGGCCTCCTTGAGGGCCTCCTCGCCGCGTCCGGTGATGACGACCCGGTCGCCTCGGGCGACGAGCGCCTCGGCGATGCCATAGCCGATGCCCCGGCTGGCGCCGGTGACGAGAGCGACCTTGCCGGACAGTTCCGGCCGTGCCTGTGCGGTCATGTCTGCCGTGCTCCTCTCGATGCCGGTCGTCAGTTGAGCGGGCCGCCGGCCACGTACATGACCTGGCCGGAGACGAAGCCGGCGTCGTCGCCGGCGAAGAAGGCGATCGCGTTGGCGACGTCCTCGGGGCGGCCGACCCGCTGCACCGGGATCATGGACGCGGCGGCGGCCTGGAAGTCCTCGAAGCCCATGCCGACGCGCTCGGCGGTCTGCGCGGTCATCTCGGTGACGATGAAGCCCGGGGCGACGGCGTTGGCGGTGATGCCGAACTTGCCGAGCTCCTTGGCGAGGGTCTTGGTGAGGCCCTGGAGACCGGCCTTCACGGCCGAGTAGTTGGCCTGGCCGCGGTTGCCCAGGGCCGAGGAGGACGACAGCGAGACGATCCGGCCGAAGCCCGCGTCCACCATGTGCTTCTGGCAGGCCTTCGCCATCAGGAAGGCGCCCTTGAGGTGCACGTTCATGACGAGGTCCCAGTCGGACTCCGACATCTTGAAGAGCAGGTTGTCGCGGAGCACACCCGCGTTGTTGACGAGGATCGTCGGCGCGCCGAGCTCGGCGGCGACGCGCGCGACGGCGGCCTCCACCTGGGCGCTGTCGGAGACGTCGCAGCCGACCGCGAGGGCGGTGCCGCCCGCGGCGGTGATCTTCTCGACGGTGTCCTTGCAGGCCGCCTCGTCGAGGTCGAGTACGGCGACGGCGCGGCCCTCGGCCGCGAGGCGGAGCGCCGTGGCGGCCCCGATACCCCGTGCGGCACCCGTGACGACGGCTACGCGCTGCTCGGTGGTGGACATGCTTGGTTCTCCTCGCCCTTGGATCGTCCCTGGTCGCGGTCGAACCGGTCACCCGCTCCTGCGTCCCGCACATGAGCGACCGCTTAGTATCGTCCGCAGAACGAGACGCTAGAAGCACTGGCACCCGGTGTCAACGGCCCACCGGGTGCACCCGGTCACTGCCCACCCGTGCGGCACGGGCGGGCGCGGAGACGGACGCCCCGCCCGGCTGTGCGGCACGGGCGGGCACAGCCGGGCGGGGCGGGGTGAACCACCGGGCGCGGCAGGTGGATCCACCGGGCGTGGCGGGCGGATCCACCCGGCCGGGCGGGGGGATCCGCCAAGGCGGGGCGGGGGGGGGATCCGCCAGGCCCTGGCGGGGTCCGTCCGCCGGGGCGGGGCGGGGGCGATCCGCCAAGGCGGGGCGGGGGCGATCCGCCAAGGCGGGGCGGGGGCGATCCGCCAGGGCGGGGCTCTCAGCGCACGAGGAGGTCGAGCAGTCGCTCCACCTCGGCCTCCGGGTCGACGGTGAGGCCGGTGTGGACCGGCCCCGGCTGGACGACCGTGGAGCGCGGTGCGATCAGCCAGCGGAAGCGCCGTCCCGCGTCGTCACCGGCGGCCTGCCCGGCGGCGTCGCCTCCCAGACAGACCCCTTCGACCGCGCGCAGGGCGGCCCGCACCCCGGTCACGTCGGCCGCCGGGTCCAGCACCGACAGTTTCGCCTCGTCCAGGTGCGTACGGGCGGCCACGTAGGAACGGGCGCGGCAGTAGACGACGACTCCCGCGTTGAAGCACTCACCGCGCTCGACCCGCGGCACCACGCGCAGCAGCGCGTACTCGAAGACATCACGATCGGTCACGGGGTGCTGTCCTTCTCGGTGGAGTGCGTCCGGGGCGCGAGGCGCTCGGCGAGCCAGCCGGGCGGCTGCTGCGGCCGGCTCTCGGTCCGGGGTCCGAGCGTGATCCGCTCGTGGATGGTGGCGGCGCGGGGCAGCAGCGCCGCGACGTAGGCGGCGCGCACCTCGTCCGTGCCGTCGAAGCCGGGCTCGTCGACGAGCCACTCGTCGGGCACGTCGGCGGCGATCTCGTCGAGCAGCTCACGGGTGACGAGCGGGGCCAGTGCGGCGGCCGCGGCGGCGATGTCCGGCGCGTAGCGGGCGAGCACGTGGTCGGAGGCGTCGTACGGCTTGGCGGCGGACGCCTGGGCGCCGGGCCAGTTGTGGTGCCAGATCATGGTGGCGCCGTGGTCGATGAGCCACAGATCGCCGTGCCAGACGAGCATGTTCGGGTTCCGCCAGGACCGGTCGACGTTGTTGATCACCGCGTCGAACCAGACGACCTTGCCGGCCTCCACGGGGTCGACCTCGTACGCCAGCGGGTCGAAGCCCAGCGAGCCGGGGAGGTAGTCCATGCCCAGGTTGAGCCCGCCGCTCGCCTTGAGCAGCTCCTGCACCTCCTGGTCGGGCTCGGAGAGTCCGATGACGGGGTCGAGCTGGATGGTGACGAGCTCGGGCACCCGCAGACCGAGCCGGCGGGCGAGCTGCCCGCAGACGACCTCGGCGACCAGGGTCTTGCGCCCTTGGCCGGCGCCGGTGAACTTCATGACGTACGTGCCGAGGTCGTCGGCCTCGACGATCCCGGGGAGCGAGCCACCCTCACGCAAGGGCGTGACATAGCGGGTTGCAGTGACCTCTGTTAGCATTTTCCCAGGCTATCTCAGGGCTGAACCGAGCAATCAAAGGTTCAGCCCTTTTTGCGTTCACGCCACGGCGATCTTGCCAATTTACACCGGGGAGCGGCCGGGCGGTCACGTACACCCCTCCGCCGAGGGGGCGCTCCGACGAGGGGGCGCACGCCTCCCGCACGGGAAGGCGTGTCCCCCGACAAGGAAGAGGCGCCCCTCCGGCGAGGAAGGGGCGCCGACATGAGCTCGTGTCAGGGGTCTCCGCGGGCCCGCTCCCGCCCCCGGTCGCCGTGTCCCGTCCGCTAGCGGACGGGCTGCTGCTGGGTGACGCAGTGGATGCCGCCGCCGCCGGTGCCGAGGCGGTCGATGTTCAGCTGCTCGACGACCCGGTCGGGGTAGAGGCTCCGCAGGGTCGCCTTCGCCTCCTGGTCCGCGCGGGTGTCACCGAAGTGGGCGCTGATGACAGCGCCGTTGCAGAGGTAGAAGTTGGCGTAGGAGGCGAGGAACTCCGGGTTGCTGGAACGGATCTTGTAGTAGTCCGGGCCCTGGAGGCGCATCGTGTCCATCGGGACGCCCGTGGAGGTCGTCGAGGCGGACAGGATGCTGAACTGCTGGCGCGCGTCCCGGGCGTAGGCGTCGTTCTCGGACGCCAGGGGCATCTGGACCAGGGCCTCGCCGGGTGCGAGGAAGCGGGACGTGGCGTCGACGTGGTCGTCGGTGATGTCCTGGCCGCGGACGCCGTCGAACCAGATGACCTTGGAGGCGCCGTACGCCGCGCACATGGCGGTCTCCAGCTGCCGCTCCGTCACCCCGGGGTTCCGGTTGCGGTTCACGAGGCTGCTGCGGGTGGCCATGAGGGTTCCGGCGCCGTCCTGTTCGATGGCTCCGCCCTCGCCGACCAGGTCGGCGTAGGTGATCGGCACACCCACGTACGAGGCGATGCGTCCGGCGACGAGCGCGTCCTTGGCGTGGGCCTGCTTGTTGCCCCAGCCGTTGAAGTTGAGGCCGATCGCGTCGAGGCCGCCGGCCCCGTCGGTACGGAAGACGGGCCCGGAGTCCCGCATCCAGCAGTCGTCGACGGGGATGGTGCTGATGACGGTGACCGTGGAGCCGCACAACTGACGGGCCTTGGCGGCGCTGCCCGAGTTGGCGCACATCACCACCGGTTCGTACTTCGCGACGGTACGGGCGATCAGGGCGATGTCCGCCTGGACGCCGCTCAGCTTGTTGCCCCAGATCGACGTGCTGTCCGGCCAGGCCATCCACGTACGGGTGTGGCGGACGTCCTCGACCGGGACCCGGAAGGTGCCCGCGGACGTGGCGGCACCGGCCTGGAAGCGGGTGGTGGCGAGGGCGGCTCCGGCCGCGGTCAGACCGGCCGCGGCGAGGAATCCCCGGCGGTTCAGACCGCTGCGTGCGCGTCGGCTGGATTCGGGTCGGCTCACGTGTGCCTCCTGCTTCAACTCCCCGCGGAGGGTCCGCGGTTGGCCAGAAATGTAAAACTGACCGAGCGCTCGGTCAATATTGTGCGCAGCATTGCCCGGAACCGCCGGAGCTCGTCCGCCACCGGGTGTACGAGGCATCGAAACCCGCAGATGGCAGGCGTAGGGCGTGGCTAGAGTGAGGCCATGGCAGCATCCGCGAAGGACTCCCCGAACCCGACCGCTCCCCCGCCCCGCCCGGCCACACGGTCACGGGCCTCGGCGAAGGGCGAGCAGACCCGGGCGCGGTTGATCGCGGCCGCCCGCACACTGCTCGCGGGCGAGATGAGCGAGCGGTTCACCACCCGCAACGTGGCGGCGCTCTGCGGGGTGTCGCACGGAATGTGCCACTACCACTTCCAGGACAGGACCGACCTCGTCCTCGCGGTCGTCGCGGACATCCGCCCCGAGTGGATCTCGCCCCTGGAGGAGGCCGTCGCCGGCCCCGGCACCTTCGCCGAGCGCGCCGAGCGGGTGCTCGACCTGCTCGGCAGGCCCGAGAAGACGGACCTCGCCCACCTCCATTCCGCCCTGCACTGGCACGCGTTGAACGACGACCGGGTCAGGGAGGCCATGGAGACGGAGTACCGGCGCTGGCGCGCCGGTTTCGTGGAGCTGTTCCAGGTGCTGGCCGACGAGCGCGGTGGCGGTCTCGACCCCCGGCCGCTGGGCGAGGCCGTCGCCGCGGCCGTCGACGGTCTGGCCGCCGTGGAGTCCCTGGACGCCGATGTCGACGCCGGGGCGGTCCTCCGGACCCTGGTCCGCACGCTCGCCGCCGGCGTCTGAGGCGTCCCCGCCCGCCCTACAGTGCCCGGCGGGCGGCCGCGATCCGCTCCGGATCCCAGCCGGGGCGCGGCACGGACTCCATGAGCAGCCGGGTGTACGGGTGTTGCGGCGCGGCCAGCACCTCGGCGGTGCGCCCCGCCTCCACGACCGCGCCGTGCCGCATCACGATGACATCGTCGGTGACGCACCGGACCACCCCCAGATCATGCGTGATGAAGAGATAGCCGATCGAGGTCTGCTCCCGGATGTCGGCGAGCAGGTTGAGGATCTGCGCCTGCACGGAGACGTCGAGCGCGGCGACCGCCTCGTCCAGGACGAGGACGGCCGGCTCCACGGCGAGGGCGCGGGCGATGGCCACGCGCTGCCGCTGGCCGCCCGAGAGCCGGCGCGGCAGCGCGTCGGCGGCGCGCGTCCCGAGACCGACCTGGTCGAGCAGCTCCCGCACCCGCCGGTCGTGGTCCCGCTCGGGGAAGTGGAGCCGTAGCGTCTCGCGGAGGGCCGCCTCGACGCTGGTCCGCGGATCGAGGGACTGAAGGGGGTCCTGGAAGACCATCTGGACCTCGCGGGCGCGGGCGAGTCGCTGCGCGCGGCCGCGGCGCCGCTCGGTCCGGGACCGGCCCCGTACGTACACCTCGCCCTCGTCCGCCCTCTCCAGGCCGACGACGATCCGGGCCGTGGTGGTCTTTCCTGAGCCGGACTCCCCCACGATGCCCAGGGACCCGCCGTGCGGCAGCGTGAAGGACACGTCGTCGACGGCCCGTACGGCTCCGTAGGTCCGGCGCAGGCCCCTGACGACCAGGACGTCGTCGGCGTTCTCGCCGTACCGGGAGTCCCCGGCGTCGGTCACGGCGGTCCTGTCGGTCACGGCGCTCACCACGGTCTCGGCGTTCTCGGCGTTCACCACGGTCTCGGCGTTCTCAGGCATCGACGGCGCTCCCTTCGAGCCGCTCGCTGTGGTGACAGGCGGCCCGGTGTCCCGGCCGGCCCGGGGCGGGCTGCGTCACCGGGGCCTGCTGGCCGCAGACTTCGGTGGCGAGCGTGCAGCGGGCGGCGAAGGCGCAGCCGGTGAGCGTCACCCGGAGGTCGGGGGGCTGCCCGTCGATGGCGGCGAGCCGCCCCCGCGGGTTCTCCAGGCGGGGGGTGGAGGCCAGGAGGGCCGCCGTGTAGGGGTGGCGGGGCTGCGCGAAGATCTCCGCGGCCGGTCCGCTCTCGGCGATCCGCCCGGCGTACATCACGTACACCCGGTCGCTGATGGCGGCCGCGAGATCGAGATCGTGGGTGACGAAGAGCAGACCGGTGCCGAACCGCTCGCGCAGCTTGCCGAGGAGGGCGATGACCTCCGCCTGGGTGGTGACGTCCAGGGCGGTGGTCGGCTCGTCGGCGAGCAGCAGGGCCGGGTCGCCCATCAACGCGGCCGCGATCATGACGCGTTGCAGCATGCCGCCGGAGACCTGGCTGGGGTACTTGGCGAGCGCCGTGCCGTCGAGGCCCACCGCTTCGAGGAGTTCGACGGCGCGCGCGGTCGCCTGCGCGGCGGTCATCGTCCTGGTCGCGCGGACGCTCTCGGTGAGGAAGTCGCCGATGCGCCGGAGCGGGTTGATGGCCGCCCGCGGGTCCTGGAAGATCATGGCCACGGTGCCGGTCCGCAGAGCCCGCAGCCGGTCGGCGTCGAGGGTGAGGACGTCCTGGCCGTCGACGAGGACGGTGCCCTCGGTGACGGCGCCCGGCGGCAGCAGGCGCAGGGCGCTGCGTGAGGTGAGACTCTTCCCGGAGCCGGACTCGCCGACGAGCGCGACGGTCTCCGCGGTGGCGACGGTGAGGTCGATCCCGTCGAGGACGGGTCGGGCCGTGCCGGGCAGGGTGATCCGCAGCCCCTGGATGTCGAGGGCCGGCCTGTCGCAGCTGTTCACCGGTCTGTCGGAAGCGTTCTCCGGCCTCTCGGAGGTCTTCACCGGCCTGTCGGATGTGTTCATCGGTCTCTCCTGGCGACGCGGTCGGCCCAGCGCTCTCCGACCACGTTGAACGCGACGACGGTGAGCACGATCAGGACGCTGGGCAGGATCGCGGACAGCGGGTAGCCCTGCTGGACGGCCGTCTGCCCGTCGAAGACCATGCGGCCCCAGTCGGGGGTGAGCGCCGGGACGCCCAGTCCGAGGAAGGAGAGGCCGGCGAGGTCCATGAGGGCGTAGCCGAAGTTGATGGTGGACTGGGCGAGGACGATGGGGGCGATGTTGGGGAGGATGTGGCGCAGGCAGATCTGGAGGGCCGAGTGGCCCTGGACCAGGTAGGCGCTGACGTACGGACGCTCTCGTTCGGCGAGGACCAGTGAGCGCGTCAGCCTGCTGACGTAGGGCAGGTAGGCGATGGCGAGGGCGATGACCGGGGCCAGGAGCCCCTCGCCGTAGATCGAGATGATCAGGATCGCGAGGAGCATGCCGGGAAAGGCGAAGACGAGTTCGGTGCTGCGGGAGAGGACCGAGTCGAGCCAGCCGCCCCGCCAGGCCGCGGCCGTGCCGACCACGACACCGGCGAGGGTGGAGAAGAGGACCACTCCGAGGGGGCCGAGCAGCGAGGTGCGGGCGCCGAGGAGCAGGCGGGAGAAGGTGTCGCGGCCCGCCGCGTCCACCCCGAGGAGGTGCTCGGCGGAGGGTCCGGCGAGCGCGTTGCCGAGGTCGACGGCGTTGGGGTCGTACGGCACGACGAGGGAGGCGAGGAGCGCACCGGCGACGACGAGGACGACGAAGCCCAGACAGACGAGGTGGAGCGGCGACCGGGCCGTACGGATCTTGGCGAGGCCGGGCCGGCGGGTGAGGACGGCGGTCATGCGGAGGAGCTCCTCGATCCGAGGGTGATCCGCGGGTCGACCAGCGGGAGCAGCAGGTCGACGATGAGGTTCACGATCATGAACAGGGCGACGATGATCAGCGAAATGGCCTGGACGGTCGGGAAGTCCTTGGTGGTCGTGGACAGCTCCAGGAGCTGGCCGATGCCGCCGATGCTGAACGCGGTCTCGACGAGGATCGTGCAGACCAGCAGGGTCGAGACGATCAGTCCGCCGGTGGTCAGGACGGTGCCGAGGGAGTTGCGGAACACATGGCGGCGGATCACCTGGCGCTCCGGGACGCCGCGGCTGCGGGCCACGGTGACGTGCTCGCTGTCGAGGGCCTCGAGCATCGCCGAGCGGGTGACCCGGGCGAGCATGCCGATCAGATAGAGCGCGAGCGCGATCGCCGGCAGGGTCAGGTGCCAGAGTGTGTCGAGGAGGCCGTCGCCGGCGCCGCCGCTGGGGAACCAGCCGAGCTTCACGGCGAACAGGGCCTGGAGCAGGACGGCCGCGACGAAGGACGGGGTGCCGACGGCGAACGTGGTGGTGACCAGCACGGCGGAGTCGGTCGCCCCGCCGCGTACGGCGGAGACCCAGCCGAGCACCAGTCCGATGACCACGACCACGACCAGTGCCATCGCGATCAGCAGCAGCGTGGTCGGCAGCCGGTCGGCGAGGAGCCGGGACACGTCGATGCGGTACGTGATGGACCGCCCGAAGTCGCCCTGCAGCATGTCCCCCAGCCAGCTGAGGTAGCGGACGAAGAAGGGGTCGTCCAGGTGGTACTGGGCGTTGATCGCGGCGAGCGCCTCCGGCGAGGCCGAGCGGCCCGAGAGCAGGAAGCTCGCGGGGCTGCCCGGCGCCAGGTACATCGCGCCGAAGACGACGAACGACGCCACGAGGAGGGTGACGGCCATCTCCGTCACCCGTCGGACGGCGAATCTCGCGAAGTTCACGGGGCGGCCCCCACGTCGGCGGCCCACGGGTAGTACATGTACGAGATGGTGGTGGGGGCGCCGGTGATCCTCTTGTTGAGGAAGACGGCGGTGGGCCACTCGGCGACCGGGATCCACAGCAGGTTCTCGACGGCGTGCTTCTGCAGCTCCGACTCGATCGCCAGGCGCTTGTCCGGGTCGTACTCGGCCGTCGCCCGTGCGACTCCCGCGTCGTACGTCCTGTCGCTGTAGCCGGCGAAGTTCATGTAGGCGCCGGTCTTGAAGTTCTGCAGCAGGTCGAGCGGGTCGGTGATCGAGTCGTAGTAGGTGAGCGGGAACATGTCGATGCCCTCGCGCGCCTCGGGGTCGGTGAACAGGGCGGTGAACGCGTTGGGCGCGATGGTCTTGAGCCGGATGTCGAGACCGATCCGGGCACCGGCCGCCTGCACGGCGGTGGCGAGCAGGGAGACGTCCTGGCCGATGGAGCTGGTGGCGACGGTGAGCGTCTTCCCGGTGGCGCCCGCCTCCTTGATCAGCGCCGTGGCCTTGCCGATGTCGGGAGTGATCTGCGGGAGGCCGTCGAGGGCCTTCTTCCTGGTCGGCTCCGAGCCGGCCGACCAGGCGGCACGGGTGGTGAGCGAGTTCGTGACGCTGCCCGCGCCGCCGAGTCCCGCCTTCACGAAGCCGGAGCGGTCCAGGGCGAGGGAGAGCGCCCGGCGGACCCGGACGTCGCCGAGCGGTCCCTTCATGTTCGTGATGTTGACGTTGACGGTGCTGAGGCCCTCGCCGAAGTAGAGGGTGCCGACGCCGCTGCCCTTGAGGCGGCCGTAGCTCTCGGTCGGGATGAGGTAGCCGCCGTCGGCCTCGCCGCTGAGCATGGCGTTGGTCCGGGCGGAGGGGTCGGTCATGAACCGGAAGACGACCTTGCCTGACCTGGCCTTCTTCCCCCAGTAGCCGTCGAAGCGGTCGAGCTGCACGGACTGGCCCTTGTTCCAGGTGCCGAGGGAGAACGGTCCGGTGCAGGCGAGTCCGCCCGAGGTGCCGTAGTCCTTGCCGGCCGCCTCGACGCCGGCCTTGGAGGCGATGACTCCGGCGGCGGTCGCCATGTACTGGGGGAACTGGGAGTCGGGCTTCTCGAGCTTGACGGTGACCTGGAGCGGGCCCGTCTTCCGTATGGAGGCGACGTTCTCGAAGTTCTGCGCCCAGGCCGCCGCGTTGTCCGGGTCGCGCTGCCGGCCGAGGCTGAACACGACGTCGTCGGCGCTCATGGTCCGGCCGTCGTGGAAGCGCACCCCGCTCCGCAGGTCGTACACCCACGTCGTCGGGTCGGGGTTGGACGCCTTCTCGGCGAGCCCCGGTTCGAGGGTGAGGCCCGGCGTCCAGCGCATGAGGCTCTCGCAGACGTTGGACAGGATCGTGTTCTGCGGGTAGTCGAACGCCACGGTGTAGTCGAGCGTCGGCGGCTCGGCGTACACGGCCCACGTGAAGGAGTCGATGTCGCCCTTGGCGACGGGCGTGGTCTTCGAGAGGGTGACGCCGCCGGTGCTCGCCCCGTTCTTGGGCGGCCCCGAGCAGGACACGACCAGGGCCGCCGTCGCCAGGAGGGCGGCCGCGGCGGCGCGGCGGCGGCCGGACGGACGGCCCCGGGAGACGCTGCCGCGTCTGCCGGTGCGGGGTACGGGTGTGGTCATCGTCGCGCTCTCTTTCCGTACGGTCTGTGCGTACGCGATGGGGGAGGCTGCCGGACCGAGGGGACGGTCCGGCAGGAGCGATCGGTCCGGTCCGGGTTACGCGAGGGGGCGGGCGACGGGGAGCTGCTGCGTGATGCAGTGCACCCCCCCGCCGCCGAACGCGATCGCGAGCGCCTGCACGCCGACCACCTTGCGGCCCGGGTACGCCGCGGCGATCACCGCGAGCGCGTCGTCGTCCTGGGGCAGGCCCGCCACGGGGACGACGACGCCGCCGTTGGCGACGTAGTAGTTCAGGTACGAGACCTCGACCTCGCCGTCGGCCACGTCGACGAACGCCGCCTGCGGAACGTCGACGATCTCCAGCGACCGTCCCCGGGCGTCGGTGGTGACCTCCAGGACCGCGCGGTTGGCGCGCATCCGGGCGTAGTCGGGGTGCGCGGGGTCGTCGGGCAGCGAGACGACGACCCTGCCGGGCGCGGCGAAGGCACAGACGCCGTCGACGTGACCGTCCGTCTCCGTGTCCAGGAGGCCTCCGTACGGGAGCCATACAACCTTGGTGACGCCGAGTCGGGATTTCAGCTCGGCCTCGATCTCGACCCGGTTCATGCCGGGGTTCCTGTTGGGGTGCAGCAGGCACTGCTCGGTCGTGATGAGCGTGCCCTCGCCGTCGACCGTGATCGCCCCGCCCTCGAGGATCATGTCGGAGGCGATGCGCTCGACGTCGAGGTGCTCCAGGAGCAGACCGCTGATCCGGTCGTCGGAGTCGTACGGGTGGTGCTTGCGGCCCCAGGCGTTGAAGCGGAAGTCGACGCCGGCGCGGCGCCCGTCGCCGTCGAGCACGAACAGCGGGGCGGAGTCGCGGAACCAGGAGTCGTCCAGGGGAAGCTCCACGACGGTGATCCCGCTGCCGCAGTGGGCGCGGGCGTCGTCGCCGTGGCCGAGCGGGGCGACCATCGTCACCGGCTCGAACTCGGCGATGGCCCTGGCGACGTTCGCGTACTCCTCCTTGACGTCGTTCAGCACACTGCCCCAGAGGTCGGGGCGGGTGGGCCAGGCCATCAGGCAGCCCTCGTGCTCGGACCACTCGGCGGGCATACGGAATGCGGTCATTCGAGAACTCTCTTCTCTCGCCAGAGATACCGGTCGGTGGCGGACGGCCGGCACAAGGCCGAATCGAGCCACGGACGAGTACGTGGTGGATGGAATCTTCTCCTCGACTGAAATTTCAGTCAAGAGAGAATTCAGGGGGCGTTCACTCGGAAGCGGAACAGTACGGACCAGAACCGGATCAGAGCCGGATCGGGGCCGGACGGGGCCGGACGGAGGATCAGGAGTGGCGGAGACAGTCGGGGCTCAGAGGAAGTAGAGGCGGCTGAGAGAGACCTCGTGGGCCGGCTCCGAGCGCAGGGGCTCCCCGTCCAGCGTGACGAGCCCGGTTCGGCCGTCGACCTGGACGTCACCGGTCCGGGAGTTGCGAAGGAGGTCTGCCGGCCCGATGCCCCGGGTGCCGCGCACCGCGACCCGGCGACGGCGGGTCGCCATGGCGTCGTACGGGCGGCCGAAGCTGCCCGACTCGGCGGCGGCCCGGCTGACGAAGGCCACGGAGAGGTCGGCCGGGGTGGCGCCGTGGGCGCCGAAAAGGGGGCCGAGGACGAGGGGCTCACAGGTGTCGGTGGCAGCGTTCGGGTCGCCGGTCACACCGTAGGCGGGGAAGCCGTTCTTGATGACCATCTGCGGCTTCGCACCGAAGAACGGGGGCCGCCACAGCACGATGTCGGCCATCTTGCCGACCTCGATCGAGCCGATCTCGTGGGCGAGGCCGTGGGCGATCGCCGGGTTGATGGTGAGTTTGGCGATGTAGCGCAGCACGCGCGCGTTGTCATCGCCCTGCCCGTCGCCCTCCATGGGGCCCAGCTCGGCCTTCATCTTCCCGGCCATGGCGAACGTGCGCCGGACGGTCTCGCCGGCCCTGCCCATGCCCTGCGCGTCGGAGGAGGTGATCCCGATCGCGCCGAGGTCGTGCAGCACGTCCTCCGCGCCCATCGTCCCGGCCCGGATCCGGTCGCGCGCCATCGCGGCATCACCGGGCAGGTCCGGCTTGAGCGCGTGGACGGAGACGATCATCCCGTAGTGCTCGGCGACGGCGTCGCGGCCGAAGGGGAGCGTGGGGTTGGTGGAGGAGCCGATGACGTTCGGCACGCCCGCCATCTTCAGGACGTTGGGGACGTGCCCGCCGCCGCAGCCCTCGATGTGGAAGGCGTGGATCGTACGGCCGTCCAGAACCCGCAGGGTGTCCTCGACCGACAGGCACTCGTTCAGGCCGTCGCTGTGCAGGGCGACCTGCACATCGTGCTCCTCGGCCACCCGCAGGGCCGTGTCGAGCGCACGCGTGTGGGCGCCCATGTCCTCGTGGACCTTGAAACCCGATGCCCCGCCCTCCGCGAGCGCCTCCACCAGCGGCGCCGGGTCCGAGGACGAACCCCGGGCCAGGAAACCGATGTTGACCGGCCAGGCGTCGAAGGCGTTGAACGCGTGCCGCAGCGCCCAGGGCGAGTTGACCCCGACACCCCAACTCGGCCCGATCTCCTGCCCGATGACCGTGGTGACGCCGCTCGCGAGCGAGGCCTCCATGATCCGGGGTGACAGCAGATGGACATGGGTGTCGACGGCTCCGGCGGTGGCGATCAGCCCCTCGCCGGGGATCATCGTCGTCCCCGTACCGACGACGACCTCGACCCCGTCGAGCGTGTCCGGGTTCCCGGCGCGCCCGATCGCGTGGATCCGGCCCTCACGAAGCCCGATCGACACCTTGCGGATGCCCAGGACCGCGTCGATCACCAGGACGTTGGTGATCACGACGTCGCAGGTCTCGCGGACGGCCGCCGCCTTGAGGTGCAGGCCGTCGCGGGCGGTCTTGCCGAAACCGGCCAGGAACTCGTCCCCCGGCCGCTGCGAGTCCGACTCGACGCGGACGACGAGACCGGAGTCGCCGAGCCGGACCCGGTCGCCCGCGCGTGGACCGTGGACAGTGGCGTATTCGTACGGGTCGACGTGCCTGCCGGCACCCGGCGCACAGTGATCGCTGTGCCTGGTCGGCTTGCTCACAGGACGGCTCCTTCCAGGGCCTCGGGAGTGTCGGGGGCATCCGCGACGTCGGGCGGATCGGCGACGTCACCGGCCGCGCCGGACGCAGCCCGCTCGCCGTGCGCACCGCGGTAGCCGCAGGCCGCCGCCCTGCGCAGGGCCTCCTCCTTCGCGCCGGGCGCGTCCAGCGGCCCGTCGACCAGGCCCGCGAAGCCGATGGCGACCCGGGCGCCGCCGATCGGCACGAGTCCGACCTCCGCCTCGGCGCCCGGGTCGAAGCGGAACGACGACCCGGCGGGCACGGCGAGCCTCATGCCGTACGCGGCCGCCCGGTCGAAGTCGAGGCGCGGATTAGCCTCGAAGAAGTGGAAGTGCGAGGTCACGCTGACGGGCACCTCCGCGGTGTTGCGCACGGCCAGCGCGAACTGCGGCTCCGGCACGGCGATGGCGTCCGGGGCCGGCAGGACGGCACCCGGGGCGCCGTCGTTGCGCTCCTGGGCGCCGAACGGCTCGGCGACGGCGGCGAGCCGGGTGCCGTCGTCGAAGACGGCCTCCACCTGGATCTCGGTGACCACGTCGGCGACCCCGGGCAGCACGTCGTCCGGGCCGAGGACCGAACGACCCCGCTCGATCGCATCGGCGAGGCGCAGTCCGTCGCGGGCGGCCTCGCAGACCGTGTCGGCGACGATCGCGGTGGCCTCGGGGACGTTCAGCCGCAGACCGCGCGCGTGGCGGGCCCGGGCGAGCTCGGCGGTGGTGAAGAGCAGCAGGCGGTCCCGCTCGGTGGGAGTCAGCGGCATGACGGCCCCCGACCCGATATCCCGACGGGTACGCCGGTCGACATCATGGTGTTCATTCCTTCTCCGGAAGGTGGGCGAGATGCCTGGACGGCACGGCCGCCGCTGGGCATCGGACCGGGTCACGGCCTCGGGTCCGCGGAGGCGGCGAGGTCCGAGGAGGACCTCGGCAGGCAGGGAAGCCGGCGGTACGGATGCGAGAGCAGTCCGTTCTCGGCGATGCCCTCACTGTGGCATTGACTGAAAAAACAGTCAACGCCTGAGAGCAAGCGCTCCTCGGCAGATGAGGGGTGGCACGACGGAAGGGAGCGGCTCACGGAAAGGTCACGGAGCTCCGCTGCCGGCACGGGCGGCAGGACGGCCGTGGGCGCGGGGGAAGCGTGAAAGTCAGGGCGCACAGGGGCGCGGGCACACTAGAGTGCGGGAGACCGCACAGGGGGGTGCGGGACTCAAGGGCGCGGGAGTCCGGGGCGCCCCGGCTCAGCGGAGCGCGGCCAGCTCCGCCTCGACGGCGCCGAGCAGCAACGCGCGCGCGTGGTCGATCTTGATCCCGCCGCCGAGCCAGCGCATGCTCAGCCCCTCCAGGAGAGCCGTGAGCCGCTCCCCCGCGGCGGCGAGCGCCGACGCGGACGCCATGGGCTGCACCTGGCCGAGCAGCACCGCCACGTCCTGGGCCCACATCAGGGTGGCCCGGGCGAGGTCCTCGCGGAGCAGCTCGTCGAAGACGGCGCTCGCCCTCAACTCGCCCCAGGCCGCGCTGTTCTCGCGTACCTCGACGGTGTCCTGGAGCTCCAGGAGGAGTGTTCCCTCGAGTTCCTCGCGCGGGCTCAGCGGCGGCGCGTCCGGGTCGCGGTCGCTCGTGTAGCGCTCGGCTCGCTGGCTGATGAACTCCAGCGTGTGGCGCAGGATCCCGGAGCGGTCCTTGAAGTAGTAGTAGATCAGGGCCGTGGAGACGCCGGCCTCCGCCGCGAGCTCCTCCACCCGCAGCCCGCGGATCCCGCGACGGGCGATGACCCGCGCTGCCGCTTCGAGGATCTGAGTACTACGAGATGCCATGCCCGAACCCTACCCGGCGGTGATCAGGCCGGACCCGCGGCCCTCGGGCGGCCGACCGGCCGCCGCCCTGCGCGCTGTCGGCGCCGGAGGGCACGGATCGCCACCTCATCCGTCGCGCCGGTGATGGTCGACGACGACGGTCACTGACCCGCCGTCCTCGGCCACTTCGACGAGGCGCGCGATCACGATCTCCTTCTGGTCCGCGCTGCGGACGCAGAAGGGCCGCTCGTCGGCGAGTTCGGCGAACGGCAGCGTCGTCACCGGTTCCGACTCGATCCCGCGGACGCAGTCGGCCGGACTCAGCTCGTCCCCGGTCGCGACGAAGGCGTCGCTCTCCTCGGGCAGGACGAACGCCTTGTCCGTGCGGGCGAGGTACCAGGCGGCGGTCTCCTCGGGAACGACCTTGCCCGCCTTGAGATCGAACTCGTACGAGGTGTCGGGCGAGGTGAGTTCGACCCCCGCGTATCCGACCGTGTAGGCGGTCCCGCCGGACGGCTTCGGCGTGCCGCCGGAGGGCTGCACGCTGACGGGCGGCCGTGCCGAGGGTTCGCCGGTGGCGCCGGCCGCATCGCTCGCCCCCTCCTCCGGTGGGGGGTCGAGACAGTAGACGGCCGCGCCGCCCGCGAAGAGCGCGAGGAGCACCACGACGGCTGCGAGCAGCAGTCGGCCACGGCGACGGGGCGCCCTGCGCGAGGAAGGGGTGTGCGCCCGGGCACCGGCACGGTGCGCCTCCGGCACTCCGGGGGGCGCCGTACCCGTACCGCCGGAGTCGCCCGTCCCGCCGGAGCCCGTACTGCCGGGGTATCCCGCACCGCCGGGCGAGCCCGTACCGCCGGGGAGACCCGTACCACCGGGCGAGCCCGTCGCCGCGTCGACTCCCGGGTGCGGGCTCCGCGAGGAGAACGCGGTGGCCCTGACGGTGGGCTGGACATGGGACGGCGGCGTCGGTCCCGCACCGTGCCCCGCGAGGTCGGCGCTGACGGGGCGGGGCAGCCAGTCGTCGGCGAACTCCGGCCGCGGCCCCACGGCGGGATGGGCGTGGACGGCCTCGATCAGTTCGGCGGTCGAGGGGCGGCCCTCCGGGCGCTTGGCCAGGCAGCGTCCGAGCAGGTCGCGCAGGGCGGCGGGGACGGGAGCCAGATCGGGCGCCTCGTGGACCACGCGGTACAGCGCGGCGGATTCCGGCCCGCTCCCGAAGGGCGGCGCCCCGCCCGAGACGTACACGGCGAGCGCACCGAGCGCGAACACATCGGTCGCCGCCGTCACCTGGAGTCCCAGCGCCTGCTCGGGCGCCATGAAGGCGGCGGTGCCGATCCGCAGTCCCGCCCCGGTCAGCGCGGTGGCGTCGGCCGCGCGCGCGATCCCGAAGTCGATCACCCGGGGTCCGTCGGCGGCGATCAGCACGTTGGCGGGCTTGAGGTCCCGGTGGACGACACCCACTCCGTGGATCCCCTGCAGCGCCTCGGCGATGCCGGCCACGAGCAGCAGGACGGTCCGCACCGGCAGCGGCCCGTGCCGCTGGACCACCTGCTGAAGGGTGGGCCCCGGAACGTACGCCGTCGCCAGCCACGGCGTACGGGCGTCCACGCCGTAGTCGACCACCTGCGCGGTGAACAGGCCGTGGATCCGACGGGCGCTGGCCACTTCCTGGGCGAAGCGCTCGCGGAACTCGGGGTCCTCGGCGAACTCGGCCCGCACCGCCTTCAGGGCGATCGGACGACCTCCGGGGGTGTACGCCAGGTACACGACGCCCATGCCGCCCGCGCCCAGCCGGGCGTGAAGGCGGTAGCCGCCGATCTCGCGGGGGTCGTCGGAGGCCAGAGCCGTATGGGCGGGCTGTGCACCGGGAAGCTGAGCGGACATGCGGTGGCTCTTTCGGCAGGTGGAACGGAGCGACGTGCGGCGCCGCTCCTCGCATCGTGCCCTTAACTAAAGTTTCAGTCAATATGAGACGATGAGCGGCCACGAGCGGCCACGACCCGTGATGACCGGCCGTGACCGGCCACGGCGGTGGTGACCGGCGATGACTGACGGACGAAGGGACGACATGGTGAAGGACCGCAGAACCGCGATCCTGGAGGCAGCGGCCCGCACCATAGCCAGACGCGGGGTACGCGGGCTCCGCACGGAGGACCTGGCGGCCGAGGCCGGGGTGTCGACCGCGCTGGTCTACTACCACTTCAAGGACCGGGCCGGCCTCCTGCGGCACACGCTCGGGTTCATCACCGACCGGGCGAAGCAGCATTCCCTGGGACGGCAGGACGCCGACGAACCCGTGGACCCGCGGGAACTGCTCGGGATGGCCCTCCAGCTGGAGTTCCAGGACCTCCCCGAGGTGCGCGAGAACACCACGGCCTGGAGTGAGCTGCGCGCCAGCGCGATCTTCGAGCCCGAGCTCCGCGAGGCGCTCGCCACGGCGAGTGCGGCCTGGGTCCGGCATGTCGCGGGACTCCTCACCCTCGCACGCCCGGCCGCGAGCGCGGCGGAGCGCGCCGCCTCCGCCGCGCGCCTGACCGCGCTGCGCGAAGGACTCGACGCGCGTCGACTGAGCGGCGTTCTTCGCCCGGACCACGCCCGTGAGCTGCTGGGCGAGGCGATCGAGGTGGAACTCGCCCACCTGACGACGCACGCGCGACCCTGAGCGGTCCGGGCGCGGGCCGCCCAGACGCCCCCGGCACCCCCGACACCCACCGAGAGATTTGACTGAAATTCCAGTCAGTGCCACAGTGCTTGACATGAGGCCGTCACCGCTGCCGCGGTGACGCGCGGACGCGGTGCGGATGATGCACCCTCTGAAGCAGGACTCGTGTGACGACCCTGCCGTCCCCCTCCGTGCCCCCCACCGCGGCCGGCTGCCTCCGTCCTGCCAGTCCACGATCGGAGTCCACGATGACCTTTCTCCCCTCCCGACGCTCCGCCCTCCGCTCCTTCGCCGGGATCAGCGCGCTCGTCCTCGGCGCTTCCGCCTGCGGCCCCACGGACTCCGGAGTGTCCGCCACCTCCGGGGGTGCGAAGCCGCACGGCGGGAACGGCGGGGAGCGCCGGCTGGGCGCCGAGTGGGAGAGCCACACCCGTACCTTCATGTCCTGGCCGGCCCTCGAGTCGGTCTGGACGGAGGACCTCCCCTACGTACGGAAGGACATCGCGCGGATCGCGCGCGAGGTCGCGGAGTACGAGGAGGTCGTCATGATGGCGCGGCCCGCGCAGCTGAAGGCGGCGCAGCGGGCGTGCGGATCCCTGGTGGAGGTCGTCCCGCTGGACGTCGACGACCTGTGGGCCCGCGACACGGTGCCCGTCTTCGTCGAGGAACAGGGCAAGGTCGTCGGCGTCGACCTCAACTTCAACGGCTGGGGCAACAAGCAGGAACACGAGAACGACGCCCTGGTCGGCGAGACGCTGCTCGCGAAGTACCGGATCCCCCGCGTCGAGGCCCCTCTCGTCGCCGAGGGCGGCTCCTTCGAGACCGACGGCGAGGGCACCCTGCTCATCACCGAGAGCTCGATCGTGAACGACAACCGCAACCGGGGCATGACCCGGGACGAGATCGAGGACGAGCTCATCGAGACGCTCGGCGTGCAGAAGGTCGTGTGGCTGGCGGGCGTCCGCGGCGAGGACATCACCGACGCGCACGTGGACAGCCTCGTCCGCTTCGTCGCCCCCGGCGTCGTCCTCCTCGACCAGGCGTTCCCCGGTACTCCCCCGGACTCGTGGTCCCGCTCGGCCGACCAGGCCCGCTCGGTGCTCAGCAAGGCCACCGACGCGCGGGGCCGCCGCTTCGAGATCATCGACCTGCCGCAGCCCGACCTCGACCGGATCACCGGCGAGGGCGACGACTTCGTCTCCACCTACGCCAACTTCTACATCGCCAACGACGCCGTCTTCCTGCCCAAGTTCGGCGACCGGAAGGCCGACAACCGCGCCAAGGGCATCCTTCAGGAGCACTTCCCCCAGCGCGACATCGTGATGGTCCCGATCGACACCATCGCCTCCGGCGGCGGCGGGATCCACTGCTCCACCCACGACCAGCCGGGCAAGCCCGCCGCCTGACACCACGCGGCACGGCGACCACGCCGAACTCCAGGACGGCCACGACCGCCTCGGCCCCTCTCCGGGCCGGGGCGGTCGTCGCGTTCCACCGGCTACAGGCGCTTGGCGCTCCGCAGCCCCTTCGCGTAGAAGCCGTCGCCGTCGAGCCGGGCGGTGCCGCCCAGGTCACCGAAGGTGGGTCCGTCGGCCTCCTCGCGGCTGGAGACGAAGCGGGGCTTCCCGTCGGTGTCGAGTCCCGTGTACATGCCGACGTGGTCGAGTCGGGGACCCGTACGGGCGTCGATCTCGAAGAACACCAGGTCGCCCGGCTGGAGCTTGCCGAGCGAGCGGGGGCGCTGCCCGGTGAGCGCCAGGACGTCCACGCCCACCGTGCTGCGGGCCATGCCGTCGGAGGTGCGGGGCAGCCCGTCGCCCTCGTCGTCGCTCGGGGCGAGCGGGAAGCGCGCCCGGTAGCCGAGGACCAGGCGCACGAAGCCGGAACAGTCGCCGGCGCGGTGACGGATCCTGTCGGGCTGGACGGCGGTGCCGTTGCGGAAGGTGTAGGGGATGCCGAGGTAGTCGTAGAAGTCCGACTCCTCCAGGCGCTTGTCACCGTTCGGGTCGGGATTGACCGGACCGAAGCGCGCGTCGCCGGCGAAGGCGATCCCCCTGGCGTCCTTCGTGGCCTTAGCCCCGTACAGGTACTCCTGGGCGAAGGCCATCACGTCCGGCTGGGTGCTGGTGCGTTCGGCCGCGAACCAGTCGGTGAACCAGCGTGCCTTCTCGGCGTCCTGCTTCCAGGGCTGCGGAAGGAGGCGCACCCAGCGGTCCGTGACCACCTTCGCCCGGGTGGAACGCTGCTCGGCGAACGTACGGACGGGGCCTGCCAGCCAGGCCGTACGGGCGCCGTCGGTGAAGCTCGCCACCACGGCGCCGTCGCCGCTCCTGACCACCGTGCGGTCCGGGTCGCGGAGCCGCTCGTAGGTCAACCCACCGTGAGACGCCCGTGTCGCGCCCTTGTCCGCCACGAAGGGCGGTGGGGGCGACGTCCTGGCCTCGTTCAGTTCGGCGGTCGGATACACGGACGCGCCGAGCAGGCCGGCGACCGCCGCCGCCGCGAGAGCACCGCGCGTACGGCGACGGCGAAGGTTCGTGTCAGGCGCCGGGCATCACTCCGAGCAGAATTCCGGCCGTCAGCACCGCATAGGTGGCGAGGGCGACGGCGCTGGTCGCGAGCAGGGTGGCTCCCCGGGGCTGCCGGACGAGCTGGTAGGCGATCAGGCCGGGCACGATGAACCCGAGGGTCTGCGTGCCGTAGAGCATCGGGAACTCCCTCCGCAGCAGCACGTACACCGTGGCCTGCAGCAGCACGCCCATCAGCACCACCGCGGCGAACAGGCGCCTGCCGTAGAGGATGACGACCTTCTGGAGCAGCACCGGACGGCGACCGGCGCGCCTCCTGCCGGAGCGTCCGGTCAGGCTGCCGGGGGTACGACCGGCTGCGACTGGGTGGCGCAGTGGATGCCGCCGCCACCGCTCGCGATGTTGTCGATGTTGAGCTGCACGACGTTCCGCCCGGGATAGGCGGCCTGCAGAATCGCGTAGGCGACGCCGTCGGCGTAGCCGTCGCCGAACTGCGGTACGAGGACCGCCCCGTTGGCGGTGAAGTAGTTGGTGTAGCTGGACAGGAATTCGGTGCCGCGGCCGCGGATGTACCGCCGGTCCGGGCCGGGCAGTTCGGTGATGGCCAGTCGCCGGCCCTGCGCGTCGGTCGAGTCCTGCAGGATCCGCTTGGTCTCCTGGTACACGGCGACCCACTTGCTGTCGGCGCCGGGCCCCGGCTTGTCGAGGATGACCTGCCCCGGTGCGGTGAAGCGGGCCAGGCAGTCGATGTGGGAGTCGGTGATGTCCTGGCCCGCCAGACCCGGTACCCAGATGACCTTGTCGACGCCGAGCACGGACTTCATGCCCTGCTCGACCTGGTCCTGGCTCATGCCCGGGTTCCGGTTGCTGTTGACCAGCGAACTGACCGTGGCCATCAGGGTGCCCGTGCCGTCGGTCTCCAGTGACCCGCCCTCCCCCACGAACGGTGCCTGGACGCGGTCGACCCCGTAGTGACCGAGCAGGGTCGCGGCCGCGGCGGCGTCGTTCGCGTAGGGCTGTGCGTACGAGGTGCCGGTCTTGCCCCAGCCGTTGAAGTTGGTGTCCACGCCGGCCACGGCGCCGGGGGCGACGACGAAGGTGGGGCCGAAGTCACGGATCCACAGATCGTCGTTGGCGATCTCGACGACCTCGATGCCGTAGTAGGCGCCGCTCCCGCAGGTGTAGCGGGCGTCGGCGGCCTGGTCGGGGCGGGCGAGCATGACGACCGGCTCGTACCGCGATATCTCGTGCGCGACGGTGGCGATGTCCCGGCGCACCGCGCCGAGTTTGCTCGACCAGACCGACGACAGAGCGGGCCAGGCCATGAAGGTACGCACGTGCTGATCGGTCTCCGCGGGCATCCGCAGAGTGGCGCCCGACGGGGCCGTCGCCGCACGGGCGACCGTCGGCAGCGCCGCCCCGAGGGCGACGAGCGGCAGAGCGGCGGCTCCGAAGCGGAGCAGTCGGCGACGAGTGGTTGCTGGCATGTCCATGGAACTCCCTAGAGGAGGGACGGGAGGATGCCCGGCCATCCTGGACCGAACTGAAAACTCAGTCAAATGTGCAGGGCGGAGATTCGATGCAGCCCCAACGGGCAAGCAGCAGCACGACACGGAGGCACTTCCCCCGCGAAGCCGGGGCGGAGAACCGCACCTCCTGCCACACCTTGCACTCCACCCACTCCTCCATCGCCGGACCTCATCGTGACTCCAACTAAAGATTCAGTCAGCATGAGATACTCCGAGCGACCGAGCGACGACAAGGAGGCACGACGTGGCCACAGACCGCCGAACGGCGATCCTGGAAGGGGCCGCCCGCGTCATAGCGCGGCGCGGGGTCCGAGGACTGCGGGTGGAGGAACTGGCGGTCGAGGCCGGGGTGTCCACCGCGTTGATCTACTACCACTTCAAGGACCGGGCGGGCATCCTGCGCCACACGCTGGAGTTCATCAGCGACCGGGCCGATCGGTACACGGCGGCGGACGAGGGGGCGGCCGGCGGCTTCGACGCCCACCGGGACCTGGAACGGTCGCTGCTGCTGGAGTTCCAGGACCTTCCCGAGGTCCGGGAGAACAGCACGGCCTGGGGCGAACTGCGGGCCAGCGCGGTCTTCGACCCGGAGCTGCGCACCGAGCTCGCCAGAGCCGGCCTGACCTGGGTCCACGATGTCGCGGCGCTGCTGGGCGAGGCCTGCCCCGCCGTTCCCGCGCCGACCCTCACGGCGTCCGCGGAACGCCTGACCGCCCTCACGGAGGGACTCAGCACGCGGTGGCTGAGCGGCGCACTGCCCCTGGAGCGCGCCCGCGAACTGATGCGGGCGGCCATCTCCGTGGAACTGAGACAGCTGAACCGCCGTTGGCCGCCGGAGCCGCGGTGAGGCGATGGCGGCGATCCGGGAGCACCGGCCGGACGTCGTCCTCCTCGACATCCGCATGCCCGACATCGACGGCCTGACCCTGCTCGCCCTGATCCAAGAGCTCCCCGACCCGCCCCAGGTCGCCATGCTCACCACGTTCGACCACGACGAGCACCTCGGCCGGGCCATCGCCCTCGGCGCCGGCGGCTTCCTCCTCAAGGACTCCGAACCCGACACACTGATCCGTTCCGTACGCGCCCTGGCGACCGGCGCCGGTTGCCTCTCGCCGTCCGTGGTGCGACGACTCCACGGCGGACTCGCCCCCACGGCACGGGCCGGGGGGGGGGGGGGGGGGGGGGGGGGGGGGGGGGGGTGGGGGGGGGGGGGGGTGGGGGGGGGGGGGGGGGGGGGGGGGGGGGGTTGTCT
>NZ_JBVHZJ010000066.1:0-47084 GCF_055574655.1 Streptomyces sp. NPDC029956 | reverse complement strand
GCCCCTGGGGGGGAGCTGGCAGGTGGACGGCGGGGGGGCGTAGGGCCTTCAGCGGGGTTTTTCTCTCCTGCCCCCCTTGCGGCGCCGCTCCTCCCGCCCCTGTGGTGGGAGGCGGCGGGGTCGAGCGGCTCCTCGCCCGGGGCGGGCGCGCCGGCGACGGCCAGGCGCTCGGCGAGGGCGGCTTCCACGTGCGCGCGTGCGGCGGTGTCGAGGTCGCCCACGCGGAGCCGCAGATGCGGGCCGGACTGCCAGTACCGGATGAAGAACCACGGCGTGCCGGGGGCGAGTTCGCGGATCGTGGGGCCGATGACATCGGTGACGACCCGGTCGTGTGCCGACCGGGCCGTCGTACCGAGGTGGAGGTGCCAGGCGGTCCATTCGGTCGCCCGCGCCGTGGGGGGCGGGGTCGTGGTCGCCGTCTGCGTCGGGGTCGGGGTCACGGGGACGCTCCTTCAGAGTCTGAGGTCGAGCAGCGCGCCGCCGGTGTCCTGCGGTACTCCCACGACCACGGACAGGACGATCATCTCGTCGGGGTCCAGGCCGAGGACGCGCTGGGTGGGAATCTCCTTGAAGGCCCGCACGGGGCGGGCGAAGAGGCCGGAGGCGGCGGCGGACAGGCAGAGCCCGTGCGCGGCCCAGCCGGCGGCATGCTGGACGGCGCCCCAGCCGGCGGTCCCGAGGCGCTCGAAGAGCTCCCGGGTCCGCACCGACAGGAACACGGTGAGCGGGGCGTCGCGGATGCCGCAGCCGTTGACGGGCGAGACGCCGTAGCCGTACTGCTCCTCCAGGCGTTCGGGGGCGGTCGCGTCGGCGCGCAGGAGACGCGTGGCGCCGTCCCGGAGCCGGTGGACGCCGTCGGTCCGCCCTTCGACGCCCTGCACGACGGCGGTGACGTTCAACGCCTCGAAGGCGGTGGCGAGTTCGGGTCCTGGCGGTGGCACGGAGAGCCAGCGGGCCGCGTCGTCGAGCGCCTCGGCGGGGACGTTCCGGCGCCGGCCGCTCATGCCGTGCAGGGCGCGCGGCATGCGTCCGGAGTGGCGCCGCCACAGCAGTTCCGCCCAGTCCGGCACGGTCGCGGAGGGGCCGAGGCCCGCCGGGACGGCCGTGGTGAGCGGGACGGGGGCGCCGGCGTACGTCTGCTCCCGGTTGACGCGGATCAGCTCGACGAGGGCGGGGTCGGTGCGGGCGAGGTGGGCCGGCGGCCCGGCGACGGAGTCCGCGTGCCCTGCCGGCGCCTCCCCTCCGTCCAGTTCCACGACGAGCGGCAGGGACCACGCCCAGGCGTCGTCCAGACCCAGGGCGGGCAGCAGCTCGTGGGCGTCCGGGCCCGGAAGCCGGAGCCGCGCGGGCACGTCGAAGAGTTCGAGTCCGAGGCTCAGCGCCCGCAGTACGAAACCGAGTTCGATGGCGATGAGCGAGCCGCGGAACCACTGGTAGGCGGGCGGCACGGTCGTGTACCGGCCGGTGAGCACGACGTTCCGGGCGGGGGTCGCCGGGTCGCCGGTGAGGGCGTGCCGGTCCGGTTCGAGCAGGCGCCACGGCATGCCCGCGCCCCCGTCCACGAAGGCGTGGACGGGGAAGAGGCAGCGCGGCGAGGCGTACGGCCGGTGGTCGTTGTAGGGGTTCTCGGGCTCTCTGCGCTGCGGTCCGAAAGCGGTGACGAGGGCGCGGCCGAGCCGGTCCTCGACCGGTTCGGCCGCGCCCCGGCCTCGCGCGCCGCCCGGTGGCGGCGCCGGGTAGGGCAGCGCCGCGAGCCGGTCGTGGGTGCCGAGCGGCAGGGCCCTGCGCGGGCCGCCCCCGCGCGGTGGCGGGGGCGGTACGTGCGTGTCGGGCGGCGGTTGCGGCACCCAGGTCCACGGGGGCGCCTCCGGCGCGTCGTCCCCGGCCCCGTACGCGTACCAGAGGGGCTCGCGGGCGATGCTGTTGTCGCCCTCGGGGCCGGGCAGGTCGACCGGGCCGCGCCGGGGCGGGGCGCCGGCGTCCGCCGCGCGCGGGGCGGCCGGGGCCGTCACGGGAACGGGTGGGGGTCGAGGGGGAACGCCCGGTGCTCCTGCCCGGTGCCGCGCAGGGCGGCGGTGAGCCGGGGCAGTCCGGCCAGCCGCTGCTGCGCGTGGCCGAAGCACATCGGGACGATGCCGGGGACGACCGCGCGGGCCACGTGGATGCCCGCGTCGGCGTGCTCGCGGCTGGTCTGGTCGACGAGCACGATCCGGTCGAGCCCGGCGTCGGCGAACAGTCCGCGGACGAAGTCCAGGGCGCCGCGTACGTCCCCGCGGGAGCCGCGCTCCATCCGGCCCGGCCAGTCGGGGAAGGCCTCGTCGAGCGTGACCCGGGGGCCGCCGAGCGCCGCGGTGGCGCGGACGGCGGTCTCGGGCAGCGAGGAGAAGCGGACGTGGTCCTCCAGCTCCTGGACCAGCCACGGGTCCTCGACCATCGGCTCGACGGTCTCGCGGGTCCAGTCGACCGGGTTGGTGACGAGCTGGGCGACCTCGCGCAGGGCGCCGCGGATCGCGGACTGCGGGTCGGCGCCGGAGCCGGCCGAGGAGAAGGTGGCGGGGAAGGGGGCGAGCCGGTTCACGGCGAGCACCCAGACGACGGGGAGGCCGATGTCCTGGGTGGCGACGAGGAGGTGCACGTCGAAGCCGCGCGACTCCATCAACTCGATCATGGCGCGGCTGGTGGGGTCGGTGAGGGAGGAGTTCGGGATGGTCGGCAGCGGCGCGGCCCGGTGCCAGGACAGCAGGAACGCGTCCCGCTCCGCCAGCTCGAACAGCGAGTGCAGGGCGGCCTCTTCGAGGTTGGCGCCGACGGCGCAGCCGCTGGACGACTCGTAGAAGTAGTGCTTGCGGCCGGGCGTCCCGGCGGCGCGGGCGGCCCTGCGGTCGCGGCGGTGGTTGTACTCGTACTGGTAGAAGGCGTGGTCGGCGGGGACGAGCAGGGCGCGCCCGTCGTCGAGGTCGTGGCCCCACACCCAGTCCATCGGGGTGTCCGCGTCGAACGGTGTGGCCCTGCTGGTCGGGTGGGCGAGCTGCTCGGCCGTGTACTGCCCGAGACCGGCCGGGTCGACGGCGTGCTCCGCGACCTCGGCGTACGAGCGGTGGGTGAGGACGGGGATGTCGTACGGGAAGCCCGCGAGGCGTTCGTACGCCTCCAGGATCGCCACGGGTCCGGTCTCGGCGAAGGTCCGGGCGCGGCCGTGGCCCATCGCCGGGGCGTCCGGCACCACGGCCATGCTCATCGCGAACGGGGCGCGGGACTCGCGCAGGAGCGCGCGGACGGGGCCGAAGCGGTCGTCGACCAGGCGGTCCTGGAGCACCCCGCGTTCGACGAGCCGGCTCGCGGCGGTGCGGGTGCAGTCGTCCGGGAAGGCGGGCCGGTCGGCCGGGGTGAGCGGCGGCGGGGTCCCGGTGCCGTCGAGCCGTTCGTCCGCCGGTCCGCAGAGCGGGCAGTGGAAGCTGCGGGCGATCCGGTGCCGGCGCAGGCCGCGCGGCGAGACGGAGAAGAGTTCGCCGGGCCCGAGCGGCCGCCTCACCAGGTGCTCCAGGGTCGCCCGGAGCAGTTCGGGGAGGAGCGGCGCGCCCGGCGCGGGGGCGGCGGTCGCGTGCCGCAGGTCGCCGACGAGCGGGTGGTCGGGGACGGTGCGGTCGCGGACCTCGGCGCAGCCGGCGCAGCCCGCGTCGGTGCCGGGCCGCCAGAGCGGCCCGACGAGGACCTCGTCGCCCAGGAGGCGTACGGAGAGGTGGGCCCGGCCGGCGGCGACGGCCTCGTCGAACCGTGCCCGCTCCCAGTCGAGGTGCCAGCCGCGGTCGACCGCGACGGTTCCCTCGGGGAGGAGGTCCGCGAGGACGTCGAGCGCGGAACGCCAGGCCTCGTCGGCGGGGTGGGCGTCGAGCCCGGGGCCCCGGGCGAGGGCCGGGGCGGGGACGGGGGTGAGCGTGTCAGTGGGCATCGTGGGCCTCCACGGGGCCGTACCAGAGGGGGAGCTCGCCGAGCACGGGGTCGTGGCGGAGGGCCTCGCCCCGGTACGTGGTGCCGGTGCGGGCGGCCAGTCGGGCGCGGAGGGCGTCCAGGGCGGCCCGGTCGGCGAAGAGCAGGGCGTCGGTGGAGAGCGGGTCGACGCTGCCGGGGCCGTCCACGGTCTGGAGGTGGGCGAGCGCGGTGCACAGGGCGTTCCGGGCGGCCTCCGCCGCGTCGGCGCCCCAGGCGCGGCCGAGGGTGGCGCCGTCGGCGGTCACCTCGGCGAGCCGCCAGTCGAGGCCGGGCACGCCGTGGAGCCGTACCTCCGGCTCGTGCGGCAGGAGGGCGCGGAGTCCGGCGAGGATCCGCAGGCCCTCCGCGTCGAGGACCTCGCACGCCACGCCGCCCGCGGCCACGGCGGGAGCGCCCGCCGGGAGGGCCGCGGGCGGCACGTGCGGGGTGGCGGTCTTCGCCGGAAGGGGTGTGGTCTCCTCGGCGAGCAGGCGCAACGCGCCGTCGAGGAGCCAGTGTTCCCTGGTGAGCCCTGCCGCCGGGGTGGGAGCCCCGGGGATGTGGGCGTGCGGGCCGGCCGCCGGGGTGGGCGCCCCGGGGATGAGGGCCCGCAGGGCCTGCAGGGTGGCCGCCACGGTGGCGGTCTCCTGATGGGCGGCCCAGGCGAGGACCGTGGTCGTGGGGCGGCCGGCGGCGCGGAGCTCGGCGGCGCGCAGGGCGAGCGGCATCTGGGGCAGGTCGGCGCCCTCGGTGAGGGCGAGCGGTCCGGTCCAGCGCGCGGCGAGCGGGGTCGCCGTCTCGCGTGCCTCGTCCGGTTCGGGCCGGGGGTCGGCGGGTGCGGTGCCGAGGGTGAACGGGCCCTCGGGGAGGGAGCCCGGTCGGCCGGTCGCGGCCGCCTGGTGGGCTCCCTCGACGGTGACCCGGTCGGAGACCAGGTCCGTCCCGTGCACGACATGGGCCTCGCCCGTGTCCGCCGTACCGGTGAGGGTGTCGATGAGGAGTTGCGCCCCGAGGGCGCCGGCGAGCGCGTCCGCCATGGGGCGGGGCGCGGGCGCGGTGGACTCGGCTGCGGCCCAGGCGCGGGCCCGGTCGTGGAACGCGGCCCGGACGGCCGCCTGTCCGGGGCCGGTGAGGGCGGGTCCGACGAGGGTGACGCCGGTGCCGCCGAGGAGGACGGGGACGACGAGCGGCGCGTCGGCCGTCGTGCCGGACGCCCCGTCGTCCTCGCGGATGTCGAGCACCGCGTCCGGGGTGGCGGCCGCCTCGTCCGTACCGGTGAGGACCGTGCCGACCCCCGCCCGGCGCAGACCGCGCACGGCCGGGCCGGTGGCGGTCGCCGGGCCGGTGACCAGGACCGTCGCGGCGCCGAGCCGGGCGAACGCCCCGTACGGGTCGTCGAGGAGGCCTTCGAGGCGGGCGAGGGACTCGGCGTGCCGCTGCCGTACGCCGACGGGCGGTTCGGGCGCCGTGTGCGCGGCCGGGTCGAGGAGCAGTCCGTTCTCGCGGAGCTTGTCGACGAGGAGGCGGACGGCGGGGCGGGCGCGTTCGGTGCCGATCTCGGCGACGAGCGCGTCCTCGTCGGTGCCGTCCTCCAGGAGCGGGACGCAGCCCTGGGCGACGGCGTGCAGGACCTCGGAGCCGCGCAGCACGAACTGGGCGCGGGCGCCGCTGAAGTAGACCCCGCCGGGGACGGGAGCGTAGTGCAGGTCGGGTCGCGTCCTGAGCGGCGCCGTGGGCGTCGTCATCGCTCCTCCCCCTCGGTCGTCGGGTGGTAGGTGAAGCGGCCGCCGGCGGTCCGGCCGACCTCGACGACCCACTCGGTGGCGTGGGTGCCGTCGACGACGCCGGGCAGCGCCTCCTCCAGGTAGCTGCCGCCGCTGTCGGCGCCGCGGCGCTCCAGCATCCGGGGCAGGACGCGGGCGCCGAGCGCGCTGCTCAGGTCCACGTACTGGGGCTTCTGCTGGAGGCGCTTGGACTGGATGTCGGGGGCGCCGACGGAGAGCGGACCCTCGTCCTCGGGGACGGTCTTGATGACGACCTCCTCGGGGACGCCGTACTTGGCGCGCCAGGCGTTGAGGGCGAGGAGCCGCTCGTGCTCCTCGGGTCCGGCGGCCAGGGCGGTGCCCAGTTCCTCTCCCCCGTACCAGCGGCGGCGGCCGATGAGGACGTCGCCGACGGCCATCCGGGGTGCGATCCGGGTGGTGGCCCGGTCCCAGGGGGTGGCGGCGTGCCAGCTGTTGGGGAGGGCGTTGAAGAGGCGGCCGCTGATGGCGAGGCCGGAGGCGACGGAGAGCGGCGGCGGGAAGAGGCCGGGGTGGCCGGTGCCGAGCGGCAGGACGCGCAGTGGGGCGCCTTCGGCGTCCTCGACGCGCAGGGAGTCGGTCTCGGGGTCGTGGGCGAGCCGCAGTCCGAACCAGTCGTCGGGGGTGAGGCCGCCGGGCAGGATCGGGGTGTGGGCGTTGACGTTGAGGCGGTGCAGGCCCAGGTCCTCGGTGACGCGGGCGCCGTCGTGTCCGTACACCCGGCGTACGTGGTCGGCGAGGCGGGGCAGCGCGCGGCCGCCGAGGCGCCGGTCGGCCTCCAGGAAGCGGGCGTAGAGCATGCCGTGGCCCGGCAGGCCGTCGTTGAGGACGAGGTGGCCGTCTCCGCGCTGGAGCAGGATGCCGTAGATCAGCGGGTCGCGGCGGAAGCGTTCCGGCAGGTCGCCGGTGAGGCCGGCGACCTGGTCCGGGCTGATGCGGAGGGTGTCGTCACCGCGGTCGACGGCCTGGCCGATGAGGGCGTGGAGCGCCTCGGTGACCTCGCGGCGCAGCTCGTAGATGCGCTCGAGGGAGCCGTCGGCGGGGCCGATGCCCTTGAGCGCGGTCGGGTCGCCGGGGCCGTCGGGGCCGTACACGGCGGCCATGGCGGCGGCACGGCGCGACACCTCGCCGACGACGAAGGGGGCGTTGGCGGCGAGGGGGACGTTCGCCCCGGGGCCGAAGCGCTCGACGAACGCGGCGGTCATGAGGACGCGCACGTCGTGCAGCCAGTCGAAGACGGTGAGGAGTTCGACGGCCGGGCCGAGGTCCCTGAGCGACTCCTTCCAGGGTTCCGTGGCCACCTTGAGCGGCGGCATCACGTAGTCCTCCTCGACCGTGACGTGCGCGGGGCGGCCGGCGGCGTGGCTGAGTTCGCCGAGGGCGCCGCGCAGCTCGGCGAGGGCGTCGCCGCGTGCGGCGGCGGGCGCGGCGGTGAAGGCGGGCAGGCCGGCCCTGACGCGGTCGGTGAGCCGCTTCGTCACCGGGCGGGGGTCGTCGGGGGTGAGCAGGACGTCGTAGTCGGTGGAGCCGTCCTCGGCCTCGTGGAAGGTGCAGAGGAGGCCCTGGGCGACGGCGCCGCGGACCTTCTGGTCGGCGTCCTCGGCGGCGATGCCGGAGCGTTCGGCGACATGGGCGACGACGGACGGGAAGGGGCGGGGGCCCATGGAGACCGCGTCGAGGAGGTCTCCGGCGGGTCCGTCGAGGGAGACGGCGGCGCGGCGCATCCCCTCGGGGGCGGGCTTCAGGAAGAACAGCTTCCCGGCCGCGGGGTCGGGCGCGGAGGTCGGCGGAAGGCCGATCCACATGTCCTCGATCGCCCGGTCGGCGGGGTCGGGCAGTCCGCCGAGCACGTAGTTGAGCATCACGCGGTCGAGGCCGGGGAAGGCGGTCGCGCCGCCGAAGCCCGCCTCGTCGGGGCCGGGGGCGGCCGGGTCGGGCTCCGCGATGCCGACGGCCGTGAACCGGGCGAGCGGGCTCGTACGGACCATGGCGCGGGTGACGTACTGGATGAGGCCGCGCTCGGACTTGCGGGACTTGGCGGGGACCTTGCCGGGGGCGCGGACGGCGGCGCGGTAGCGCTCGGCCTCCTGGTGGACCTCGGGTGCGACGAGGGCGAGCGAGCGCAGCAGGTCGGCGTCGCCGAGGAGTTCGGCGAGGACTCCGCGCTCGCGCTCGGCCGCGTCGGGGTAGCCGGCGACGAGCTCCTCGCGGATCCGCTCGCGCTCCCGGCGGGCCTCGAGCCAGGCGTCGATCACGGGGGTCGAGGGCTCGGGTGTCTTCTTCGGGGCCTTGCCGCTGTTCACGGAACGGCGCAGGGCGATCAGTTCACGCCGTTCGGCGTCGTCGGTCGCGGCGCCGATCCGCTCGTACAGCTCGTCGGACGCGGCGGCGGACGCCTCGGCGAGGGTCTGCTCGGCGGCGGTGACGAGGACGAGCTGCCGGCGCAGTCCGGCGTCGGCGAGCCGGGCCCGGCGCAGCGGGTTGACCCGCAGGAACCAGAGGGGCTCGGGGGCGGGTGCCGCGTGCGCGGGCGTCGGTACGTCCACGGGCGCGGGCGTCGGGCCGGGCGTCGGTGCGGTCACCGGCTCGGACGGCGTGTCCCCCCGCGGGTCCGCGGGGATGCCGATCACGGGGGCGGTCATCGAAGGGCTCCCTCGGAGGCGGTGCCCGGAGCGGCGCTCGGGGCGGGGGCGGCGGAACTCGTGTTCCCGGCGGGGGCGTTCGCGGCGATGCGCTCGCGCCAGGTGACGCCGAGGACCTCGTCGACCGTCTCGGCGACGGCGAAGCAGGTGTAGTAGCGCTGCATCGGCGAGACGGTGAGCAGCGGCAGCTGCTCGTAGAAGAGGTTCGTGAGGAGGCGGAAGGAGGCGAACCACGGGGACGGGGCCGAGGTCACGCCGGCCTCGCCGACGGTCCGGTGGAAGTCGCTGTCGGGCTGCTCGCCCTGCGGGACGACGGTGGTGGCGCCGGGCGGCCCCATCTCGGAGCGGTCGAGCCCGGCGGTGGCGCCGTCGAGCAGGTCGAGGGTGAGGGTGCCGGCGGCGACCGCGCTCTCCAGCGCCCCGGCGCCGTAGGCGAGTCCGGTGCGCCAGGCGGCGGCGGTGGCGGAGACCTCGCCGCTCAGCCGCTGCTCGACGACCCGGCGGAGCGCGGGCGCGTCCTGGGCGAGGCGCTGCTGGAAGACGGGGCGTACGTCCTTGGTGGGCGCGGCCCAGGCGAGGAAGGCCTCGACGTGGGAGCGGGGCGAGAAGACCCCGTATCCGAGGCCGAGGGTGTGGGTGTCGGCGAGTGCGACGAAGGCCTCGGCGAGCCGGAGCGTGCCGGAGCCGGGCTCGCCGGCGAGGTCGTCGATCGTCCGCAGCAGCGCGGGGGTCAGGGCCCCGTGCACGACGGTACGGAAGCGGTCGAGGCGCGGGTCGCGGGCGGCGGCACCGGAGGATCCGCCGGGCTGTCCGCCGTCCCGGCCGGCAGGCTCGATCCGCTCGACGGCGCCGTGCTCGCGCAGCGGCAGGTAGGGCGGCTGGACGGCCTCCAGGCGTCCGAACTCGCGGGCCTGGTCGAGGTAGGTCTCCTCGGTGAGGGCCCGGGGCGGGTCGAGCGGGCCGGCGTCCAGGGCCCGGGCGACGCCCTCCCAGTCGGGGCCGCCGCCCGGGACGCCGGTGGCGTCGCGGGCGAGGATGTCGATGTGCGGCCCGTGGAGCCACCCGCGGCGCAGCTGGACGGCGGGAGCGCCCGCCTCGTTCAGCGCGCGGGCGACCGGTACGACGTACCGGGCGAGCCAGGCCGGTGTGACCGGCATCCGTGTGTGCAGCCGCACTCCCGTCAGGCCGTCGGAATCCGGCTTCACGGCAGTGCGCTCCAGCGCATCAACCCCCATGACTTCGCACCTTCCGAGAATTCGAGAACAACGTCCTGGGCTTTCTTTCACTTCCGGCCGCAATCATGTGACGGGGAATTGCGGGGCGATAGGGGGAAGGGATTCGGGCTGACATGTGTCACCCTTTCCGTGACGCTCGGGCCATGACTTGGTTCGAGACGGGTCCGAGTCCGACTGGCTGAAAATAGACAACCCGGTCGGATCATCGCGGAGCGTCGTTGTAAGGTCCGCGCCATGACTACGGAAACCACCGACGCCGAGTGCCTGGCACTCACGCGTAATCTGCGCCGTCGCGGCGCGATCGTCCTCGCCGTCTTCGCCCTCGTATGGGCCTTCGCGGGCGGTTCGGGAATAGCGGCGGTGCCCGTTTCCGTCGCGGTCGGCGTCGTCGCCGCGGTCGTGACCGCCGGCGCGGTGGTGTTCGCCTTCCGGGGCACCGCGGGTCCGGTGACCCGCATGGTCCGCCTGCCGGAGAAGTGGAACCGGGGGGTCGGCCTGGTCAACATGGCCGAGCTGGTGGCGATCTTCGCGGTCATCGCCGCGTCGAACGCCTCAGGTCACCCCGAGTTCATCCCGGTCGGGATCTGCCTGGTCGTGGGCCTGCACTTCTTCCCGCTCGCCCGCCTCTTCGACCAGGGCCAGTACACGTGGACCGCGATCTTCCTGACGGTCGTCGCGGTCGTGGGGCTCGTCGTCCTGGCGGCCGGCACCACCGCGGAGACGATCCGCACGGTGGTGGGTCTGGGCGCCGCGATCGTGCTGTGGGCCTCGTCCTTCCACGTGGCCCTGCGCGGCTGACGGCCCGAAGTCCCCTCAGCGGCGGCGAAGCACACCGGACGCACCGGAACGCACGCGAGGATGCGCCACCCGGCCTGAGCCGGGCGGTCGCATCCTTCGTGCGTCGTGCGTTCAGCCTCGGTTACTCGGTCAGCAGGCCGAGCAGGTGGAGGAGGACGACGACGAGGTGCCGATCGAGCCGCTGGAGGCACCCATCTCCGGGAGGGCCACGCCCTGGGCGACCTCGAGGGTCTCCAGCTCCGCGACGTCGAAGTTGTCGAAGGCCGCGTCATCGCCGTTCTTGATGTCGTCGATGCTCATGGTGTGTTTCCTTTCAGCGTTTCGGTTGGGGGATGTTCAGCAGGCGGAGCAGGTGGAGGAGCTGGAGGACGAGGTGCCGATCGAGCCGCTGGAGGCACCCATCTCCGGGAGGGCCACGCCCTGGGCGACCTCGAGGGTCTCCAGCTCGTCGACGTCGAAGTTCTCGAACGCCTTGTCCGCGTCCTGGCCCTGCTTGATGTCGTCGATGCTCATTCTGAATTCCTTTCCGAATTCTTCTCGGCAACCGTTCGGCTGCAACACCAATAATGCTGACCGACCATCTCCCGCACCAGTCTTTCCGAGCTCCGCCTGACGTTTATCACGCCCGGAATAACCGGCGTCATGTCGGAAGGGCTCAGGGGTTACCGGGAAGGGACCACTCGGGGCTGTTGAGCATCCGCCACCCTTCCCCCGGCTCACCTGCGACGGAGTCGTCCGGGCGCCGGCTGCCGAGCAGGAAGTCGCCCACCGAGGACTCCTGGAGGTAGTCCAGGCCGAGCACCCGCGCGGACATGTCGGCATCGCCGTTGCCCAGCGCGCACGGGGCCAGGCCGAGGGCCGTCGCGACCAGGTACATCGTCTGGTAGAGCACGCCCGTGTGCCGGAGCGTGGTCGCGTAGGCGATGGCCCGGTACTTCCACGACATGCGCTGGAAGCGGGCCGTGACGGTGAGGAGGACGTCGGGGCGCGCCTCCATACCGGTGGCCCGGGAGGCCACGTGGAAGAGGGACTCGCGGTCGGCCTCCTCCTCGTTCCGCAGGACGAGCCGGTGGCCGACGGGGTCGTAGTAGTAGATGCCGGGTGCCAGGCCCTCGCAGCGCCGCACGGTGACGTACAGCTCCAGCTCGTACCCCTGGCCGCCGCTCGGGTAGGGGCGGGAGACGACCTCGTCGCGGTCGCCGCCGGGCTCCGGCGTGTAGTGGGCGCGCACGCGGGCGACGCGGTAGAGGAACTCGCCGAGCTGGCGGGCGGTCATCTCCTGCTCGCCGTAGCCCCGGATGGAACGCCGCGTCTCGATCGCCGTGGTGAGGGACGGGTCCTGTGCGGCGATCTCCTCCCGGGTCGGCCGGTGGAGGGGCACGGAGGGGCCCTCGGGAACGGGACGTACGGCCGGCCGGGGCTCGATGACGCCCCGGTGGGGGTAGACGGCGCCGAACACGTCGTCGTAGCGGCCGGAGCGGATGCGCGAGTGGAAGAGGAGGTCGTGGAAGTCCCACTGGCGCAGGACGGGTTCGCCGTCCGAGGCGAAGACCCCTTCCTCGTCGGCGAGTTCGGCGAACCCGGCGCCGACGAGATGACCGAGGACATCGGCCGTGCCGGCCTCGTCGAGACCGGCGTCCGCGCCGAGGCGGGCGGGGGTGCCGGGCTCGCCGAGCGCGGCGGCCAGGGTCCGGGCGGCGGGGTCGGTGAGCACCGCCCGGAACTTGACCAGCGGCGACTCCAGGACGAGGGCGCCTTCGCGGCTGCGGCAGAACGCGAAGCGGGAGAGCCGTACGGTCGCGTCGACGGGGACGGGGACCGGCTCGTGGGCGGCGTCGCGTGCCACCGGCTCCAGCCGGAGGAGCTCGCGGCTCCCGCCCCGGGCCAGCACGGCGTGGGCCACCAGGTGGCGGGCGCGGTCGAGGACCCGCTCGAACTGCACTCGCTCGGCGGGGCGGAGCCCCTCGTACAGCTCCTCGACGGGCAGGGGCCCTTCGGCGAGGCGCTCCAGGGCGGTCCGGACGCCGTCCCGGACGGGGCGGAGGGCGAGCGAGGTGGCGGGCCCGGCGAGGGTGGCGACATCGCCGTCCGCCGAGGCGAAGAGGACGCGCACGCCTCCGGTGAACGCCGGTACGGAGAGGGCGGGTTCGAGGGGTAGCGGGCCGGTGCCCGAGGGTGTCTGCGTGGTCTGCACGGTGCCTCCGTGGGCGCGAGGAAGACGGTCCGGCGCCGGGGCCGTGCGGCCCCGGGGGCCGGCGGACGGGAAGGCGCCGTACGCAGGGCAGACGCCGGGCACCACTCTCGCGCGGGGAATCGGACCCCGACCGGCGCCCGCCGACATCGGTGACATTTCCCGGGCAGGGCGTGACGGACGGCATTCCGCGGCGTGACTCCCGTCATCCCGGAGTGCCTGATTCCCTGACCCACCGGCGGAAATGACCGAGGTCATCGATCGCGTGACACATGCAAGAAACGGCGCGAACCCGCTCGGAGTTCCGGCCGTTCGCGCCCATGCTCGGAGAGCGAATTCATCACCGTTCCGAAGCCTCACCGTTCCGAGGCACCACTGCTCGGAATCATCACCGCTCCGGAGCATCACCGTTCCGAGGCACCACTGCTCGGAATCATCACCGTTCCGAAGCCTCACCGTTCCGGAGCCCCGGCCGAAGCACCGCCCGAACCACCGTTCCCGGAAAACCGTCACGTTAGGAATCCGCTGTGTTCTCTCGCCGCAACGCGATACGACTCGGACTCACCGCCGGTGCCGTCGGCGCTGTCGGCGCGGCCGGCGGGGTGTTCCAGAGCCTCACCTCCGGTACGCAGGCGGTGGCCGCCGAGCCGCCCGCCGGCCCGCCCGCGGTCACCCCGTTCACCGTGCCGCTGCCCCGGCCCCGGGTTCTCGCCCCGTACCGGCGGACCCGGTCGGCCGACTACTACGCGGTCACCATGCGCAGGGCGCGGGTCGAGATCCTGCCCGGGCTGCGGACCGAGGTCCTGACGTACAACGGCACCTTCCCCGGGCCCACCATCCGGGCCCGCAGCGGGCGCACGGCCGTGGTGAAGCAGATCAACCTGCTCTCCGCGCCGACCTCGGTCCACCTGCACGGCGGGAACAACCCGCAGGACCAGGACGGCGGGATGATGGACCTGATCCAGCCGGGCCGGTCGAAGACCTACGTGTACGCCAACCGCCAGGTGGGCGCCACGCTGTGGACGCACGACCACGCCCACCACCTGGAGTCCGAGCACGTCTACCGGGGCCTCTCCGGGCTCTACCTCCTCGGCGACGAGGCCGAGGACGCGCTCGGACTGCCCTCGGGCCCGTACGAGGTGCCTCTGGTCCTCCGGGACGCGCACTTCGACGCGACGGGGCAGATGCTCTACACGATGGACGACGCGCTCAACCGCACGACCATCCTGGTCAACGGGGCCCCGTGGCCGTACATGAAGGTCAAGGCCCGCAAGTACCGCTTCCGGATGGTCAACTCCTGCAACCTGCGCATCTTCGTGATGGCGCTCTCCGACGGCAGCCCCATCATCCACGTCGGCTCGGACGGCGGGCTGCTGCCGGCGCCGGCGCCCTCGCCGGTGATCGTCCTCTCCCCCGGCGAGCGCGCCGACTTCGTCGTCGACTTCTCGCGGTACGCGCCGGGCACCCAGGTCACCCTGGCGAACATGCTGGGCCCCGGACCGACCGAGCTCGTCGGGCAGATCATGCGCTTCGACGTCGAGGAGAAGGTGACCGACACCAGCCGGGTGCCGGACGTCCTCACCACCCTGCCGCCGCTGCCCACGCCGACCGTGGAGCGGAACTTCGAGCTGCGGATGGACGAGCCGGGCACGGGCCATCTCGCGTACATCAACGAGAAGACCTTCGACCACGACCGGATCGACACCGAGATCGCCTGGGGCTCCACCGAGGTGTGGACGGTCAAGAACACCAGCACGACCGTTCCGCACAACTTCCACACCCACCTGGTGCAGTTCCGGATTCTCGAACGGGACGGAATGCCGGTCTATCCGGCGGAGGCCGGCCTCAAGGACACCGTCCTCCTCTTCCCGGGGCAGACCGCGAAACTCCAGCTGACCTTCGACACCCACCGCGGGGTATTTCCCTATCACTGCCACATGATCGACCACAGCGCCATGGGAATGATGGCGCAGATGCGCATCTCCTGAAGGTCGCCGAATCCTTCCGCACCACCGAACTCCCCCTTTCGGAAAGGAGGAACCATGTACGTACGCCGCATTCTCGACGCTCTCGGAAAGGACCCCGGGCGCGTGGTGATACACCGCGCCGACGAGGCCGTCACCGCCGACCGGCTCGCCGGCGCGGTGCGGGCCACCACGGCCCTGCTGCACTCCCGCGGCGTCCGCCCCGGTGACACCGTCGCCGTGCTGACCGGCCCCAACCGGCCGTCGATGCTCGGCGCCCGGTACGCCGTCCATCTCCTGGGCGCCACCTCCGTGTACGTACGGTCGATGAATCCGCGTACCGACACGGAGACCTTCTCGGTCGCCACCCAGGCCCAACTCCTGGAGGACCTGCGGGTGTCGGTGCTGCTCGTCGACGACGAGAGCGCCGAGCGCGGCGACTGGCTCACCCGCCGCGTCCCGGCCGTCACCGCGCTGCCCCTCCCCTGGGGGGCGGCGGCCGGACCCGCCGGACCGCTGCCGGCGCGACTCCCCGAGCCGCGCCCGGACGACCTCGCGACCGTCGAGTTCACCAGCGGGAGCACCGGACGGCCGAAGATGGTCGCCCAGCGGTACGACACACGTGAGGAGCTCGTCAGCCGCCTCGCCCATGGCCTCGATCCCCGGGGACCCGCGACGCTGCTGTCCGTCACGCCGATCAGCCACACGACCGCGCCGATGGCCGACGCGGTGCTGGCGAGCGGCGGACGGGTCGTGCTGCACGACGAGTTCGAGGCGGGCGACGTCCTGGACGCCTTCGAGCGCCACGGGGTCACCGACGTCTATCTCGCCGTCCCGCACCTCTACCGGCTCCTGGACCATCCGGCCGCCCCGCTCACCGACCTGTCGTCGCTGCGCCGCATCACCTACAGCGGCACCCCGGCCGCGCCGGCACGGGTGGCACGGGCCGTCGAGCTCTTCGGCGACGTGCTCATCCAGGTGTACGGGACGACCGAGGCGGGTGGCATCAGCAGCCTCAACCCGCTGGACCACCGCGAGCCGGAGCTGCTCGGCTCGGCGGGTCGTCCGTTCCCGTGGGTGCGGGTGGAGATCCGCGGCACGGGCGGCGGCCCCCAGGTGGAGCGGGGGGTGTCGGGCGAGATCTGGATCAGTTCGCCGACGGTCACGGCCGGCTACCTCGGCGACGAGGAACGCACCGGGACGGTCTTCCGCGACGGCTGGCTGTGCACCGGCGACCTGGGGCACTGGGACCGGTACGGCTACCTCCGGCTCGACGGCAGGGTGGGCGACGTGATCAAGCACGGCGGGCTCAAGCTGGACCCGGCGGCCATCGAGGAGGCGCTGATGCGCCATCCGCAGGTGCGCCAGGCCACGGTGTTCGGGGTGCGGGACCGCGACTGGGTGGAGCAGGTGCACGCGGCCGTCGAGCTGCACTCCGGGGCCGGACAGACCTCCTGCGACCTGCGGGGATATGTCGCCGCGGCGCTGACTCCGGAGCACACTCCGGTACGCGTCTCGGTCTGGCCGCGGCTGCCGCTCACCCCCTCGGGCAAACCGGACCGCGCCTACCTGCGCTCCGTCTCGCCGCCGGACCCGGCCGCGTCGACCGCCCACGCCGCCGCAGGAGGCGCGCGGAACGGTACCGCCGGTGGCGCCCGGAGCGGCACCGCCGCACGCGCTCCGGCCGTCTCCGGCGCAGGCGCTCCGACCGCCACCGCCCTCCGCGGCGCCGGCGCCCCGCGCGCCGGCGGGCCGGCCCTCAGCTCCCCGCGCGGAGCCACCGCGCGGGACGACCCCGTCCGCGTGAGCGGCGCGGGTCACCAGCCCGATCACGCCTCCTCGCGAACCAGAAAGGGCGTTCCATGACCGGTTTCGGCCACTTCGCCCGGTCGCTGCGGCTACGGCGGCTCTACCGCCACAGCACGGCCGGCCTGATGATCACCCCTCTCGACCATTCGATCCACGACGGTCCCGTGGTGCCGAAGGGCACCACGCTCGACCAGCTCGCCGCCCGGATCGCGGCCGGCGGCGCCGACGCCGTCGTCGTGCACAAGGGCAGCGTCCGGCACATCAGCCCGGAGCGGTTCGCCGCGATGTCGCTGATCATCCACCTCAACGCGAGCACCAGCCAGGCGCTCGACCCCAACGCCAAGTACGTCGTCGCCGGCGTCGAGGAGGCCCTGCGCCTCGGCGCGGACGCGGTCAGCGTCCACGTCAACCTCGGCTCCGACGACGAGCGGCAGCAGATCGGCGACCTCGGCAGGATCGCCGACGCCTGCGACCGCTGGAACCTGCCGCTGCTCGCGATGGTGTACCCGCGCGGGCCGCGGATCAGCGACCCCCGGGACCCCGCGGTCGTCGCGCACGCCGTGACGATCGCCGCGGACCTGGGCGCGGACCTGGTCAAGACCGTCTTCCTCGGATCCACCGCGGAGATGCTCGACCTGACCGCGGCCTGCCCGGTGCCGGTGCTCGTCGCCGGCGGACCCGCCCTGGAGAAGGAGGAGGACGTCCTGGCGTACGTCAGGGACGCCATCGCCGGAGGGGCGGGCGGGGTGGCCATGGGCCGCAACATCTTCCAGGCCAAGGACCCGCGCGCACTGGCGGCCAAGGTCGCCAGGATCGTGCACCACTTCCCCGAACAGCACTTCACCACCGGCCCGTTCAGCGAGTCGGGCGGCCGGGAGCGGCTTCACAGCGAACGCCTCACCCCCGACCACCTCGACGGCACACCGCTCGACGACCAGCACCACGACGACACCCACCTCGGCGGCCCGTCGCTCGACGGCCCGTCTCTCGACCATCTGACAGGAGGTCCGCATCATGACGGACGCCAAACTGTGCTGGCTTGACATCCGTGAGGCCGGCGCCGCCACCGCCGCCGTCCTCGAGGAGGCCCTGCACCAGAAGATCGACGGCATCGTCGCCGCCGACCCGGCCGTCTTCGTCGGCCTGCCGCCCACCCTCCGCAAGGTCCTGCTCTTCGAGGACGGCGCCGCCACCGTGCCCGCCGACCTGGGCGACGCCGACGTCGTGATCGTCCCCGGTCCGAAGGACGGCCGCGCCGAGCTCGAAGCGGCCCACCCGGACGTGCAGTTCGGGCGGTACGTGGAGATCGTCGACGCCGACACCCTGGAGGACGCCTGCCTGGCGGCGCGTCTCGAGGTGTGGAGCGTCCTCGACTTCCGCGACCCGACGAAGATCCCGCTGGAGATCGTCATCGCGGCCGCCTCGGGCGCGCCCGGTTCGATCGTGACGACGGCCGCCGACACCGAGGAGGCCGAGATCCTGTACGGCGTCCTGGAGCACGGCTCGGACGGGGTGCTGATGCGGGGCCGTACGGTCGGCGACGCGACGGCCCTGCGGACCGCGGCGACCGCGCACGGCGGGGAGATCTCCCTGGTCGAGCTGGAGGTCACGGCGACCACGCACATCGGCATGGGCGAGCGTGCCTGCGTCGACACCACGACCCACTTCCGCAAGGACGAGGGCATCCTGGTGGGGTCCCACTCCAAGGGCATGGTCCTGTGCGTCAGCGAGACCCACCCGCTGCCGTACATGCCGACCCGTCCGTTCCGCGTCAACGCGGGTGCCCTGCACTCCTACACCGTGGGGCAGAACGGCCGCACCCACTACCTGAGCGAGCTGCACGCCGGCAGTTCCGTTCTGGCGGTCGACGTCGACGGCCGTACGCGGCCCGTCAGCGTCGGCCGGGTGAAGATCGAGACGCGTCCGCTGATCTCCATCGACGCGGTCGCGCCCAGCGGTCAGACGGTCAACCTGATCCTCCAGGACGACTGGCACGTGCGGGTCCTCGGCCCCGGCGCCTCGGTGCTCAACAGCACCGAACTCAAGCCGGGCGACCGCATCCTGGGTCACCTGCCGACGGCCGACCGTCATGTCGGCTACCCGATCAACGAGTTCTGCCTGGAGAAGTAGGAGCGCACGGAGCGCCCTGCTCCACCATGTCGTGAAGCCCCGCCCCGGCACGCCTCGTGCCGGGGCCGGCGCGCGTCCGGGCTCCGCCACCGTCCTCACAGCAGCCCGCATTCCGCCGCGATGCGCGCCGCGTCGAACCGGTTGCGCCCGCCGAGCTTCTTGATCGCCGCCGAGGTGAGGTTCCGTACCGTCCCCGCCGCGAGGTAGAGCTCGCCCGCGATCTCCTTGACGGTCGCCCCGCCGGCGGTCAGCCGCAGGACGTCCGTCTCCCGGACGCTGAGCACCGTCTCCCCCGCCGTCGGCGTCCTGAGCAGTCCCGGGTCGACGGTGAGGCAGCCTCCCGCGACCCCCACGAGGGTGGTGATCAGCTGGGGCAGCCGGGCCGTCTTCGGTACGACTCCGAGTGCTCCGGCGGCCACCGCCCGGTCCACCACGGACGGGGTGGCCGAACCGACCATCAACGCCACTCCGCAGCTCGGGTGGTGCGAGCGCACCTCGGTGGCGGCGTGCAGCGCCTTGCCTCCCATGGTGCTCTCGCCGAGGAGGAGCACCGTGGGCCGGTGCCGCTGGACGGCCGGGAGCACCGCCTCGAAGGTCGTGGCGAGCCCCACCACGTCCAGACCGTTGGTGCCGTTCAGGGTCTCGGCGAAGGCCTCCAGGACCAGTTGGTGGTCACCGGCCACGACGACGCGAATGGACATCTCTCTCCCCGTGGTGACTTCTGTGGTGCCTTCTGAGTGCGGAGTGGTGACTGCTCTGTGTGACTGCTCTGTGTGACTGCTCTGTCTGAGTGCTCTGCGTGACTGCTGTGCTGTGAGTGCCGAGTGCGGGCCCTCGCGGGCCGTCGGTCTCAGCGGTTGGTCGCCCGCGCCGCGTCGGAGGCCAGGCCGTCGACGACGGAGCGGAGCCAGCTGCGGTCGCCTGCCGTCGTCGTGCCCGGTCCGGCCGCGCCGGCCGGGGTGTGCTCGATGTGCCGGGCACCGGGCGGCAGTGTGGCCGCGAGGGCGGCCGACACGGCCCGGAAGGCGCGCAGCAGCTCACCGCGGGCGTCCGGCGCCGGCAGCACGACGACGGCGGCGTTCACCGGTCCCGCGTCGGCGGCGATCTGGTCGGGCAGCCGGCCCGCCTCGTCCGGATCACGGATGTCGATGCGGTACGGCAGGGCGAGCAGACCCGCGTCGTTGAGCGCCTTGCAGAGGAAGGCGGCGTTGGTGGCGGCGTCGTCGCCGCGGTCCGGGTGGCCGGCGCCGACGACGGCGACGATCGCCCCCGCGGCGCTCAGCCGTGTCGCGAGCTCCCGGCCGATGCCCGTGGTGGCGTCGACGACGAGGACGACAAGACCGTCGAGCCGCGGTGGGGAGGAACCGGTCTGGAGCACGGGACGTCCCTTTCGAGGAGATCGTCGAACGGGTAGCGTGATGATCGTGTGAATGGGGTGAATCGGGTCGCTCGGGCGATGGAGCGCGGAATCCGGTTCAGAACTCCGCCCCGAACGACCCTGGGGCGGTACGGCCATTGGGGGACACCGTGGACGAGGTCTCGTCGCTCGACCAACACACGCTGGGCGTGTACCGCGCGATCCTGTTCCACAAGGAACACGATCCCGAGCGCCTGGCGAAACTGCTGGACTGCACGACCGACCAGGTGGAGGAGGCGCTCGACCTGCTGACGCGGCTCTCCCTGCTCGCGCCGTCCCGGGACAGTCCGGGCCGGATGCGCGCGGTGAACCCGTCGCTCGGTCTCAAGGTGCTGCTCCAGCGGGAGGAGCGCGAACTCGCCTCGCGGCAGCAGCGGATCGAGCAGAATCGTGCCGCCCTCGCCGCTCTCGCGGCCGAATACACGGCATCGGGCCGCTCGGGCGGTCTCGACGGGGCGGAGCACCTCGACAACGTCGACGACATCCGTACCCGCCTGGAGGCCCTCGCCGAGTCCTGTACGCGCGAGTCGCTCGCCTTCCATCCCGGCAAGGCCCTCACGGAGGAGTCCGTCGAGGCCGGCCGGCCCCTGAACGAGCGGGCGATGGAGCGGGGCGTCCGCTTCCGGACCATCTATCTGGACAGCGTCGCGGGTGACCGGGTCACCCGGGCGCACGCCCAGTGGATGGCGGAGCACGGCAGCGAGATCCGTACCTCGCCGACGCTTCCCATGCGGCTGCTCATCGTGGACACGGCGGCGGCGGTGGTCGCCGGGCTGCCCGGTCAGGCCCAGCCGTCCGCGCTGCTCTTCAGCAGCCAGCCGGTGGTCATGGCCATGCGCGCCCTGTTCGAGGCCTACTGGGAGCACGCCTCCCCGTTGAACGGCCCGGGCGACGCCCTGCCGGGCGGGCTCACCCCGCAGGAGCGCAAACTGCTCCAGCTTCTCGCGAGCGGTCTCACCGACGAGGCCGTGGCCCGGGCGCTGGGCATCGGGGTGCGGACGGAGCGGCGGATCGTGGCCGACCTGATGGAGCGGCTGGGCGCGTCGAGCCGGTTCGAGGCGGGGGTGCAGGCGACCCGCCGGGAGTGGATCTGAGGCCGGGAGCGGAGCCGGAAAGGGGCGGCTGCCGTAGCGGCGGTCGTGACGTGCATGGGGGTCAGTCCCTGGGGGCGGTCGGCCAGACGAAGTCGTCCGGGAGGTCGATGACGCAGGGCAGTCCGGGGAGCGTCGGGACGCAGGGGAAGTCCGGCATCTGCGGGTGCGGCGGGGTCGGCCAGACGAAGTCGTCGCCACCCTGGGCCACGCTGTGCGGGGCGGTGGGGGCGGCCTCGGCCGGGGAGGCGATCACCAGACCGCCGAGGACGGCGGCGGCGACGGCGGCGAGGACACTGCTTGCGCGGCGGGAGCGACAGGACATGTGGGTCTCCGTTCCAGATGCGGATGCGGTACGGGTGCGGCGTACGTGCGTGTCAGGAGGTCCTTGGCGTCCGGTGGCTTTTCAGCCGTCCCGGCCGCACACCTAGAGGAAATCACCGCGGGGCCCCGGCTGTCCGCTTCCGGACAGGCCAGGAAGCTGCCTGGCAATGAGCTGCCTCACGACCTGCGGGAAAGTACGGGGGCAGGCCCTGGGCGGACCCGCTTCTTCCGGCCAAAAGGCCAGGTGGGGGGCGCATCCGAGAGCGTTCGTGCGCTGGCAGGGATCCGGCCACGGGCATGTGATGCAGCGAGTTGCCGGCGGCACGGGGCGGCCGGGGGCCGGACGCCGCCCCGCCGGACGGCCGCCGGCGGACGGGCGGGAGGCATCACGAAGGCGACCGGGGAAACGCTCAGGGGACGAGGAGCAGCTCGCGCAGGGTCGTGCCGGTGACCGCGAACGCGGCGTACAGCCGGGCGGCCGTACCGGACGAGGACCGCCCGCTCGCCGCGGCGCAGCCGCACGGTGCGGAGCCCGTACGGGAACGTGCCCGCCCAGCGGGAGGCGGCGGTGAGGCGGCCGAGGGTGAGCTCGGGGAGCAGAGGGGTCCGGGAAGCGTCACCGGACGGTCGTCACCGAGCCCCGGACGGGCGGCAACTCAGCGTTGCGCCGCCCGTCGGGGCGGGCGGGTCAGGCCTTGTTGTAGTGCGCCCAGAACTCGTCCCAGGAGAGCACGCCGTCGCCGTTGTCGTCGCGCTGCTTGATGAGCACCTCGGCGACCGACTCGGTGACGTGGAAGTCGCCGTGCTGGGCCATGAGGCTCTTGTACTCCGCGGCGGTGATGAAACCGTCCCCGTCGGCGTCGAACCTGTTGAATGCCGTGCGTGCCGAGTCGATGTCCGCCACTGCTTCCGCCCCTTCATGGTGCTTCTCTGACGGGCTCAGATTAGCTGGCCCGGGGCCGGCGGATGATGGGGGTATGAGCGACGAGGTGGCACGGATCCTGGCGGCGGCGGCGCGCGGGGAGTTCCCTCCCCCGGACGGGACGACGACGGTCGTGCCGCCGCCCGGCCCCCGGGACGCCGGGGTGCTCGCCTTCACCGCCCACTCGGTGGTCTTCACCGACGCCGACCCGGAGTGGGTGCGGGCGGCGCTCGCGGCCACGTCGAGCGACCCGCTGGCGGCGAGCATGAACCCGGGTTTCCTGATGGCACTGATGACCCGCACCGGCCGGCACATGAACACGATCGACCTGCTGACCGTCGCCGACGCCCTGCCGGGCGATCCTCCGCTGGAGCTCCGGGAGATCGTGGACCCGGACCACCCCCGGGTCGCGCGGGCACTGAAGTTCCGCGACGAGGTCCGGGTGTGGGCGGCGGACGGCGGTCTCGTGGTCCTGGGCCGTGGGGTGGCGGGCCGCTGGGAGGCGGCGATCGAGGTCGAGGAGGAGGTGCGTCACCGGGGCCTGGGCCGCGCCCTGGCCACGGCGGCGCGTCATCTCACGCCGGACGCCGTGGTCTGGGCGCAGCAGTCCCCGGGCAACGCCCGCAGCGTCCGCGTCTTCCAGGCGGCGGGATACCGCCCGGTGGCCTCGGAGGCCCTCCTGGTCGCGGGCTGACCGCGCCGCTCACCGGGTCTACCGGAAGACGCCCGTGTGGCCGAGCGAGTAGCGGCCGGGCTGCGGGTAGACGGCGAGGCCGTGGGGTCCGCCGCCGACCGGGATGCGGGCCAGCTGCTTCCCGGTCGCGGTGTCGACGGCGTACACCTCGGAGTCGTAGCGGCCGGAGAGCCAGAGGACCTTGCCGTCGGCGGAGACGCCTCCCATGTCGGGGGATCCGCCGTCCGGCAGCCACCACTTCTTCGTCAGCCTGTTCTTCTCGAAGTCGAAGACGGAGATGGAGCCCTCGCCGCGGTTGGGGACGTACATCTCGCGGGAGTCCCGGCTGATGTAGAGCCCGTGGGCGCCCTTGCCGGTGGGCATCAGGGCCGGGGTGGTGAACTTCTCGCCGTCGAGGACCCACATGCCGTGGGCCATCATGTCGGCGATGTAGAAGGTCCTGCCGTCCGGGGAGAGCTTCACGTCCTGCGGCATGGCGCCCTCGAAGGGGAGTTTCTGCTGTCCGATCACCTCCATCTTCTCGGTGTCGACCTTGAGCAGCTCGCCGGAGAACTCGCAGGAGACGACGAAGTAGCGCCCGTCGGCGGAGAAGTCGGCGTGGTTGACGCCGTAGCAGCTGACCGGGACGGTCTTCTTCCGCGCCATGGTGTGGGGGTCGCGGAAGACGAGTTCGCGGTCGAGCGAGGCCATCACGATGGCGTACTTGCCGTGGGGCGTGAAGTAGAGGTTGTACGGGTCGTGGACCTCGACGGGCTTGCCGGCGACGCCGGTGGCGGGGTCGATGGGAGTGAGGGTGTGTCCCCGGTTGTTGTTGACCCAGAGGGTCTTCATGTCCCAGGAGGGCACGACGTGCTGGGGCTGGTTGCCGACGGGGATGGTCTCGACGACCTGGTAGGTGGCCGGGTCGATGACGGAGACGGTGTTGGAGTTGGTGTTGGGGACGTAGACCCGGGAGGGGAAGTCCTTGACGACCGGGGAGAGCTTGTCGGGCCGGTCGGCGGCGTAGACGTCCTTCGGGTCGAGCAGGGGCGGCATTCCGGGGAGCCCGGCGGGGACGGCGGCGGGCTCGGGTACGGCGGGGGCGGCCTTCTTCACGGGGGCGGCGCCCTCCTCCGGGTCCCCGCCGGCGCAGCCGGCGAGCGCGGCGAGGAGGGCGGCGGCGAGGAGGATCCTGGTCCGCCTCGTGAGGGGGCGCCGAGTGAACGGGGGCTGCGGGAAGGGGTGCTGCGGGAGGGGTCCCTGCGGGCGGTGTCCCCGGGTGCGGTGTCCCTCGGTGCGGTGTCTCTGCGTGCGGTGTGCCATCAGGTCAGCAGCTCCGTGGTGGTGACCGCGCGCAGTCCGCGGCGGTCGAGGTCGGCGAGGAGGAGGGGCAGCGCGGCGGCGGTGACCGGGTAGCCGAAGTGCAGGCTGACGACGGATCCGGCGCGGACGGATCCGGTGACGTTGCGGACGACGGCGGTGGCGCCGGGCGAGGTGAAGTCGAGGGAGTCGACGTCGTACGACAGGACGTGCGGGTATCCGGCGCGTCGGGCGGCGCGCAGGACGGCGGGGGCGGCGTGCTGGGTGCGGGAGGGCCGGAACCAGGTGCCGATGGAGCCGGTGAGCCGGCGCAACCGGGTGGCGCAGGCCTGGATCTCGGCGAGGGCCTCGGTCTCGGTCATGGCGTTGACGTCGATGTGGCGCTGGGTGTGGTTGCCGAGGTCGTGTCCGCCGTCGAGGACGCGGCGGGCCAGGTCGGGGTGCTGGTCGAGCCAGCTGCCGACGGCGAGGACGGTGACGCGGGCGCCGGCCTTCTCGGCCTGGCCGAGGAGCGTCCGGGCGAGGGCGGGGTCGCCCTGGCCGTGGAAGGTGAGCGCGACCCGGGGCCGGTCGCGGGGGCCGTGGGTGACCTCGGCGGGCTGTCCGGGGAGGTGCCGGGGGGCGGGGGCCGCGACGGGTGCGGCGGCGGGGCGGCGGGGCGCGGGCGCGGCGGGGCGGGGGGTCGTGTCGCAGGCGGTGGTGAGGGCTCCCGCGAGGGCGGCGGCCGCACCGGCCCGGAGGGCTCCGCGGCGGTCGATCGGCTTCACGCGACCATTTAAGGGCGATAGCGCCCGATTTATTACGATTAGGCCAATTCAGGACGTTTACGGCCCTCGCGGAGACGTCCAGCATGCGGACGACCCCGAGGAACAATCACGGAACCGCATAGTCATTCATTGTTTGCAAGGTGAGTGCCACACGTCACCAACGATTCACTATTAAAGTGTCCGCTTTTAGTGCAGTTTGCCCCACTAGGGACTTTTGGCGGTATGGCCACCTGTCTGCCATAGTCGATGGCACGACCCCCATTGACCCGGGCCAGGTCGACATAGCAGCCGTGGATACACCCCCCCGTCCACGGCGCACCACACGAAAGCCCCCACGCGCCCCACTACGGCGCACGGGGGCTTCCGTGCGTCCGGGGGCTTTCCGCGCGTCCGGTGCGTCCGTGCGTCCGTGCGTCCGTGCGTCCGTGCGTCCGTGCGTCCGTGCGTCCGTGCGTCCGTGCGTCCGGGGACGGTCGCCGAGCCTCAGGGGCGGTCGGCGACCCGCATCTCGAACCAGGTCGTCTTGCCGCGGGGAGCCAGGTCCACGCCCCACCGGTCCGAGAGCTTGTCGACGAGGAAGAGCCCCCGGCCGCTCGTGTCGAGCTCGTGCACCGGCATCAGACACGGCAGCCCGCGCGAGGGGTCGCGCACCTCGATCCGGATCCAGCCCCGCCGCCGCTGCAACCGCAGCGCGAAGACCCGCGCACCGGTGTGCCGGACCGCGTTCCCGACGAGCTCCGACACCAGGAGCACCGCGTGCTCGGCGATCTGCGGGCCGAGTGCCCACTGCCGCAGCACGACGTGCTGGGTCAGCCTGCGGGCCACCCACGCGGATTCGGGCCGGGACGGCAGCCGGACATCCTCCTCCGCCGGATTGCCGTACAACTCCACTGCGTCGGCGGCCTGTTCGTCGTCCGCGGCCGGTGACCACCGCGCTGCGGCGGCGCCAGTGCGCTGCCACGGTTGTTCCCTACCCTCCAGGCCCGCCATGCCCCCCATCATGGCCGCACGGAGCCCGTCGCGGGGGCCGTTCCGGTGGAATCGGCCCCCACGAAGGGACGTCTGTCACCTCAGGCGAACTTCGCCTTCCCCGGCCCCTCCTCGACGAAGCTGCGCATCCCGTTCTCGCGGTCCTCGGTCGCGAACAGGCCCGCGAACCAGTTGCGCTCGATGGCGAGGCCGGTGTCGATGTCGGCCTCCAGGCCCTGGTCGATCGCCTCCTTCGCGGCCCGCAGCGCGACGGCCGGGCCCTGCGCCAGCTTGGCGGCCCAGGCGTGCGCCTGCTCGTACACCTCGGCGGCGGGGACGACCCGGTCGACCAGACCCAGCGTCAGGGCCTCGTCGGCCTTGACCATCCGGCCGGTGAAGATGAGGTCCTTGGCCTTGGAGGGGCCGACGAGCCGGGCCAGCCGCTGGGTGCCGCCGGCGCCGGGGATCAGGCCGAGCAGGATCTCCGGCTGGCCGAGCTTGGCGTTGTCGGCGGCGATCCGGTAGTCGGCGCAGAGCGCGAGCTCGCAGCCGCCGCCGAGGGCGTAGCCGGTGACGGCCGCGACGACCGGCTTGGGGATGCGGGCGACGGCGGTGAAGGAGTCCTGGAGGGCGCGGGAGCGCTTGACCATGGCCACGTGGTCCATGACCTGCATCTCCTTGATGTCCGCGCCTGCCGCGAACACCTTCTCGCCGCCGTAGATGATCACGGCCCGCACGTCGTCGCGGTCGGTCGCCTCCTGGGCGAGCTCGCGCAGCCGGTCCTGGGTGGCGATGTCCAGCGCGTTCATCGGGGGGCGGTCGAGGCGGATCGTGCCGACGCCTTCGGCGACTTCGAGGTTCACAGTCATGGGAGGAAGGTTAGTGTCCGTTAACGCCGGGGGGCCCGGTGCTGTTGCTCACAGCACCGGGCCCCTCGGACGTACGAGCGGTGGATTACCTGATCCACTCCGACCAGTCCATGTTCCAGCCGTTGAGGCCGTTCTCCGGCTGGATCTGCTTGTCCTTCGAGTTCTTCACGACGACCACGTCACCGATGATCGAGCGGTCGTAGAACCAGGCGGCCGGCATCGAGCTGTTGCCCGCGCCCCGCGCGTCCTGGAGGCCGACGCAGCCGTGGCTGACGTTGGCGGAGCCGAACGTGCCGGCCGAGGCCCAGTAGTTGCCGTGCACGAAGGTGCCGGACTGGGACAGCCGCATGGCGTGCGGGACGTCCTTGATGTCGTACTCGCCGCCGAAGCCGACCGTGGCCCCGTTCATGCGGGTCACCTTGTACTTCTCGCTGATGACCATCTGACCGTTGTACGTGGTCGTGGACGGCGCGCCCGCGGTGATCGGGATCGTCTTGATGATCTTGCCGTCGCGCTCGATCTTCATCGTCTTGGCGCTCGCGTCGACGGTGGAGACCTGACGGCGGCCGATGGTGAAGGTGACCGTCTTCTTCTGCTTGCCGTAGACGCCCGGGCGGCCCTCGACGCCGTCCAGGTTGAGGTTCACGGTCACCTTGGTGCCCGCGGCCCAGTAGTTCTCCGGGCGGAAGTCGAGGCGGTCGTTGCCGAACCAGTGGCCCTCGATCGGCACGGACGGCACGGCCGTCACCTTGATGGCCTTCTCGACGGCCTCCGGGTCGGTGATGCCCCGGGTGAAGTTGATGGACACCGGCATGCCGACGCCGACGGTCGAACCGTCCTCCGGCGTGTACTGGCCGATGAAGGTGTTCTTCGGGACGAGGGTGGTGAAGGTGGTGTCCTTCGCCGACTCGCGGCCCTCGGCGTCCTTCGCGATCGCGTGGACCTTGTACTGCGTGGACGCGGCCAGGTGCGCGGTCGGCGACCAGCTGGCCCCGTCCGCCGAGATCTTGCCCTCGACCGCGGTGCCCTTGGAGTCGGCGACCGTGACCGTGGTCAGCTTGCCCTGCGCCGCGGTGACCTTGAGGACCCCGCTGGTGGCGACCGAGTCGGCGCCGTCCTTCGGAAGGATCGTCACGACCGCCTGGGAGGCCGCGTTCTCCTGCTTGCCGCCGCCCTGGGCCGCCGGCCCCTGTCCGCCCGTACCGCCGTTCCCCGTGTCACCGCCGCCGCAGGCGGTGAGCACCAGCATCAGCGCTCCCGCCGCCAGGGCCTGCAGCCTGACGCCCCCGCGTCGGCCGCGCCGCCCCGTCGCTCCGACCGATGCCCCCGATATCGGCTGCCCGTTCACTGTGGTCTTCTCCCCTCGCACGGCCCGGCACCGCCCGGCCCCACCCCCGTGCGCATTCACTCGCGCACACGGCGCTAGATAATCACACCGCAGGACACGAAAGATCCTCGTGAATGTCACCGTTCCGTCCCGATCGACCTGCTAAGACAACGAAAGAGACCGAAAGGGCCGGGCGGTACGAGGGGGGCGAGGGCGTCAGCTCAGCGCGGAGCCTGCCTTCCACGCGTTCCACTCCATGTTCCAGCCTCCGAGGCCGTTGTCGGGAGCGACCTTGCGGTCCTGGGAGTTGACCACCTCCACCACGTCGCCGATGAGGGTCCGCTCGAAGAACCAGCCCGCCGGCGAGTCGGCGCTGCCACCCTTGTCGTCCCGGAGCCCGACGCAGCCGTGGCTGACGTTGGCGGAGCCGAAGGTGCTCGGATCGGCCCAGTAGTTCCCGTGCAGGAAGGTGCCCGAGTCGGTGAGGCGGATGGCGTGCGGCACGTCCTTGATGTCGTACTCGCCGCCGAAACCGACCGTGGCCCCGTTCATCCGGGTCACGTCGTACAGCTCGGTGACGACCATCTTCCCGTTGTACGTGGTGGTCTTCGGCGCCCCCGCGGTGATCGGCACGGTGGCGAGGACGTCGCCGTCCCGCCTGACCTCCATGGTGTGGGCGGCGGCGTCGACCAGGGACACCTGGGAGCGGCCGACGGTGAACCCGACGGTCCTGCGCTGGATGCCGTAGACGCCGGGGGCTCCCTCGACGTCCCGCAGGCCGAGGTCGACGGTGACGCGGGTGCCCGGCCGCCAGTACGCGGCGGGGCGGAAGTCGAGCCGCTCCTTGCCGAACCAGTGGCCGACGACCTCCACCGGCGGCACGGAGGTGATCCGGATGGCCCGCTCGACCTCCGCACGGTTCTCGATCGGCATGTTGAAGCCGAAGGAAACGATCATGCCGGTGCCGACAGTGGAACGGTTCTCCGGCTTGAAGTAGCCGATGAAGCGGCTCTCGGGCACCACGGTGGTGAAGGTGGTGTGCCGGGCGGAGCGGCGGCCGTGCGCGTCGAGCGCGACCGCGTCCACGCTGTACTTCGCGGCCAGCGCGAGCCGGGTCTCCGGCCGGGGACGCCAGCGCAGCCCGTCGGCGGAGATCTCCCCCGCCACCTGGGTCCGTCTGCCGTCCTCCACCTGGGCGACGCTCACCCGTTCGAGTCGCCCGCTGTCCACCTTCACCTCGACCGGGCCCTCGGCCGGCAACCCCTTGGTGCCGTCCTCCGGGCTGACCCGGATGACGTCCCCGGGGGCCCGTGCCTTGCCCGGCAGGCTGATGCCGATCCCGCCTTCACCGTCCGGCGCCGTGCAGCCCACGAGGCCCGCCAACAGTCCCGCCACCGCGAGGGCGTACCTCGCCCGCTTCCATACAAGTGTCACGCTCGGCCCAACGACAGCCACCCTCCAGGGGAAACGTGCGTGCGGGTCATGTTGGGACCCGGGCGGTTCGGGCAGAACAGGGGGAGAACCACGCGCGGGAGCGGCGGCCGGGACGCCGCCGCTCCCCCGGGTGCGGGCCCGACGAGCCGCTGGAGGCCGGGACGGTGACGAGCGCAGCCGAGCAGGAGGCGGTACCTGAGCATGCCCCGGAGCGGGCCGGGCCGCCCGTGTGGCCGGGCACGCCGATGCCACTCGGGGCCCGCTGCCGGGTGGGCCCCGACGGGGTGACCGGCACCAACTTCGCCCTGTGGGCGGGCGGGGCGGAGGCAGTCGAGCTCTGCCTCTTCGGCCCGGACGGAACGGAGCTGAAGCTGCCGCTGACGGAGCTGACACACGAGATCTGGCACGGGTTCGTGCCGGGGATCGGGGCCGGGCAGCGGTACGGCTACCGCGTGCACGGCCGCTGGGACCCGTGGACCGGGGCCCGCTGGAACCCGGCGAAGCTGCTCCTCGACCCGTACGCGCGGGCCGTCGACGGCGACTTCGCGCTACCGCCCGAGGTGTACGGGCACGTCCGGGACTGGCCGCAGCAGCACGTGGCCGACACCGTCCGCGACGAGCGGGACTCGGCGCCGCACGTCCCGAAGGGGGTCGTCGTCCAGGACGACGACGACTGGTCCGACGACCGCAGGCCCAAGACGCCCTGGCAGGACTCGGTCATCTACGAGCTGCACGTGAAGGGCTTCACCCGGCTCCACCCGGGCATCCCCGAGCATCTGCGGGGCACGTACGCGGGCCTGGCGCACCCGGCGGCCGTCGAGCACCTCGCCGGCCTCGGCGTGACGGCGGTGGAACTGCTGCCGGTGCACCAGTTCGCGCACGAGGACCACCTCCTCCGGCGCGGCCTGCGCAACCACTGGGGCTACAACTCCATCGGCTACTTCGCCCCGCACGCCGGCTACTCGTCCTCGGGGACCACCGGCCAGCAGGTCGGCGAGTTCAAGCGGATGGTACGGGCGCTGCACGCGGCCGGGATCGAGGTCATCCTCGACGTCGTCTACAACCACACGGCGGAGGCGGGCGAGCTCGGCCCCACGCTCTCCCTGAAGGGCATCGACAACCGCGGCTACTACCGGCTCCAGTCCGACGCCCGCCGCTACGCGGACTACACGGGCTGCGGCAACACCCTGCACGTCGTGCAGCCGCAGGTCCTGCGGCTCATCACCGACAGCCTCCGCTACTGGGTCACGGAGATGGGCGTCGACGGCTTCCGCTTCGACCTGGCAGCCGCCCTGGCCCGCTCGATGCACGACGTCGACATGCTCTCCCCGTTCCTCGCGGTCATCGCCCAGGACCCGGTGCTCCGCCGGGTCAAGCTCATCGCCGAACCGTGGGACGTGGGCAACGGCGGCTACCAGGTGGGGGCCTTCCCGCCGCTCTGGACGGAGTGGAACGACCGCTACCGGGACGCCGTACGGGACTTCTGGCGCGGCGCGCTGCCCGACGTCCGGGACCTCGGCTACCGGCTCTCCGGCTCCAGCGACCTGTACGCCTGGGGCGGGCGCCGGCCGTACGCCTCCGTCAACTTCGTCACCGCGCACGACGGCTTCACCCTGCGGGACCTCGTCACGTACGAGCGCAAGCACAACGAGGCCAACGGCGAGGGCAACCGTGACGGCACCCACGACAACCGCTCCTGGAACTGCGGGGTGGAGGGCGAGACCGACGATCCCGGCGTCAACACCCTCCGCCTCCGCCAGCAGCGCAACCTCCTCACCACCCTGCTCCTCTCCACCGGCGTCCCGATGCTCGTCGCCGGCGACGAGATGGGCCGCACCCAGGGCGGCAACAACAACGCCTACTGCCAGGACAACGCCACCGGCTGGCTCGACTGGACCCTCCCGGACGCCCCCGGCCGGGCCCAGCTCCTCGCCCTGACGCGCCGGCTGCTCGCCCTCCGCCGCGACCACCCGGTCCTGCGCCGCCGCGCCTTCTTCTCCGGCCGCCCCCAGGGCGCGGACGGGCTGCGGGACCTGGCCTGGTTCACCGCCGAGGGCACCGAGATGACCGAACCCGACTGGTACGCGCCCACGGCCACGCTCGGCCTCTACCTGTCGGGCCGCGACATACCGGGCCGGGACGAGCGCGGCGCACAGATCACCGACGACAGCTTCCTCGCCGTCCTCCACGCCGGCCCCCGCCCCCTGGAGTTCCGCCTCCCGGGCCCCCCGTGGGCGGAGACGTACGAACTGGTCGTGGACACCGGCCGCGAGGACCAGTCGGCGCCGCCCGGCACCGCACACGCGGGCGGCGGGACGATCACGGTGGAGGCCAGATCGGTGGTGCTGCTGCGGGTGCGGACGTGAGGGGCCGGTTCCGGGCCGCGGCCCCGGCCCCGTGCGGGTCCCCGGCCGCCGCTCGGGGCGGCCGGGACCCGCGGAGCCGCTCGCCGTGGAGGTCCGGTGCGGCCGCTCAGCCGCGCCCGAGGATCCCCCGGTCGTAACCGGCGGCGACCGCGGACGCGCGATCGCTCACGAGCAGCTTGGCGTAGATGTGGGTGAGGTGGCTCTTCACGGTGGCCTCGCTGATGAAGAGCTCCGCCGCGATCGCCCGGTTCGCCGTGCCCTTCGCGACGAGCGCCAGGATCTCGGCCTCACGGGCGGAGAGCACACGGTCGGCGGCGGCCGGGGCGCGGACCGCCGTGACCAGACGCGAGGCGACGGCCGGGGAGAGGACGGTACGGCCCTCGGCGGCGGCCCGCACCGCCGCGAACAGCTCCTCCCGGGGCGCGTCCTTGAGGAGATACCCCGTGGCGCCCGCCTCGATCGCCGGGAGGGTGTCGGTGTCCGTGTCGTACGTGGTGAGGACGAGGACACGGGAGCGGGCGCCGCGCCGGGCGAGTTCGGCGATGGCGTCGACACCTCCGCCGCCGGGCATGCGCAGGTCCATCAGGACGACGTCCGGGTCGAGTTCCAGGGCGAGTTCGACTCCCCGTACACCGTCGGGGGCCTCACCGAGGACACGGAAGCCCGAGCCCTCGGCGGCGAACATGCCGCGCAGGCCGTCCCGCACGACGGGATGGTCATCGACGATCAGGAGCGTGATCTCGGTCATGGCGCCCCCAACGGTACGCGAGCGGAGATCGCCGTGCCCTCGCCCGGAGCGGTCTCCACGGCGACGGAGCCGGCCAGACGCTCGGCGCGGGCCCGCATGCCGTCGAGGCCGAACCCTCCGCCGTCGCGCCCGCGTTCGGGGCGCACCAGCGGGTCGAAGCCCCGGCCGTCGTCCCGTACGTCCAGGGTGATCTCGTCCCCCATGTAGGAGAGGGTGACGCCGGCGCGGGCGGCCCCGGAGTGACGGGCCGCGTTCGACAGGGCCTCCTGGGCGATCCGCAGCAGCGTGGCGGCGACCTCGTCGTGGAGCGGCTCCTCGGCTCCCGTCACGGTGAACCGGGTGTCGACGCCGGTGCGTTCGGCCCACTCGGCGACCGTCTTGCGCAACGCCTCCGGAAGGGCGTCGTGCTCCAGAGCGGCCGGGCCCAGGTTCCGCACGGAACGGCGGGCCTCGCCGAGGCTGTGCCGCGCGAGGTCCGCGGCCCGCCGGAGGTGCGCATCGGCGCGCTCCCCGTCGGGTGCGGCGTTCGCCGCCTGGAGCTGGGTGATGACCCCGGTGAGGCCCTGGGCGATGGTGTCGTGGATCTCGGCGGCGAGCCGCCGCCGCTCGTCGGCGATCCCGGCCTCGCGGGCCTGGAGGAGCAGCTGGGCCTGGAGGGCGGCGTTCTCGGCGAGGGCCTGTTCGAGCCGGCTGTTGGCGCGGCCGAGTGCGGCGATGGTGGCGGCGCGCTCGGCGGCCTTCTCCGCGTCCTTGGTGGCGAGGTGCGAGAAACCCATGGCCAGGCAGGCGTTCAGGGCGAAGAGCCCGCCGAAGCCCACCCACTGCATGAGGGAGGCGGGCGGCAGTCCGCCGGACTGGGAACCGGCCATCGTCACGGCGGTCACGAGGAGACCGGCGTGGGCGAGGCGGCGGGGCAGCAGATGAGTGGCGTCGAAGTAGCCGACGCAGGCGTAGATCGAGAAGAAGGGGTTCAGCCAGGTCAGCGCGAAGGCGAGGGCGGTACGGAGGGCGAAGTGGACGACGGAGGCCGGCCCCGGCGCCCCCGGCACCAGGACGGGACCGCAGTCGTCCCGCTCCGGCTCCCAGCCGGTGGCCGCGGCCACCCGGCGGCAGCGACGGTCCCACACCACCTGGAGCAGGAGCACCGCCGCCAGCAGGACACCGGCCGTCACCTTCTCCGTACGGTCCATGAACACGTCCGCCGACACCGCGGCGATCGCCACGGCCACTCCGAGCAGTCCGTACGGCCCCCAGCGGAAGAACTGGCGCCAGCGTTCCTCGACGGTGGTGGGCACTCCGCCGCCCCCTCTCACTCCCAGCGGAACCAGCGCACCGAGGCACCGGTCAACACGACCGTCCACAGGGCCGGCACCCCGAGCTCCATCCAGCCGGGCCAGGCGCCCGAGGCGGCCGCGTCGAGGGCCTGCGAGGCGGCGCCGAACGGGCTGAGCCCGACGATCCGCTGCAGCGTATCCGGCATGGCCTGGACCGGCACCCAGACACCGGCCGTGAACATGGCGGGGAAGGCGGCGGCCGAGGCGAGGGCGTAGGCGATGCCCTGGGTCCGGGAGACCGCGCACACCGTGGCGCCGAGGGCCAGACCGCCCGCCACGGTGAGGAGCAGGGCGAGGACGTATCCCACGAGGTTTCCCGGCAGGGCGACGCCGAACGCGAGCCGCCCCACCGTGAGCACCAGCACCGAGGAGAGCAGGGTGGCCGCGGCGTACAGCGCGACCTGGGCGGCGAGCAACGTCGCGGGCCGGACCGGGGTGGTCGACATGCGGCGCAGGATGCCGCGTTCGCGGTAGCCGGCGAGGACCGTGGGCATGGACTGGACCGCGGCCATGATGAGGGCGAAGAGAACGGAGACGGGGACGTAGAGGTCGATGACGCGACGACCGCCGAGGTCCGCGGAGACCTCCCGGAAGGAGGGGATCAGACCGAGGATCACGAGCAGCACGGTCGGTGAGGCCATCACCCAGAACAGGGCGCCCGGTTCGCGGGTGAAGAGGCGGACCTCGGTCCGCAGGACGGCCACGGCAGGGCGGGTGGTGCTCATCGGAGTTCGGCTCCCGTCAGGTCGAGATAGGCGTCGTCGAGGGTGGCGTCGGTGACCCGGAGCTGCCCGGCCGTGACGCCCCGGCGGGCGAGGAGGGACACGAAGGCGGCGACGGTCTCCTCCGTGCCGCTGACGACCGTCCGGCGGTCCTTCGTCGCGACGGCGACGGCCCCGGGCAGCGCCCGCAGCTCCGCCGGGTCGAGCGGGGTGCCGGCGGCGAAGGAGATCTCCTTGGCGGCTGCGGACCGGCCGATCAGCCCCTCCGGGGTGTCGAGCGCGGCGATCCGGCCCCGGTCGAGGACGGCGATCCGGTCGCAGAGGCGCTCCGCCTCCTCCATGAAGTGGGTGACGAGCAGGACGGTCACCCCGCTGTCCCTGATCGATTCGACGAGCTCCCAGACCTCACGGCGGGCCCGCGGGTCGAGGCCGGTGGTGAGCTCGTCGAGGACCACGACCCGGGGATCTCCGAGGAGCGCGAGGGCGATGAAGACCCGCTGCTTCTGTCCGCCCGACAGCTTCCCGAACCGGGTCCCCAGCCGGGGCAGCAGCCCGAGCCGCTCGGCGAGCGCGTGCGGGTCGGCGGGCCGCTCGTAGAAGGAGGCGTACAGGTCGAGCGCCTCACGGACGGTCAGCTTGGGCTGGAGCTCGCTCTCCTGGAGCTGGACCCCGAGGACCCGGGTGAGCTCGGAGCGCTGGGTCGTGGGGTCGTAGCCGCAGACCCGCACCCGCCCCTCGTCGGGGGTCCGCAGCCCCGCGACACACTCCACCGTGGTCGTCTTGCCGGCGCCGTTGGGCCCGAGGATCCCGAAGATCTCGCCCTCGCCGACCTCGAAGGAGACCCCGTCGACGACCTTCCGGCCGCCGTACGCCTTGTGCAGTCCCTGCACCTCGATCGCTGTCATGCCCCAAGGCTGTCGGCCGGGGCGCGGCACGGGTATCGGCCATCTCGCTCGTCATGCCCATCAACCGATCGGCTGATGGCCGGTACGACTCGGGGCCGCCCCGCAGGCCCGGCACGCCACCGGCCCGGAGCGCGTCGGGCGGGTGCACGTCCGGAGCTCGCCGGGCGTGCCCCCGCAAGGCCGGAAAACAGGATGAGACGTGTCAGTGGTGAACCGTATGGTCGGACCTGATGCCCGAGAAACCTGCCGCCCCAGAGCCCCCCGCCCCCGACTCCCCCGCACCCCCCTCTTCCCGCGCCTCCCGCGCCTCCCGCGACGAGCACGACGACCACGACCGCTCCTCGGTGCGGACGCTGCTGCGTCTCCGGCCGTACGTGCGGCCGGTGCGAGCGCGGTTGCTCACGGCCGCGATCGTCGCGATCGTCGCGTCCTGTCTGTCGCTCGTCATCCCGCTCGTGCTCAAGTGGCTGGTCGACGGGCCGGTCGCGGACCGGGACCCGGGCGGCGTGTGGCTGGGGGCGCTCTACCTCCTGCTGCTCGGCATCGCCGAGGCGGTGCTCTTCGGGTACCGGCGGTGGCTGGTCGCCCGGCCCCTGTCCGGGGTGGAAGCGCGGATGCGGGCCGATCTGTACGGCAGGCTCCAGCGGCTCCCGATCTCCTTCCACGACCGGTGGGCCTCGGGCCAGCTCCTCTCCCGCGGCACGACCGACCTCATGCTGGTCCGGATGTTCCTGGCCTTCCCGCTGACGTTCCTGCTGGTCAACGGCGTCACGATCATCGCGGGTTATGTGCTGCTGCTCGCCCAGGACTGGTCCCTCGGACTCGTCCTCCTCACGCCGGTCATCCCCCTCGTCATCGTCTGCTCGGTCTTCGAGGGCCGGTACGGGGTGGTCGCCCGGCGCGCCCAGGACCAGGTGGGCGATCTGACGACGGTCGTCGAGGAGAGCGTCCTCGGCATCCGCATCGTCAAGGGCTTCGGCCGCCACCGCAGCCAGGCGACGGCATTCCGGGAGCTCTCCGGCCGGCTGCGCGGCACCGAGCTCGTCAAGGCCCGGCTGCTCGCGATGATCTGGGCGGTCATCACCTTCGTGCCGGAGCTGGCCATCGGCGCGGCCCTCGTCCTCGGCACGATCCAGGTGGCGGACGGGGGCCTGTCGGCGGGCACGCTCGTCGCGTTCCTGTCGACGGCCCTGGCCCTGCGCTGGCCGGTGGAGTCGATCGGCTTCCTGCTGGCGATGAGCCAGGAGGCGGCGACCGCGACGGAACGGTACTTCGAGGTCATGGACGCCGAGGAGGAACCCGACACCGCCCCGGCCGCCCCCGGTACCAGGGGCACGACGGCCGACGGCCCCGGCGGGGTGCGGTTCGAGGGCGTGTCGTTCCGCTACCCGGACGCCCCGGCCGGCTCCCCGCCCGTCCTGGACGGCATCGACCTGCACATCCGCCCCGGCGAGACCCTGGCCCTGGTCGGCGGCACCGGCTCCGGCAAGACCACGCTCACCGCCCTCGTACCCAGGCTGCACGAGGCGTCGGGCGGCCGCATCCTCCTGGACGGCGAGGACATCGCCCTGATGGAGCGGGACCGGCTGCGGTCCCTGGTGTCGATGGCGTTCGAGGAGCCGACCCTCTTCTCCGCAAGCGTCGGCGAGAACGTCCTGATGGGCGCGGGCGGAGCGGCGGGCGAGCCGGAGCTGCGCCGCGCCCTCGGCGTGGCGCAGGCCGACGGCTTCGTCGAGCGGCTGCCCGAGGGCGCCGGGACCCAGGTCGGTGAGCAGGGCCTGAGTCTGTCCGGCGGACAGCGTCAGCGGCTCGCCCTCGCGAGAGCGGTCGTCGGCCGCCCCCGCTTCCTGGTCCTGGACGACCCCCTGTCCGCACTCGACGTCCACACGGAGGCCCGCGTGGAGGCGGCCCTGCGGGAGGTCCTGCGGGACACCACGGCACTCGTGGTGGCGCACCGCCCGTCGACGGTGATGCTGGCCGACCGGGTGGCGCTGCTCTCCCGGGGCCGGATCACGGCCGTGGGCACCCATCACGAACTGCTGCGGAGCAGCGAGGAGTACGCCTGGCTGATGTCCGGCGAAGGCGAGGGCGGACCCCGATGACGGAACAGACGGAACAGACCGAACAGACAGCCCCGGCGGAACCGGCGGCTCGGAAGGCGCAGAAAGCACCGACCTCTCAGAAGGCACCGGCTGCACCGGCTGCACAGCAGTCCGGCGACCCCTTCGACCGCGACGACCTTCCGGCACCCCCCGGAGCGACGGGCACCCTGCTCCGCTCGCTCCTCTCGGCCCACCGCGTACGGGTCGCGGTCGCCGCCCTGGTGCTCCTCGTCAAGGAGGGCGCGGTCCAGGCCGGCCCCCTCCTCGTCGCGTACGCCATCGACGAGGGCGTCCCCGCCTTCCGCGCCGGCGACCACGGCCCCGTCCTCGCGGTGGCCCTCGGCTACCTGCTCTGCGCGGCGCTCTCGGGCGCCCTCCAGTACGTCTTCGTCCGCGGCGCGGCCCGCGTCAACCAGGACGTCCTCCTCGATCTGCGCGGCCGCATCTTCCGGCACGCGCAGATCCTGAGCGTCGACTTCCACGAGCGGTACACCTCGGGCCGGCTCATCTCCCGCTCCACCACCGACGTCGAATCCCTCCGCGAGCTCCTCTCGGAGGGCCTGCAGGAACTGATCGGCGTCGTCCTCTCCTTCGTCTCGATCTCGGCGATCCTCCTCTACCTCGACCTGGGCATCGGCGCGGTGGCGGTGGCGTCCTTCCTGCCCCTCACGTTCCTCGTACGCATTTACCGGCGCCGGGTCGGGGCGGTGTACGCCGAGCGGTCCACGGCCATCGCGGGTGTCATCGTGAAGTTCGCGGAGACGATGAACGGCATCCGTCCGGTCCGGGCGTTCCGCCGCGAGCAGGTCAACGACGCCGAGTTCGCGGCGCTCAACCACCGGCACGAGCGGAGCAACGGCGACGCGCTCCTCGAGATGGCCCGCTACGTCGTGGGGTCCCGGCTCGTCGCGAACACGGCGGTCGCCGGCATGTGTCTCTGGGGCGCCTACCGGGTCGCCTCCGGCTCCCTCGAACTGGGCGTCCTCGCGGCGGCGGTCCTGTACATGCGGCGCCTGTACGACCCGATCGACCGGCTGGGCATGTTCCTCAACTCGTACGAGTCGGCGGCCGCGTCCCTGGCCAAGATCGCGGGCCTCCTCGCCCAGGAGCCCGGAGTCCCGGAGACGACGACCCCCGTCACCCTGCCCGCCCGCACGGGCTCCCCGGGGCGCGAGGTCACCTTCGACAAGGTCCGCTTCGCCTACCGCACGGGCGGCGAGGTACTCCCCGTCTTCGACCTGACCATCCCCGCCGGCCAGACGGTCGCGGTGGTCGGGGCGACGGGCGCGGGCAAGTCCACCCTGGCGAAGCTCCTGGCCCGCTTCTACGACCCCACGGACGGCGTGGTGCGCCTGGACGGCGTGGACCTCCGCGACCTGACCACCCCGGACCTCCGCCGGGGCATCGTCATGGTCACCCAGGAAGCGTTCCTGTTCTCGGGAACGGTCGCCGAGAACATCGCGATCGGCCGGCCGGACGCGACCCGCGAGCAGATCGAGGACGCGGCCCGTGCGATCGGGGCCCACGACTTCATCAAGGGCCTCCCGGACGGCTACGACACGGACGTGCGCAAACGGGGCGGCCGCATCTCGGCGGGCCAGCGCCAGCTGGTCGCCTTCGCGAGGGCCCTGCTCGCGGACCCGGCGGTCCTGATCCTGGACGAGGCCACCAGCTCGCTGGACGTCCCGGGCGAACGGGCGGTGCAGCAGGCCATGGACACGGTCCTGGCGGGTCGTACGGCGGTCGTCATCGCCCATCGCCTGTCCACGGTCGAGGTGGCGGACCGGGTCCTGGTGATGGAGGCGGGCCGGATCGTGGAGGACGGTGCGCCGTCGGACCTGGTCACCGACGAGGGCCACTACGCCGGTCTGCACCAGGCCTGGCGGGAGAGTCTGGTGGGCTAGCCGACCGCTCTACGCAGTGGGGGACGTGGAGGGGGTCGCGTTCGGGACGTAAAACGTGACGTGATTTGTGGCGCGACCAGAGCGTTCAGCAAGAACTGCTCCCGATGCGCCGTAAATCATGAGTCCCGAATGCGGCCCCCGGAACGGCCCCCACGGCACCACCCACGGGTGTCAGGCCCGCACGCGTCGCAGCAGCACGAGCGACAGCACCGCCGACGCCGCCATCAGTGCCGACGCCCCCACGGCCACCGCCCCCATCGCCTCCACGAACGCCGTGCGGGCCGCTTCGATCACCTCGGGCCCGGCCGTCAGCGCACCGCCCAGGGTCTCGCGGGCTGCGGCCGGCGTGTCCGCGGGCATCGCGCCGGTGTAGACCGCCGCTCCCAGGGCGCCCAGGAGCGCCATGCCGAGCGCTCCCCCGAGCTCGGCTCCCGATTCGAGCACGGCGGCGGCCGAGCCGGCCCGCTCGGGCGGTGCGGCGCCGAGCGCGAGCTCGTTGGCGAGGGTCATCGCGGAGACCAGCCCACCGGCATAGACGGCACTGGCCACGATGACGACCCACAGGGGCGTGGCGCGGTCGATGCCCGCCAGCCAGACGAAGCCGGCGGCGGCGACGAGGAACCCGCCGGCCATCACGTACGCCCGGTCCGTCCTCCGGGCCAGCGCCGCGGCGGTGGGCGCGGCGGCCAGCACGCCCGCGGTCGGCACCAGGCTCCAGAGCGCCGCCTCGAACGGGCTCTGGCCCAGGACGGACTGCAGGTACTGGGTGAGGAAGACGGCGAAGCCGACCGTCGCCGCCATCGCGAGCAGGTTGGCGAGGACGGAGCCGCCGTAGGCCCGGTTCCGCAGCAGGGCGAGGTCGACCATGGGGTGGACGAGCCGTGCCTGCCGGCGGACGAAGACCAGTCCGACGAGCAGCCCCACGGCCGCGCCGCCCGCGGGAAGCGGCGCCCAGCCGTCCTCGGCCAGCTCCTTGATGCCGTGGATGAGCGGCAGCAGCGCGCCGAGCGAGAGGGCGGCACTGAGGACGTCGAACCGTCCGGTGACGTCTCCCTTGGACTCGGGCAGCAGCAACGGCCCCAGGACGAGGAGCAGGGCCATGGCCGGCAGGTTGACGAGGAAGACGGAGCCCCACCAGAAGTGCTCGACGAGCGCGCCGCTGACGACGGGCCCGAGGGCGATGCCGCTCGCCATCACCGAGGTCCAGAGGGTGACGGCCTTCGCGCGCTGCGCCGGGTCGGAGAACAGCACCCGGATCAGGGCGAGCGTGGCGGGCATGAGGCAGGCCCCGGCGACGCCGAGCAGCGCGCGGGCGCCGATCAGGGCGCCGGGGCTCTGCGCGTGGGCCGCGGCCACGGAGGCGGCACCGAACAGCGCCGCACCGCCGAGCAGGACCTTGCGGCGCCCGACGCGGTCCCCGAGCGCGCCCATGGTGACGAGGAGCCCGGCGAGGACGAAGCCGTAGATGTCGAGGATCCAGAGCTGTTCGTTGGCTCCCGGCCGCAGGTCGGCGCTGATGGAGGGAATGGCGAAGTAGAGGACGGACACGTCCATGGAGACGAGGAGCAGCGGCAGCATGAGGACGCCGAGGGCCGTCCATTCACGGCGGCCGGCGCGGGCGGGGCCGGGCCCGGTGGCGGGCTCCGGCTGTGCGGTGAGTGTCATGGGGAGGAGGGAAGCAGCGGTGTGCGTACGTCGCCACTCCCGCCCTAGTGCACCTGGACTCGCGGGAAGGGGGCGGCAGTTCAGGGGCGTGTACGCCGCTTCCGGTGCACTAGTACGCTCCCGTCATGACGACGCAACCGCCCTACCTCGCGATCGCCGCCGAGCTCCGTCGCCGTGTGCAGGTGGGCGAGTTGGGTCCGGGGGACCGGCTTCCGTCGACGCGGGCGATCACCCGCGAATGGGGCGTGGCCATGGCGACGGCCACGAAGGCGCTCGCGGTGCTGCGTCAGGAGGGCCTGGTCCGGCCGGTGGCGGGGGTGGGCACGGTGGTCGTGCCGCCGGTGAAGGACTCCCGGGGCGGGGACCGGACGACCGCTCCCCTCGCCCGCGGGGAGATCGTCACCGCGGCCCTCGGGCTCGCCGACGCGGAAGGGCTGCACGCCCTGACGATGCGCAGGGTGGCGACGGTGCTCGGCGTCTCGACGATGGCCCTGTACCGCCACGTCCCGGGGAAGCCGGAGCTGATCCGGCTGATGACGGACGCGGCCTGTGGCGAGGTGCCGCTCGGTCCGGTGCCGGCGCACTGGCGGACGGGTCTGGAGCAGGGTGCGCGCTGGCTGCGTGACGTGTACGCCCGGCATCCGTGGCTGGCGCACGCGATGGCCTCGTACACGCGGCCCGTGGCGACGCCGAACGCGATGGCGTACACGGAGTGGGTGCTGCGGGCGATGCGGGGCACACCGCTCACCCGCACGCAGAAGCTCCACACCCATCTGGTGCTCTTCGCCTACGTCCAGGGCATGTCGATGGCGGACGATCTGGAGGAGCAGGCCCGACAGGATTCGGGCATCTCCGACGGCGAGTGGATGGAACAGAACGAGCCACGATTCGACGCGATCCAATCGGCTGGCTCCTACCCGGAGTTGGCCTTGGTGACAAGCGGCGGCGGGTTCGGTCTCGATCTGCGGACGCTCTTCGAATTCGGGCTCGGGCGAACATTGGACGGCATCGCGTCCTTGATCGATGAAACGTCCGCTTAACGAACACGGCCTTACGAGCAGCGAACGATTTCCGGCCAACTTGCCGACGCACTCCTGACAGGTCCTCGTCATTCCTGTCACTCTCTCCCCGGCTCTTCGCACCAGAGTTCGCTGCTTCACCCGAACGTGCTCCACAGCTCTGCTTGCTCCGCCCGGATGGGCCGACCCAGTCCGCCGGTACCCCCCTCGCAAGAAGGAGTCTGCGTGAGATCCACGCCCAGCCGTCGCGCCACCGCGACCGGCGCTCTGATCGCTGCCGCCGCCATGCTCGCCGTGAGCGTCCAGACGGGCGCCGCCACCGCGGCGGACGCCCCCTGGAGCATCGCCCCGAAGGCCCAGCAGGGCACCTCGGCGAACCCCGGCAAGCTCCCGGCCGACCTCACCCCCGCCGAGCGCACCGCGCTCATCAAGGCGGCCGACGCCGACAAGGCCGCCACGGCCAAGGAACTCGGCCTCGGCGCCCAGGAGAAGCTGGTCGTCCGTGACGTCGTGCAGGACCGCGACGGCACGACCCACACGCGCTACGAGCGCACCTACGCCGGACTGCCCGTCCTGGGCGGCGACCTGATCGTCGCCGAGACCAAGGCCGGCGCCACCACCGGTGTCACCAAGTCCACCCGCGCGGAGCTCAAGAACATCCCCACCTCCGCCACCGTGGCCCCGGCCGCCGCCGAGAAGCAGGCCGTCGGCCTCGCCCAGGCGGACGGCTCGGACAAGGCCAAGGCCGACCGCGCCCCGCGCAAGGTCGTCTGGGCCGCCAACGGCAGCCCCGTCCTCGCGTACGAGACCGTCGTCGGCGGCCTCCAGCACGACGGCACCCCGAACGAGCTGCACGTCGTCACCGACGCGAAGACCGGTGCGAAGCTCTTCGAGTGGCAGGCCATCGAGACCGGCACCGGCAACACGCAGTACAGCGGCCAGGTGACGCTCGGCACCGCGCCCTCGTACACGCTGACCGACACCGGCCGCGGCAACCACAAGACGTACAACCTCAACGGCGGTACGTCCGGTACCGGGACGCTGTTCAGCAACACCACCGACGTGTGGGGCAACGGCACGCCGCAGAACAAGGAGACGGCAGGCGCCGACGCGCACTACGGCGCCGCGCTCACCTGGGACTACTACAAGAACGTCCACGGCCGCAGCGGCATCCGCGGTGACGGCGTCGGCGCGTACTCCCGGGTCCACTACGGCAACGCCTACGTCAACGCCTTCTGGTCGGACTCCTGCTTCTGCATGACGTACGGCGACGGCGCGGGCAACACCAAGCCGCTCACCTCCATCGACGTGGCCGCGCACGAGATGACGCACGGCGTCACCTCCAACACCGCCGGCCTGGTCTACAGCGGCGAGTCCGGCGGCCTCAACGAGGCCACCTCGGACATCTTCGCGGCGGCCGTCGAGTTCTACGCGAACAACGCCAACGACCCGGGCGACTACCTGGTCGGCGAGAAGATCGACATCCGCGGCAACGGCACCCCGCTGCGCTACATGGACAAGCCGAGCAAGGACGGCTCGTCCAAGGACGCGTGGTACTCGGGCCTCGGCGGCATCGACGTCCACTACTCCTCGGGCCCGGCGAACCACTGGTACTACCTGCTCTCCGAGGGCAGCGGCGCCAAGACCGTCAACGGCGTGAACTACGACTCGCCGACCTCCGACGGCCTGCCCGTCACCGGCATCGGCCGTGACAAGGCCTCGCTGATCTGGTTCAAGGCGCTCACCACCAAGTTCAGCTCGAACACCAACTACGCCGCGGCCCGCACGGGCACCGTCGCGGTGGCCACCGAGCTGTACGGCGCCAACAGCCCCGAGACGCTCGCGGTCCAGCACGCCTGGGCGGCCATCAACGTCGGCACCCGCCCCGGCGGCGGCGAGCCGCAGCCGGGCAAGGTATTCGAGAACACCGCCGACGTGTCCATCCCGGACAACGGCGCCGCGGTGACCTCGACGGTCAACGTCACGGGTGTCACGGGCAACGCGCCCTCCACCCTCAAGGTGGACGTGAACATCGTCCACACCTACCGCGGTGACCTCGTCGTCGACCTCGTCGCCCCGGACGGCTCGGTCTACAGCCTGTCCAACCGGTCGGGCGGCAGCGCCGACAACATCGTCCAGACCTTCACCGTGAACGCCTCCTCCGAGGTCGCCAACGGCGCCTGGAAGCTCCGCGTCCAGGACAAGGCCTCGATCGACACCGGCTACATCAACAGCTTCAAGCTCACCTTCCCGTAGGCCCGCGAGCGGGTCAGGGGGTGAGTGGGTAACCCCGAGTCACAAGTGCCGGACGCCCGGAGGGATCTTCCCTCCGGGCGTCCGTGCGTCCCGGGGCCCGCAACAGGCCCTCCGTACCCTGGGACCCATGATCAAGGTGCTGCTGGCCGACGACGAGACGATGATCAGGGCCGGGGTGCGGGCCATCCTCGCCACCGACCCCGGGATCGAGGTGGTCGCCGAGGCCGGCGACGGCCACGAGGCCGTCGCACTCGCCCGCGAGCACCGCCCCGACGTCGTCCTCCTGGACATCCGGATGCCCCGGCTGGACGGACTCGGCGCGGCCGAGGAGCTGCGCGGGGCCGTCCCGGACGCGGCCGTCGTCATGCTCACCACCTTCTCCGAGGACGCGTACATCGCGCGCGCCCTCGGCAGCGGCGTCAGCGGCTTCCTGCTCAAGTCGGGGGACCCGCGCGAACTGATCGCCGGGGTCAGGGCCGTGGCCGGCGGCGGCGCCGCCCTCTCCCCCACCGTCGCCCGCCGGGTCATCGACACCCTCGGCGGCGAGCGCCTCACCCGCGCGGCCGCGGCGCGCGCCCGCCTCGACCGGCTCACCGGCCGGGAGCGGGAGGTCGTCGCCCTGCTCGGCGCCGGGCTCTCCAACCAGGAGATCGCGGACCGCATGTACGTCGTCGAGGGCACCGTCAAGGCCCACGTGAGCGCCGTCCTCGGCCGTCTCGGCCTGCGCAACCGGGTGCAGCTCGCGGTCCTCGCGTACGAGGCGGGCCTGGTCACCGATGCGTGAGGGACCGCGCGACCCCGTCCGCGAGCGGCTCTTCGACCTCCTCCTGTGGCTGCTGCTCTGTGTGCCCGTCCTGCTGAAGTCGGACCCGAACGACGGCGGCAGCTGGACCCGGGTCGCCGTGGGCGTGGTGGTCCTCGCGGGCTGTGTCGCGGTCAGCCGGAGGTGGCCGCTGGTGTCGCTCGCGGCCACGGTCGCGGCCAGCCTGCCGGCCACCCTGGAGCTGTTCACCCCCTCGTACAGCCTGGCCCTGGTCGCCTTCGGCTACCTCGCGGGGAGGCGCCAGGAGCACACCCGGGCGGCGCTCTGGCTGTTCGGCGCGATCGCGGCCACGGGTCTCGCCCTCACCTGGGTCACCCGTACCTCGCTCGGCCAGTGGTTCACGCTGCTGCTCGCGCTCGCCCTCGCCGTCGTGGCGCCCTGGCTGATCGGCCGGTACGTGCGCCAGTACGACCGTCTCGTGCAGAGCGGCTGGCAGCTGGCCGACCGGATGGAGCGCGAGCAGGCGGCGGTCGCCGACCGGGAGCGGCTGCGGGAGAGGTCCCGGATCGCGGGCGACATGCACGACTCGCTCGGCCACGACCTGGCCCTGATCGCGATCCGCGCGGGCGCCCTGGAGGTCTCCCCGGACCTCGGACCCGACCAGCAGCGGGCGGTGGGCGAGCTGCGGCGCGCGGCGGCGGACGCGACGGCGCGGCTGCGCGACATCATCGGGGTGCTGCGCGAGGAGGACGACACGGCGCCGACGAGCCCGGCAGGCGAGACGGTCGAGGAACTGGCGGCCCGCGCCCGCGCGTCGGGGCTCACCGTCACGCTGGCCACGACTCCGGTGCCCACGCTGCCGGGGATGTCGGGGCTCGCCCTGCACCGGGTCGTGCAGGAGGGTCTCACCAACGCGGCCAAACACGCGCCCGGCGCGGCGGTCTCGATCGCCGTCACCCCGGAGGGCGACGAGGCGGCGACGGTACGGGTCGAGGTGGTCAGCGGTCCCGGCACGGGCGGGCCCTCCCACGGGTCCGGCTCCGGTGGCACCGGTCTCGTCGGCCTCGGTGAGCGCGTCCGCCTCGCCGGGGGCACCCTCGCCCACCGCGCCACCGAGGACGGCGGCTTCGCCCTGGCCGCCGTGCTGCCCCGCAGGGCCCCCGCGCCGCTGCCCGCCGCCCCCACCTCGGCCAGGGAACTGGACCTGGCGCGCCGTGAGGTCCGCAAGGGTCTGGCGCGGGCGATCTGGATCCCGCTCGCGCTCCTCGCCGCGCTCGGCGCGCTGATGCTGGGGGTCGCCGCCTGGACGCAGGCCCAGTCGTACCTGGAGCCGGACGACTACGCGAGGATCCGGATCGGTCAGACGCCCGCGCAGCTCGACGAGACCGTCGACGACTGGCCGGAGCATCCGCTGGACGGCCCCCCGCAGGTGGCTCCGCCGGAGCCGCCCGGGATGGACGAGTGCCGGTACTACCGCTCGACGATGCTGGCCGCCGTGCCGGTGTACCGGCTGTGCTTCGTCGGCGGGCACCTCGCCGACAAGGCCGAGGTGCCCTAGTCTTCTGAGTCAGGAATTCTGTTCAGATAAGAGGCGAGGCGTTCCAGGATCTCGTCTGCGGTCTTGGTCCAGACGTAGGGCTTTGGATC
>NZ_JBVHZJ010000065.1:8511-51411 GCF_055574655.1 Streptomyces sp. NPDC029956 | reverse complement strand
GCAGATACCGACGATTTCCACGGCCTCACCCGCACCACCGTCCAACGCCTCAAGAACTGGCTGATAAGCAGGCATTGCGGGTGAAAACGACCTCTAACTGGTCGTTTCTTAACGAGGTTCGGAGTCGTCTCAGCTCGACGTTCAGTAACGCGGGGACCTGGAGGATTTCGGGATGCCATGGAGTGCGACGATCTGATCGTGTCTGAAGAGTTGTCGTGCTGGTATCGAGGCCGTCTGGTCGTGGGGCCGTTCAAGCCGTTCGAGGTTGGCGAAGTTGAGCGCCTCGAACGGGAGATCGGGCTACCACTGCCCCCTTCCTATCGCTCGTTCCTGGAGGCGGCGGGCGGGGAGAACCTCACGTACTCGGTCAGATTGTCGGCGTGCGACCCGGAGCCGTTGCAGAGTTTCGACGATCTCTATCAGCTCGGCCGTGACGACGACGGTGAATACGGCTGGGGCACCCTTCTGGGCGAGTACCGCCGCAGCCGTGATGGGTGGCTCACCCACAAGGTCTCACTGGCCGGTCTTCTCCCGATCGCGCGCAACGGCGGGAGCGACACCCTGTTCCTGGACCTGAGCCCGGCCACTCATGGCCAGCTCCATGCCTTCGTGCACGGCATCCCTCACCCGGGGTACCTGCCGAAGGGGGTCTTCACCAAAGTCGCTGACGACTTCGACGGCTACCTCGACAGCCTCGTAGTCGATCCCGACGTCGCTGAAGACACCTGGGCCGATGTCGTCGACAGCGACTCCACCGACCCTTGGCGGCGGACCGTCGAGGAATGGCTGGACAAGGAACTGCCGGGCTGGCGTGCTGAGCCGTGGGCGGCGGCCTGAGTGCCCGGCCTGGGCGATTGATCAAGCGACTTTGGTGTCACGCTCGATGGCGGCGAGCCGGTTCTTCCGCCGGTAGCTCGGACCGTTGATGGAATCCACATGGCAGTGGTGCAAAGAACCCGGCCCGGCAGGCGGCGACCGAGAGAGCGACCGCGAGGTGGGTCTTGCCGACCCCGGGCGGTCCCAGCAAGGCCGCGTTGGGACCGCAGCATCGCGTCGATCAGGGGCGCGACCTCATCCACCTTCCGGCGACGGCCGTGTCCTAGGGCGGCCCGACGAGGCGGGGCGACCTGGCCTTCAGAGGACGGGTACTTGCGGACGGTGCGGCGGTTGAGGCAGGTCTCCTTCGCGATCTCCGACAGGCTCATCGCCCCGGACTCGAACAGCCCGCGGAAGCGTCGAAGCTCCATCCATCGTTGCGGGTCCGAGACCACGGTCAGCCGCCCCCCGCCACCCTTCACAGGCCGGCAGCAGACTGCCCGCGATCCGTCCTCGGTACGTCTGGAAGTGGGCACGTTCATCCGTATGTGACTGGGCACGTTCACGTGTACGCCGACATCTCTGCAGCGGCGACCTTCGTCGAGCGGATCGAAGGGCTCGCCACGCCGCACGCCCGCAAGACCCCGCTGCTGCGGGCGGCTGCTGTCCATAGCCTGCGCGCTCGTCGGCCGACCCCGCGCCCCGCCTGGCCGCGCTCATGGGCATCCGCGTCGCCAAGGACACCCTGCTCCACCTGCTTCGTGCCATGCCTGACCGGCGCGAGGGCCCGGTGCGGGTGCTGGGCGTCGACGGCTTCGCGTGACGCAAGGGCGACTCGTACGCGACCGTGCTGGTGGACCTGGAGGTCCGCCACCCCGTCGACGTGCTGCCGGGCCGGGACGCCGAGCCCTTGGCCGCCTGGCTCGCCGGGCACCCGGAGGTGGAGATCATCTGCCGGGATCGTGCCGGCGCTCACGCCGAGGGCGCCAGAAGCGGGCCTCCGCAAGCCGTGCAGGTTGCAGACGGCCGGCACCTGTGGCGGCACCTTGCCGAGGCCGTGGAGAAGACCGTTGGCTCGCACCACGAATGCATCCGTTCGGCGTTCGCGACGACTGCGGCCATCGGTACGACCGAGCCGCTCAGCCCTCCGGACGGGACGCACGACTGCCTGGGCCGCCCGCGGCGCCTGGTCGCTCGCCCCCGGGAACGCTTCGCGGCGGTGCAGGAACGGCTGGCCGAGGGCAAGTGGCGAAGCGATCGGCCGGGGCTTCTGATGACCTGACCAAGCTCCGTCGCCTTCTGCGACGTCCTCGGCTCCAGGTCAGGCCACGGAGGCTCGCTTCGGATCGGCCGGGTCGATCTCGTGCTCCTCGAATCGAGCCTCAAGTGCCTCCAGGCCGTTCTCCCGACGGAAGTCCTTCTCGGCTTCGGTGATCGGCAGCAGCCACAGGATCTGGGCGTGAGCTCCTCCGTTCCACTCGCAGATCTCGAACTCCGGGCCGAAGGGGTAGGGAAGGCTCACCAAGTAGTGGTCGCATTCCGAGTCGTCGAGCCATGGCCTGCCGATCGGAACGGTGTGCCCGACATCGAGTCGTTGGTGGGCCGGCCCGCAGTGGTAGTACGCGTTCATGGTGATGCTCTCCACGTTGAGCCACTCGTCGCGCGGCGCCGCGAGAAAGAACTCCACACCGTGACCGTCGTTCTGAGTCGCCTCCCAACAACCTGAAGTCACATACAGCCACCAATCACCAGAATGGGCAGGATGAACCCGGAATACCCGAAATCCAGGCACGCGCTCCTCGATGGGCCCGTCGATGCCCAGGACCTCATCGATGACGCGATCTGGCAGCGTCATGCGAAGGTGATCGAGAAGAGCGGAGTGTGCTTCGATGTTCGGCATCCGATCATCATGCAGGAGACCACCGACGGCTTCGAGGACGGGGCCGCGGGGCTCCGGTGGGATGGGTACGGGATGCGCTCCAACAGCGGAGCGCTCTGGCCACCCGCTACAGCAGGACCGCCGTCGTCCACGTACCCCGCCGCCTGCCAGATCGTGAGCATCTTCATCTGGTCGACGAGGTGACCGAGAACGACCGAGCAGGCTGAGTTTGGACCAGGCCACCCCTACCAGTGGTGCCAGACTTCCGCTGGGGCAACTTCCGAAGGCGTGCCCGCAAGCTCCCCGGGATTGCAGAAGATCGCCCAGGTCACCGCAGCGTCGCCGGCACGCTGTGCGCCCAGTTCGATCTCGAAGCCCTCGACGACCAGTTCGCCGCCTCCCGTGGACCGGAGCCCCACGTCGTGCCGGTCCGCGTACGCCTCCATGTCCTCGAGGAGCTCCGACGGAACCCGGCCGATCACACGGATCCCCTCATAGGTGACCTGTGGACCGACTCGTCCGTCCACCAGCGCACACGTCATTCCCGCGCCGTCGACGAAGTAGGACTTCACCGCCGGCTGACTCCAGCCCCGCTGCGACTTGGAGAACTCGACTCGCCACTCCGTACGGCCTGTCGACTGCCAACCGCCCATGTTGTCCTGTTTCGCGGTGAAGCCCTGCTCCACCATGGTGGCGACGGCGCTCTCCCGACTCATTCCAAACTCCAGCGGTCCAATGGAATGAAATGGCACATACCGCCACTGATCCCGCTCGGCGTCCCCAAGAACCACCCGATAATCCGCGCTCACGGACCAAGGATCGCCCACACGGCCCTCCTCGACACCATCCGACCAGAAGATCTGAAGGCAACGACCCTGACTGTCTGACCTGGGCGGGACCTGCTGCTCGTGTTCGCGCGGACGAGTGGGACGATGGGTGGGCCGCGGCAAGTCGGATGGGCAGATCATCCGGCCAGAACGGCGGCGAGCGCGTCCTGCGCAGCTCTCGGAAGGTCACTCTCCTCCTGCGCCGCCCGGGCCGCGAGCCCCTGTCGGGCAGCGGGCGGCGCAGCGCGCGCATCCCTTTCTTCACCTACATAACGGTAGAGACCGTTGCGATCTCGTTAAACGTTTACTTCTTGACGACAATGTGGCGGCCGAGTTGACTTCGTGCCACCTCGGCCGCAACGTCGCGGCCTCGTCAGGGAGGCAACCCCACATGAACGCAGTGACGCGTCACGCCGTCATAGCCACGGCCGCGGTGTCGATGGCCCTCTCGCTCGCCGCCTGTGGTCAGGCCGATGGCAACAGCGGCGACAGCGGTGGCAAGGGCAGCTCGACCAAGATCGGCCTCCTCCTTCCGGAGAACAAGACCGCGCGGTACGAGGCGCTGGACAGACCGCAGTTCGAGGAGGCCGTCAAGGGCGCCTGCCTCAATTGCGAGGTCGTGTACAACAACGCGGTCTCGGACGTGGTCAAGCAGAAGCAGCAGTTCGACCAGCTGGTCGCCGACGGCGTGAGGGTCATCGCACTCTGCCCGGTCGATGCGACCAAGGCCGCCGGCTGGGTCAAGGAAGCCCAGGGCAAGGGCGTCAAGGTCGTCGCGTACGACCGTGCGATCGCCGGCGCGGACGCCTACGTCAGCCACGACAACACCAAGGTGGGCGAGCTCCAGGGCGAGGCTCTGCTCTCCGCCCTCGGCGACAAGGCCGCCTCCGCAAAGATCGTGATGATCAACGGTGACGAGAAGGACCCGAACGCCGGTCAGTTCAAGGAGGGCGCCCACCTCGCCCTCGACGGCAAGGTCGGCAAGATCGCCTACGAGGCGTCCGGCGAGTGGGACCCGAAGGTCGCCGGCGAGAAGATGTCCGCCGCGATCTCCTCGGTCGGCAAGGACAAGATCGACGCGGTCTACTCGGCCAACGACGGCATGGCCGGCGGCATCATCACCGCCCTCGAGAACGCCGGCATCAAGAACATCCCGGTCGGCGGCCAGGACGCCGAGATCGCCGGCATCCAGCGCATCATCGCCGGCACCCAGACCTTCACCATCTACAAGAGCCCGCTGGAGCTCGCCCCCAAGGCTGCCGCATTCGCGGTCGATCTGCTGATGGAGGTGCCGCTCCGCGCCAAGAGCGTGACCGACGGCGTCCCGTCGAACCTCCTCGACCCGGTGGTCGTCGACAAGACGAACATCAAGTCCACCGTCATCGAAGAAGGCATCTACACGGCCGCCGACATCTGCTCCGCCGAACTCGACGCCAAGTGCACCAAGCTGGGCCTCAAGTGACCTCCGGCGCACACCCGTAGGAACCGGGCCGGCCGCCCCGGCCGTCGCGTCCGCCGTCCCTCGGCTCCCCACTCCCTCCCCGCTCCATGGCGCCAGTCCCCGGGCAGGCTCCATGTATAAGAGGTAAAGGATCCATGCGGCGGAGAGGCGCCGGGAAGGTCCGGCTCCCCTGCCTGTCCGGCCCCCGGCCGACCCAGATCCCGCTGACGGTCCAGGGGCCGTACGAGGTCAGCCCAGCTCGACGACTCGGCCCCGCCGGCCGGGGACCGTCAGGTCCTGGACGTGCTCGCGCGCCCTGTCTCGCGCAAGGCTGTGAACTGGGAGATCGGTCGGCAGTACGGTCCACCGATGGAGTCCGAGAACACGAACGCGAACGCGTGCCCGTTGCACGGCGCCGGGGTGAGCGCGCAGAGCCTGGTGGGGCGCCGGCTGGCAGGGGTCGTCGGGGCGTGGCACTTGTACGGCAGCGACGACCCCGCGGGCCCGCTCGATGTGTGGCTGATCGATGATGCGGGAGCAGCCCTGCACATCACGACCGGATCCGACTGGTGTCTGATCGTCGAGGTGGGGGAGCCGCACACCGGCTACGACATGGGCGACTCGGGGCTCGTCACGGTGGGAGCGGCCGACGCGAGGACACCGTTCGCAGATCACGTCGGGGAGTGCGTTCTCGCCGTGTGGGAGGAGTACGAACCGAACGCCGGGCGCATCGCCCTGGAGCTCGCGTTCCCCACCGGTCGCGTCCGTTGTGACGGCTGGGCTGGAGACCTCCGCCTCACCTCGGCGTGATGATCTTGGATCGCGCGGTACAAGTCGAGTTCTCCGGGCAGTGGACGCGCACAGGTCTGCTCAAGCACCTGGAATCGTTCCCGTGGCCCGACCCCGCGCAGGTGCGGGTGCTGATCCATGACGAGGAGGACGACTGCTTCGGCCTCTGGATGGTGTACGACGGCGCACTGGTCGAGGTACCGCTCCCCCGTGTCCAGCGATTCCACGCCCCGGCTCCGCTGACGGACGAGTTCTCTCCGAGCCCGGGATACCTGTGGCGGACGGACCGGGAGACCGAGGTGCCCGCGGACCTGTCGACCGAACGTCAAGATCCGCGGCCGGCCTGGTAGCGCACGTGCCCGGGACCGAGACCCTCGCCACATGGACCGACGCCCTGGGGACGGAGTCGCCCATGAGCGCCGCCGGGGCAGCCGTCGGGCGGCCTCGTTCGGGTGGCGAGGTGGCAGGATGACGCGGTGTCCGAATCTCTGCGTGCAGCGTGGCTGCGCGCCATCGCCTTCAATGCGGCGGCGCCCTCCGACGTACTGATACGTCTGCTGGATCGAGCTGCCGGTGAGGTCGGCCCGCTGATGTGTGAAGGTCGTGACCTGCCCGACGGCGTCATCGACGCAGCCCTCCGTCACCCGGCCAGGGAGATTCGCCGTGCGCTCGCCCGCAACCGGCACATCGACCCCGAACGGCTCACCCCCTTGGCAACGGACCCGTCCGGGGTCGTCCGAGGGTGCCTCGCCTGCGGCCCCCGGCCTTGGCCCCGCGAGGTCCGACCGCTGCCGGACGGCATCCTCGTCACCCTCCTGACCGCCCAGGACGGAGGCGAGGACGGCAGGCTCACCAAGGACGAGATCGTCGCGGAGCTCCGCCTGTCACCACCCGCTGGCGCCGCCCCGGCTCCTCCTGGACGTCTTCGTCACCCGCCCGGCCCACCGTCCCCACTTGCTGACCCTGGCAGCGTTCCCCCGCACCGGCCGGACCCACCTCATCGGCCATCCGGACCCCGACGTACGAGCCCTGGCGGCCGCCGATCCCACGCTGCTCGAGCCCCCGGTGGAAGACCCCGACGATGCGGTGCGCCGGGCAGCGGCTGCCAACCCGAGCCTGGCCCCGGAGACCCTGGAAACCCTTCTCACCGCCCCCCGCACCGCTGAGGGAGCCGCGGCGAACCCGTCCCTCTCCCCCGTCCGCATGCACGCCCTCCTCGACCACTGCCTGAACGGCGTCGCCGCTGCGCCGACGGCGGCCCGACGCCGGCTATGAGGACGTCACCTCTGACGATCCCGGTCAGGGGTGATCCGGCGGGCAGGGCAGGCCGGCACGCGCTCGTGACCCGCCTGCTCGCAGGCCCCTGCCCGCTTTGTGTCGATCCTGGTTGGTGACGGGGACCATGAGACCGGGACTCGCGAAGTGCTGCGCCGGTCCCGCGCGAAGTGATGCACCGGTCCCCGGTTCTGCCGGTCCGTCACGGTGCCGTCGTGGAGTACTGCGGGGATGCCTGGCGGTGCGCGGCTTCCAGAACGGCGAGGAGGACTTCCTTGCTGGACTCGCGGGTGCGGACGTCGCACAGGACCACCGGAACGACAGGGTCCAGGTCGAGGGCGGAGCGGACCTGCTCCGTGGTCCAGGCCCGTTCTCCGTTGAAGCAGTTCACACCGACCGCGAAGGGGATGCCGCGCTGCTCGAAGAAGTCGATCGAGCCGAAGGAGGCCTCCAGGCGGCGGGTGTCCGCGAGGACGAGCGCGCCCAGGGTGCCGTGGGCGATCTCGTCCCACATGAACCAGAAGCGTTCCTGGCCCGGTGTGCCGAAGAGGTACAGGACCAGCTCCGGGCTGATGGTGATGCGGCCGAAGTCCATGGCGACCGTGGTGGACGTCTTGCCTTCCACGCCGTCGAGACTGTCGACGTTCTGACCGGCCTGGGTGAGTCGTTCCTCCGTCTCCAGCGGCGCGATCTCACTCACCGATCCCACCATCGTCGTCTTGCCGACACCGAACCCACCCGCGACGAGGATCTTCACGGCCGTGGGGAGGTTGATCTGTTCAGAGCTGGCGGATGCCATCGATAACCCTTTCGATGAGTTCCACGCTCGGTCTGTCGGACTGTGAGGGTGGCGCCTGCACGATGACCTTCTCGTCTCCGAGGAGATCACCGCAGAGGACTTTGACGACGCTTACGGGGAGATCCAGATGGGCGGCGATCTCCGCGATCGCTATCGCCCGGTGGCGGCACAGTTCCAGGATCTGCGCCGCCTCCGGCGTCAGATGAGGATGGTCGACGTCGGGCGATCGTGTGACCACCAGAGTGATCAGCGTGAAGTGATAGTGGTTGTGTCGAGTACGACCACCAGTGATGGTGTAGGGCCGGAGGTGACGTCCGGCAATCGCCCCGTCGAGCTCGCGCGGCTCAGGCATCCTGGCTGTGTGCGACGGTGTGGTGGCCTGGAATGCGCGGGGCGGCACTCAGATAGGCGCCGACCTGCTTGACCAGAGTTCCCATCTCGTAGGCCATCATGCCCGCATCGACCTCCTGCGAGGCGAGGGCCGCCAGACGCGCCCCCTGGCCGGCCGCGGTGATGAACAGGAATGCGTGCTCCATCTGGATGACGGTCTGCTGGACCGCGCCGCCACGGAAGTACTGCGCCGTGCCCCGGGCGAGACTGTGCATGCCGGACGCCAGTGCCGAAAGTCGCTCCGCGTCGTCCCGGCCCAGATCATGCGACTTCCCGATCAGGAGACCGTCTCCCGACAGCACGATGGCGCAGCGGATCTCCGGGATGCGGCCCACGAGATCGTCCAGGACCCAGTCCAGCTGCCTGCTGGTGGCCACTTCAGTCATTGCATTCCTTCGCAGTTCGTTGGGTCCCACGGTCAGTTCGCCCGTCCACCGTCGTTGCGTGGTGCGCTGTGGGTTCCGGTGGCCTGGTCCATCCCGCGTCGGATGGCGGCGATGATACGGGCCGACGCCTCGGGCGAGGGCGGCCCTCCGCCCTCGTTGTCGAGACGGCTGCCGACGTCCGCCGCCTCACGGCGCAGTTGTACGGCAAGGCTGGACCCGCGGGTGCGCTGGGGCAGGGCTGTGGGTTGCCCGAGGTTCGGCCTGTCGCCGCCCGGCGTTCCGTACGGGCTCTCGGAAGCGGTGGGCGTCGACGGGACGGGCGCACCGACCGTGGGACGGCCGGTGGGCATCGACGGGACGGGCGCGCCGGTCGTGGGACCGCCGGTGGGCGCCGGCGGGACGGGCGCACCGGTCGTGGGACGGCCGGTGGGCGTCGACGGGACGGGTGTACCGGCCACGGGGGGACGGCCGGTGTGCATCGACGGGGCCGGTGGACCGGCCACGGGACGGCCGGTGGGCGCCTGGCGCGGAACGGGGGCCGCTCGGGGAGGCTCGGGGCTCGCCGGCCGCTGATGCGCGCCGGGGGACTCGGTGCCGTCCGGCTGGTGCGGCGAGACGAGTCCTGCGCCTCCGTACGTGGGGAATCCGCTGTAGTCCGGGACTCGGCTGTGCGTCTCCCGCGGAGGTGCGGCGGGAGCTCCGCCGATGTCCCGGGCGTCCGCGACGAGGCCGTGCTCGTCGCGTCCTCCCGGCACTCCGACGAGGCCGGGCGGCCCGTCCAACGGCTGTGTGCGCGGCGCCGGTTCGGGAAGGGCGGAGGTCGCGGATCCGAAGGAGGGGGCGGCCCCGGGCTGCGGGACCGTACCGGCGTTGATCGCGTTGACGGAGACCTGGGCGGCGGCCCTGAGCTGGTCCATGACCGGGGAGTCGAGTTCCTCGAGCATGTGGACCGGCAGGAACACGATGGCGAGGGTGCCGCCGTAGACCGAGGGGCGCAGTTCGACCCTGATCCGGTGGCGCTGGGCGAGGCGGGCGACCACGAAGTGTCCGAGGCGCGGGTCCGCGCCGAGGGCGGCCATGTCGGGCTTCTGCGGATGGGCCAGGATGTGGTTGGCGTGGGCGAGCTGTTCCGCCGGGATGCCGAGGCCGTGGTCCTCGACGTGCAGAGCGACGCCTTCGGCGACGTGCAACGCGCTGACGACGACCTGGGTGTAGGGCGGGGAGAAGTTGGTCGCGTTCTCGACGAGTTCGGCGAGCAGGTGGGTGACGTCGGCGACGGCACGGCCGGCCAGCGCGATCCGCTTGGTCGCCGGGAGGTTCTCGACCTTGACGCGGGTGTAGTGCTCGGTCTCGGCGACGGCGCTGCGCATCACGTCGGTGATGGTCACCGGTTCGGTCATCCGGCGGCTGGGGGGCGTGTCGCCGAGGATCACCAGGTTCTCGGCGTGCCGGCGCACACGAGTGGCGAGGTGGTCCACCTTGAAGATGTCTTTGAGGAGATCGGAGTCGCCGTGCTTGCGCTCCAGGTCGTCCAGGAGGGCGATGAGCCGGTGGATCAGGGTCTGGGTGCGTCGCGTCAGCTGACCGAGCACCTTCTCGGCGCCCGCATGCCCGCGGGACTGGCTGAGCAGGGTGTCGATGGCCGTGTGGCGGAGTCCCTCGATCGCGGTGCCGAGGAGCTGGAGTTCACCGGCGGCCAGGAGCGGCGGCGTCTGGGGGAAGGGGGCGAGCGGCTCGCCGCGCTCGGACTGGGCCAGCGCCTGAGGCCACTGGCGGGCCATCTCCTCGGTTCGGCGCTGGAGTTCGGCCACCGCGTCCAGGGTGGAGCGGCGGGCCCTGAGCCCGAGGACCGCGCCGGCGGTGAGAAGCGCCGCCGTGAGTGTCGTTCCGGCGATCAGGCCGATGAGCAGACCGGTCGCACGGTCGGAGGCCGTGTCGGCCAGCTCGTCGAGTGAGGCGGCGGTGAGGTTCTGCAGGTCGGTGACGAGGGTCTCGGCGTCGTCGCTCCAGGCCTTCGCCGAGGAGGGCAGCTGCGTCGAGGGGGCCGCGACGACCGCGTCCTCGATGGAGGCGATCGAGGAGGACTGCGGGGTGGCGGCGATCTGCGTGTACCGGGCGCGGGCGTCGGCGGGCAGGTCGTCCACCGCCAGCGAGGCCCGTATCTCCCGTCCGGCGCCCACGGAATGGCTGAATCGCTGGTGGGCGGCGGTGGAGATGCCGCCCTGGGGGAGGCCGGCCGACAGCAGAGCGTCCTCGCGCGACAGCATCTCGACGAGTCGGACCAGGGTGGCGGTGGCATTGCCTCCCTGGGAGAGCGGCCCGTCCTCGCTGCGTACCGCGGCGCCGATCAGGTCGGTACCGCTCTGAATGACGTCGGTGAGGTGTCCGAAGGCGTCGGCGGAGGACATGGTGCGGGCGTCGATCGCCTCGCGTCGGCCGACCAGCGTGTCGAGAGACGTTTCGAGGCGGCGCGCCGGCCCGGTGAGCGAGCTGTCCGTGGCGGCCAGGGTGGCCCGGAACTCCACGATGGCGGCATCGGTCTTCGCGCGGGCCTGCTCCAGGGCGGTGCGCGCCGCGGCCGAACGGCTCGCCTGCCACAGGGCCGTGAGGCGTCGCTCCTGCTGCAGGCCGGTCACCACGTTCAGGGTCCTGCCGCCGGTCGTCGCGGTCTGCTCCGCGTCGTCCTGGAGCTGGATCTGCTCGCCGGCCAGACCCGCGCCCGTGTAGCCCCAGAGGCCGGTGAGGGCGATGGCGGGGGCGACGATCGGCATGATCAGCTGCGTGCGGAGAGACCTGCGCGGGGCAAGCCGGTGGCGCGCCTTCGGGTCGCTAGTGCCTGACATCTGAATGGAATCCTCGCAGCGAGCTGACGACAGTGAAGATGATGCTCAGCGGTCCTGATCTCCTGCGGCGTGGCGCCTTGACTCGGGAGCGCCACGGCAGTGATCAAGGCGCACCGTATCAGGAGTCCGTGCTACCGGTACGCCCCGCCCGCCGCCATCGGAGCCGGTCAACAGACACATGGGCAAAGCGAGTTGATGAGCGGCGGCACCGATTGAATCCGGTCACAGCAGTGCGAGCAACTTCGGGGTGTAGAGCTCACCGATGGTGGCGGTGCCGGCGACCATGTCGAAGTAGATCGAGGTGAGTTCGGGATCCTGTCGGATCGCACGGAGCAACGCCAGGCGCTGAGGGTGCTGTTCGGCGAGGCGGCCCACGGCCAGGGTCGCCTCGTATCCGGGCATCAGGGCGGCGTCCCGGTCCTTTCCGTACTGGGCGAGGGCCTCGTCGAGAATGGCCGGATCGCCGTCGAGCCGTCCGCCGATGTGCTGGGCCAGCAGCTCCGTCTGGAGGAAGGCATCGCTGATGCCTCGCGCGGTGATGGAGTCCTTGTGGTGTCCCGCGTCGCCGACCAGGGCCCATCCCGGCCCGGCCGCCTGGCGGAAATAGTTCTGCTGGTCGCCGGTGCCGCGCAGGCGCTCCACCCGTGTGGCTCCCTGCAGCCTGTCGTACAGGGCGGGAGCGGTGGCCCGTACCTGCTCGAGGTGGTGGTGCTCCGCGTCGGCGCGGGTCTCCTCGAAACGGGCCTGGGGGAAGTAGGTCAGCACCAGGGTGGCCTGGTGGGTCGCGACGGCGGCGACCCAGCGGTCGGGGGCCTCGTGGAGTTCGAGGTCGGCCGGCAGGTCCTGCCAGTACGAGTAGTAGGCACACGTCAGTCGTGGGTGCTCGACGGTGACCGGGGCGCCGGTGAGGCCGGCGACGGTGGAGCGCATGCCGTCCGCGCCGATGACCAGCCGCGCGTGCTCACGGAAGGTCTTGCCGGCGTGTGTGCCCTCCACACCGACGACCCGGCCGGTGGTGTCGTGGAGCAGCCCTGTCACGCGGCAGCCCAGTCGTATCTCGGCGCCGGCCTTGGCCGCGGCTTCGGCCAGCAGGGGGTCCAGGATGTGCCGGCGGGGCGCGTAGGCCGCCCGTTGTCCGTCCACGCCTCGCCCGCAGCCCTCGAGGCGGATGCCGGCGACCTCGTACCCCACGCGCTCCAGAGGGGGGCAGCCGGTGGCCTTCAGATCGTCCAGCAGGCCCCACCGGGCCAGAGCCGCCACCCCCGGCTGGTGGATGAGGTGCGTGGAGAGGGTGTCGGAGGGAAACGTGGCGCGGTCGAGAACCAGGACACGATGGCCCGCCCGTGCGAGCTGGAGGGCGATGGCGGAGCCGGCGACGCGCGCGCCGACCACGATGACGTCGAGCATGTGGGTGCTGCCTCATAGGGATGGTGGGGTGAACCGCGTCGCCACCGGCCCCTCCCCCGGGAGGCCGGACGCGTGCGGTGTCGGTCAGTGGGTAAGGGACAGCTCTGTCAGCAGCGCTCGGTGGTCGATCTTTCCGTTGGCGTTCAGGGGCAGGCTCTCGAGGACCGAGATGCGGCGGGGTCGCATGTAGGGCGGAAGGCGGTCGGTGAGCTCCGCGAACAGCTTCTGCGGATCACACGTGCCGCCGCTCACCACGGCGTGAAGTTCGGGCGAACCGTGGGCGTCCGGCACCGCGAGTACGTATGCCTCGCGTACGCCGTCCAGATCACGCAGCACCACCTCGATCTCGCCCGGCTCGATGCGGTGGCCGCGCACCTTGATCTGGTGGTCGGTTCGGCCGAGGTGCACGAGAGCGCCGTCCAGGACGGTGACGCGGTCTCCGGTGCGGTACCAGTGGTCGTCGGTCACCTTGTCCGTGTGGTCCCCGGCATCACCTTGGTCCCGGTGGTCCGTGTCGTCCCGGTGGGAGACGTCGTCCCGGCGATCCGCGTCGTCCCCTTCTCCGGGCGCGGGCGGGTGGAAGCGGCCCGCGTCGTGCCTCGGGTCGAGGTAGCCGGGGAAGCGCTGCGCCCCGCGGACCGACAGCTCACCGGTATCGGCGGGAAGCCCGTCCTCGTCCAGGATCCGGTGCTCAAGGCCCGGGTGGCAGTGCCCGATCGGTGCGGTGCCGTTGGGCGTGGCGGGCCAGGCGGCGGGATCGTCCGGGAGCCGGTAGGCCGTGCAGGAGACGGTGAGCTCGGTCGGCCCGTAGAGCACCTCGATCGTGCTTCGCGGTGCCGCGGCCCGCCAGGCACGGGCAGCGGTGAGCGGGAGGGCCTCACCGCCGAAGACGCTCCACCGGAGGGTGGGCATGCTGTTCGGCTTGAGCGTGCCGAGTCGCTCCGCGAAGGAGATCAGCGAGGGCACGGAGAACCAGTGCGTCAGCCTCAGGTTGTTGACCGTCGCCACCGGCGACAGCAGTTGGGCCGCGCTCGGCACCACCAGAGTGGCACCGGCCGCCCAGGCGACGAAGAGGTCGTGCACGGAGCCGTCGAAGGTCAGGTCGAAGGCCGCCGACATCCGGCTGTCCTCCCCGATCCCGTAGCGGCCGTCCATCGCGGTGAGGTAGGCGCAGAGGTTCCGGTGGAGGACCGGGACGCCTTTGGGGCTGCCGGTCGATCCGGAGGTGAAGATGATGTAGGCGATGTCGTCCGGGCCCGGTTCGGGGAGGTCCGACGGGGAGGACGGCGATGGGCCGGGCTCGGTCGTGGGATCGAGCAGCAGCTCGGTCACGCCGAGTGTGACGGCAGCGCCCGGGGTGTCGGTGAGCACGAGGTCGAGGCCGGCCGCTTCGACGATGGACGCGGTGCGGGACGGCGGGTGCTCGGGGTTGAGGGGAACGACGGTGGCGCCGACGCGCAGGGCGGCGAGATAGCCGGCGTAGGCGCCGACGGAGCGGCCGGCCAGCAGCCCGACGCGCCGTGGGCCCGATCCGGTGTCCGCGAGGATCCGAGCGGCGTGGTCCTCCGCCAAAGCGCCCAGCCGGCGGTACGTCAGGGACTGTCCGCCCACTTCGAGAGCGACGCGCTCGTCGCCGTACCGCTCGACGGATCGGGCGAACCAGCCGTACACGTGCTGCGGGTCGTTCATCGCGCACCGGCCTCGAGCGAGTCGGTCCAGAGGCGCAACTCCCCCACGGTGCAGAGCCGTCCCACTTCCTCCGGGTCGATCTCCAGTCCCGTCTGCTGGCCCAGTTCCACGATGAGCTGGAGTCTGGCCAGGGAGTCGATCCCTATGTCGGAGAGGCGCGAGGTGTCGTCGAAGTCGGTACGGGCGTGCTCGCGCAGCAACCAGTCGGCGGCGCTCTCCGCTCCGGCGGCCCGGTCCTCGCCGGGCCAGTATCTGCGGGTCTGCCACGGGTACCGGGGCAGCGGCACGACCGTCCCGGGTTCGTCGAACAGGGCCTCCCAGTGCACCTCTTCGCCGGCCAGGTAGTGCTTGACGGCGTCGACCAGGGGGGCGGGGACCGCGGTGGGTCCCTGTTCCGGTGCCGCCCCGGCGGCCAGGGCGCCCGCCAGTTCCTCGTGGCCGGTCCCGACGACCGCCAGCCGGTGTGTGTGGTGGGTGCGGCGGGCGGTCGCCGTGTAGCAGATGTCGCGCAGGTGGTACGTGCTGCCCCGGCCGCCTGCCCCGAGGTAGGTGGCATAGGAGGCGGCGAGGTCGCGCAGGGCCTCGGGGGAACGGGCGGAGAGCGCCAGGACGTACGGGGTGTCCGAGGCGGGTTCCAGCGGGGACTGGGCGAGGCGGTGGTCGGCCTGGCGCAGCACCACGTGCGCATTGAGGGCGGACACGCCCTGGCTCGACACGCCGGCGAGGGCCGGGCGGTCGGGTGACGGGAGGTCCTGGAGGTCGACCGGTATCCGTACCGGCAGCCGCTTCCAGTCCACATCGGGGGTCGGCTCTTCGACGTGGAGACTGGCCGGTATCTGCCCGTTCCGCAGGCACAGCACGGTCTTGATGAGGCCGGCCATGCCGCCGGCGGCCTCCGCGTGGCCGATGTTCGACTTCGCCGATCCCACGAGTAGCGGCCTGTGGTCCGGGCGGCCCTTCCCCAGCACCTCTCCGAGGGCGCGCAGTTCCAGCGGGTCGAGCAAGGGGCTGCCGGTGCCGTGGGCCTCCACGTAGTCGACCTCGCTCGGATCGACTCCCGCGTCCTCGTACGCCCAGCGCAGTACGTCAAGTTGCCCCGTGAGCGACGGGTTCAGAAGCTGGTCCGTGGTGCGGCCGTCCGTCCCCACCGCACTCCCGGCGATGACCGCGTGCACCCTGTCCCCGTCGGCTATGGCGTCCGCCAGTCGCTTGAGGACCACCACTCCGACCCCGTCGCTCGGGGCGTGGCCGTCTGCCCGGGCGTCGCCGAACCGGCTGCGCCCGTCAGGCGACAGCGTTCCGGCGTGCCCCATCATGATGCCCTCGTCGGGGCGGAGCACCAGGTTCACGCCCGCGGCGAGCGCGAGGGAGCTCTCCCGTACGCGCAGGCTCTGCACAGCACTGTGCACGGCGTACAGGGAGGAGGCGCACGCCGTGTCTATGAGCATGCTCGGGCCGCGGAAGTCGAAGGCGTACGACACCTGGGCGGGAATGACCGAGCGGAAGTTGAGGTACTGCACGGCCGTCATGGCCTGGGGGCCGTGTCGGAAGGCGCGCTCGACGAAGTCCGCCCGCGTGGCTCCCACGAACACGCCGGTCCTGGTTCCCGCCAGGCGATCGGGCCTCAGCCCGGCCTCCTCCAGGGCGTCCCAGGCGGTCATCAGCAACAGGCGCTGTTGAGGGTCGAGTTCGGCCGCGTCACTGCTGGACATGCCGAAGAAGTCGGCGTCGAAGTCCGCCAGGCCGTCCACGTATCCGGCGCGGCGGCTGCCCATGGTGCCGGGTTCGGCCTTCGGCGAGGTCAGGAAGTCGACGTCGTAGCGATCGGGTGAGGAATCCGCGGTGGCATCCCTCCGATCGCACAACAACTGCCAGAATTCGTCGATGTCTCTGGCCCCCGGAAGTCGGCACGCCATTCCGACCACCGCCACTGAGCGCGCATCGGCGTTCGCTCCGTTCATTCAGAAAACTCCCTCAATGCCTCACCGCAGCACGTACAGTGCGGAGCAGCTTCAATTCAACGGACCGCGCCTGGGCAGTACAGTAGGCGTTGGCCTGCGGTTCTGGGAGTGGGCCCGTCCGGGGACCGGACCGCACTTCGCCAGAGCGGCGTTCACGGGTGGCAGGTGAAGCCCGTGCGGGGCTCCGCCCCCTTGCAGGCCCATCGAGTGTGCCCTCGCAGGGGCGACCGGCCCCCACCAGGCCGGCTGTCCCTGGGTCACTGCGCTCACATGCCTGTCTCCTCGGCCCACGCGCTCCCGCGTCCTAGATCAACCCCGCATGATTGTCATATGCCTTGCCGCCATTCCGAGCCTTCCGCCCATCAGTTGGCGTGAATTGATCGCTACTCGTTGAAACATCCACTTTCTTCAGATATACTTCTAGATTTCACACAGGAAGCCGTTAAATCGACCAACCGGGCCGCTCTCGGCGGTGACACAAAGGCCGCGCATCGCCAACCTGGCCCAGAATCTGGGTAGGTGACGGACCACCAGGTTCTGGGATCTGATTTCATGTGATCTCATGGATCCCCAGACAAGTGGCGAGGCCCGGCGGCACCGCCTGCAGGCCCTTGGCCTCAACTCGGCAGACGCGGAAGCCACCTTCGATCGAGTGGCCAAGGTCGCGGCGACCGTGACCGGCGCGCCCCTGGCCATGGTCAACTTCATCAACGATCAGACGCAGATGTTCCGGGGCATGTACGTACCCCGGGCTCCTGACGCCTCCCCCGATGAGCTGACGAGTACCGACGCCGGCATCACGTTCGACCTGAGCAACTCCGCTGCGCGGGAGGCACCTGGCGACTACGGGTTCTGTCCGCACGTCGTCGCGCAGGGGGCTCAGCTGGCCCTCGACGACGTGCTCGACTATCCGCGCTTCGCCGGCAACCCGTTGGTCAACGACATGGGTGTGCGCTCCTACCTCGGCACTCCCCTGCGCGACAACACCGGCATGATCCTCGGCACCCTGTGTGTGGCCGACACGTCCCCTCGCACCTGGGACGCGCAGACCAAGGAGCTGATGCACGACCTCGCCCAGACGCTCGTGTCGGAGTTCAGGCTCCGGGACAGCCTCCTCGCGCAGCAGCAGGAGCTGTTCGCCGTCTTCGACGGGGCGCCCTTCCCCATCATGCTCACCGAGGGTCCCCAGCATCTGATGCGCTACGCCAACGGCCGTCAGGCGGTCGTCTTCGGCATGGGCCGCCAGTACCTGCCCGGTGCGTCGGAGCTGCCCAGCCTGCAGAGCGCCGGCGTCTTCGAGGCCATGGACACCGCCTTTCACAGCGGGCAGCCGTTCTCCCACCGGGCCTCCCTGCCGACCGCCGACCACGTCGGCTACCAGGAGTTCGACTTCCTCTGCACTCCTGTCAGGACGTCCCCCAGTGCGCCGATCAGCGGCATCCTGACGGTCGCCATGAACGCCTCAACGGTCTCCGACCCGCACGCGTTCTCCGTCAACGTGCAGCAGCAGTTCGAGCGCCTGGGCGCCGGCGGGGGCCACGCACCCTTCCCCGGCCAGCACGGGTGAGTCCCGACTCGCACGCAGGAGCCGATCGAGGCGGCCGCACAGGAACGTTCCGCTAGGTCCTGACGACAGGACCTAGCGGGTCCGGGTGCGGGGCTCCTCGCACCCGGATAGGACCGCCGCCCCTGGCCGATCGCTCCTGGCGCACCGACGGCCCCGCTGATGTTCGAGGCGAGGCGGCCGCTGGGGCATCCTGGTCCGATGGACGATTCTGAGGCGAACTGGCACTCGTGGCTGTCCGGACTCGCTCCGTCGAAGCGGGCCGCGGCGGAGTCGCTCCGCACACGGTTCGAGGCTCTCGGCGCGGCTGATGCTCCAGAATGGGTCAGGTCGGAGATCGATGAGAATCAGCCACAGTTGGCTCGCTTCACGCTGCTCCGATCCTTGTGGCGCGGTGCGATCGACGGATGGGCCGGCCCGGGGGCCTTGGAGCAGGTGGCGGCGGCCCGCCGCTTGCTGGACGCGGGTGCCGACAGGGGCGACCTCGAACTCCTGGCTCGGGCGATTGCCTACGAAGCGGTCTTCGCCACGGTCGACGAGCTCGATTGCGGTGCCGATGTGAACGTGTCCGGCGTCGACACCGGCTGGGTCGTCATGGAGTCCGGCGAAGCCGGGTCCCCCACCGGCCGCATCCTCTCGTGCCTCCACGAGGACCTGCTGACCCTGGATCCCACCGGCCGTGACGGTGCGGATCTCTGGCGCTGACGGACCGTCCATGCCCTCAGGGCAGTGTGACCCGGGCGGCGACCGGCAGGTGGTCACTGCCGGTGGCAGGCAAGGTGCGGATACGGTCGACGGTGGCCGAGCGGGCCATGACCTGGTCGATCCGGGCCAGCGGGAAGGCTGCGGGGAAGCTGAAGGCGAAGCCCCGCTCCGCCACGTTCATCCGTGAGGTCAGCGGCGCCAGCCCGCGGTCGTCGACCGTGCCGTTGAGGTCGCCCAGGAGGACCACTGCCCTCACCTTCTCAGCCGCGACCGCCTCGCCCAGCAGGTCGGCGCTCTCGTCACGCCAGGCGGACGCGAGGCCGCTCCCCCGAACGCGGACCGAGGGCAAGTGCGCGACGTACGCCGCGATCTCACCACGCGGCGTGTGGACCACGGCCCGCAGTCCGCGGCTCCAGGGCCCGGGAACCCCTCGCGGTTTGACATCCAGCAGCCGCACACCGGCCAGCGGATGCTTCGACCACAACCCGACGGTGCCCCGGACCGCGTGGTACGGGTAGGACGGGGCGAGGGCCTTCTCGTAGACCGGCAGCGCCGGGGGCACCAGCTCCTGCAGCGCGATGAGATCGGGCTCGGCGTCAGCCAGGGCGAGGGCCGTGCCCGCAGGGTCGGGGTTCTCGTCGCTGACGTTGTGCTGGACCACCACCAGGCCGTGCGCGCCGGGCCTCCCGTCAGGCAGGAGCAGCCCGCCGAAGTGGTACGTCCAGGCCGCGGTCGGCAGCAACAGGGCCACCAGCGCAGTGGCCGAACGGCGCAACGACGCCAGACCGAACAGGGCCACGACAGCCAGGCCGAGCCACGGCAGGAACACTTCCAGCAAACTGCCCAGTCGGCCCACGGAGTTCGGCACCACCCGGTGGAAGGCCAGCAGCACGGCCGTCAGCACGGCGAGAGCCGCGGACCCCCGCCCCCGGGTCCAGGCGGACCGGCCCCTCTCGTCCCTTCTCGCACCCGCACCCTCACCCGCACCCGGAGCCCACCGCCCGGCCCACCGCCGCGCCCACCGGGGCACCACCGCTCTCGGCATCGATGTCACATCGCTGTCGGCCCGCTCCACCCGGCATCCCATCCGCTCGCTCCCGTCCCCCAAGACGAGCCGGCAGGCGCATCGGTTGCCGCTCGCTGTCAGCGCGTGCCATCGCGAAGGGCGGACCCCCGGGCCGTCGGCTGCCGGTGCAAGCAGCGCAACACCGAGAGCGGCGGCCCGAGATGCCGTGAACCGCGTCTGCGCGTCACCGGGCGCTACGACGCACCGAGTGGCTGACGCGCTGCCTCGGTGTGGACGGTGGCCAGTCCGTTCTCGTCGATGACGCAGCTCTCGGCGGCCGCCTTACCCCTGAGCCGGAAGCGCACATCACTCTGGTCACCCGCGATACAGAACTCCGCCCGTAGCGGGGGCGTGCCGTAGTACACGCCGTTGTCGCCGGGGCAGTCGAACACAGCCGGGTTGGGCGCGGCGCAGCTGCTCCCTGCGGGAGGGTCACGTCGCGTGGGGTGGGTGAAGCCTGCGCAATGCATCATCTCGTGGATGAGCGTTTGCGAGATCTCCTCGTCGCCCTGCGGGAACAGAACCCCGAAATTGACGTTCAGGCGCGAGCCCCCGACCGTCGCACTCGCGTTCACGCCGGGCGTGGTGTTGGTCGTGTGGTGAATGGCGCGGTCGTAGGCCTGGTGGAGCTTGGTCCTCTCGTCGGCCGACAGGTTGCCGCACGCCGCCATGCGCGTCAGTGCGAACCTGTGCCGGTCGAGCGTCCGCTGCCGGTTGCCCGCGGAGATGTCGCTCGCGAAGGTGAAGTGGGAGAGGACGAAGTTCATCGGGAACGCCGGCCCGACGGTGTTCCCGATGACGTCGTGGGCCCACACGCCACCGTCTTGGGTGGTGACGATGATGCGGTTGCCCATGGTGACGACGAACCGGTCGAACGCTCCGTTGAACGCGACCTTGGAACCACCGAACGCGAAACCCGGACCCACCGTGTTACCCGAGACATCGTGGCCGAACACGCCACCATTCTGGGTGATGACGATGATGCGGTTGCCCATCGTGACGACGAACCGGTCAACCGCTCCGTTGAACGCGACCTTGGAACCACCGAACGCGAAACCCGGACCCACCGTATTGCCCGAGACATCGTGGCCGAACACGCCACCATTCTGAGTAGTGACAATAATGCGGTTGCCCATCGTGACGACGAACCGGTCAACCGCTCCGTTGAACGCGACCTTGGAACCACCGAACGCGAAACCCGGACCCACCGTGTTACCCGAGACATCGTGGCCGAACACGCCACCATTATGAGTAGTGACAATAATGCGGTTGCCCATCGTGACGACGAACCGGTCGAACGCTCCGTTGAACGCCACGGGGAAGGGGGCGGAGACGGACATGATCCGTGACCTCCTGTGCGGCCTGTTTGAAAGTGTGGCCAATGCCTGAAGCTGCCCCGACCCCCGACCGCGTCGCTCGGCCAGACCTGTGAGACACGGGACGGACAAAGGCCGTTCCGTAATACTCCGCACTTCCGGCTCGGCGCCGTCAGTCGACGGGCCTGCGCCGGGCGATGAACGTCGGCGCGTCCCGAGCAGCCTGTATCCCTGGCATGAATTGCGGGACTCCCGCCTCCTTTCACGTTACTTCGCCGCTGCGTACACGGCACGTCCGGCTGAGTAGTGGACCGCCACAACCCACCCTGAGATCGGTGTCCCCGGCTGGAGGTCTCTCCCCTACTGCTCGTTCGTCATGTCCTGAACCTCGTCGGCGATGCTCTCCAGAACGAGTTTCGGATCGGCGGACGGCGCGACGGCCCGGCCGATGTTCCGCTTGATGGTGTTGCTCGCCTGCAGCCAGGACGGTTCGTTGACCGGGTAGAGCTCGGCACCGCTCAGGGCGTCCAGGAACTGCTCGTTGCCGGGGTCCGCCGCATCCTTGGATGCCAGGCTCGCAGACACCGTCGAGGGCAGCAGGTGATAGCGGCTGGCGAACGCGTTGAGGTTCTTGTCCTGGTAGACGAATTCCAGAAAGCTCCCCACCAGTTCACGATTGCCATCGCGCTTGAAGGCCATCATCCAGTCGGCGACACCCGCCGACGCCGCGGGCTGACCGTCTTCCTGTGTGTCCGACACCGGCATTCTCAGTGTGCCGACCTTCATCCCCTTCGCCCTTGCCTCATGGAGAAGCGAGGGGTAGCCGTTGAGCATGCCGACGTCACCTCGCAGAAACGCGGCGAAGGCGTCCTTCCGGTTGAAGCGGGCCGGCGGGACCGGTCCGGTCAGGCCCGGCTCGACGAGGTTCTTCTTGATCCAGCGGAACGTCTCCGTGTTCTCCTCGGAGGCGATGTCGTATCCGCCGCTGTCGCCGGCGTACCCTCCGCCGTTGCTCAATTCCCATATCAGGGCTTCGGCGTGGGCCTCCTCGGGTCCGAGGGGTAGAGCGTACGGGCAGAGCACGCCCTCGTCCTTCAACGCCTCGGCCGCCTCCTTCAGATCGCTCCAGGTCTTCGGCGGCTTCGCTCCGGACTCTTCGAACAGCTCCTTGTTGTAGAAGAGCAGCCGACTGCTCGCCACGAAGGGCAATCCGTAGAGCGTGCGGTCGACCGAACCCGCCTCCACGAGCGGTGGCAGGAAGTTCGATTCCACCCTCACCGGAAGCAACTCACTCGCGGCGTAGAGCCGGCCTTGCGCTGCGAAGTCGGAATACGCGCCCATCAGCGCCACGTCCGGGGCATTCCCCTCGTCGACGAGGCGGGTGACCTCGCGGTCGACGTCGGCCCACGGGTGGAGCGTCACCTCGACTTTCTTGCCGGGGTGCGCGGCGGTGAAATCAGCGGTCAGTCGGTCCCAGTACACCTTGGAGCTGGTGCCCGGGCTGGTGCCGTACTCGGCCGCCACCAAGCGCAATGTCACCCCGTCGCCGCTCCCGGACGAGCCGCAGGCAGTGACGAAGGAGCCCAGCAGTCCGAGTGCGGCCACGGAGGCGGTCGCACCAGTGAGTCTTGGTCGCACGGATCGTTCCTCTTGATTTCTTCGGACAGTGCGTCCGGCATCCTCTCCCGGCTCGGGACGCATGGCGCCCCCTGCCCGAAGATTGTGGAAACTTCTCCAACCGCAGCAGCGAGACCTGGTGCTTTCCCCTATGCCGCCACCGAATTCGACGCGCGTAGAGCACTCCACGATGTCCGGCACCACGACGCGATGGAGTGTCGCCGAAAAGTACGCGTCCCCTTGCTCACGCCGGGAGCGGGCGTTGGGGACCCGTACCTCCGACCGTCGAGTGGAGGATGGAGGCAGGTGCGGGGGCAGGTGTGGGGGCAGGTGCGGGGGCCCGCGTGCAGATTGCCGGCCCCCGCACCTGCTTCGACTACACCCCGGCTCCCTGGAGCGGGAGCGCCAGGTGGCAGTGGATCAGCCTTCTGCGGCCCGGCGGCCGGGGCGGTGTGGCCGGGTGTCGGCGGGCGCGACGGTGCTCGCGGGGTTCCCTCTGGACGAGGAGGACGGCCGCGACCATGGGGACGCAGGTCAGGAGGATGAACGTCATGCCCGGTCCGCCGGCTTCGACGGGCCGGCGTGAGCCGTCTGCCGCCCTGCGGCATCGGCCGCGTTCATGAGGTGCTGAACAGCCCTCGACCGGTTCGCCAGCCTGAGGCGGCGTCCGTGCCGGGGCCACCAGTCGAGGACGCCGAGGAATCCGGAGTCGCAGAAGGTGACCCGGGTGGTGTCCAGCACGAGGCCGGTGCAGCCGTCGTCGGCCGCGGAGGCCAGCAGCGCCCGCAGCGGGATGGCGCTGTAGTGGTCGATCTCCCCTGTCAGGTGGATGACCAGAGTGGTGCCGAGGGTGGTGCAGGAGGCGACGACTATGGCGCAGGGCGCGGTGTCCGCGCCCGAGTCGTGCACGACGGAAGGAACCGTGGCGGTGAGAGGAGCGGGCTTTATCGGGGCGGTGCTTGAGGTACTCACATCCCCATCAACGCCTCCCGCCCCGGCCCGGGAAACGAGCCCCGCCGCTCATTCACCCCATGTGATCAGCGTCTGTGCCCGACAAGAGGGAAAGATTGCACCCGGTCGGGGACAGCCACGTCGTGGATCTTGACCACGGCCCGGGAGCGGAACGAACCGGCCGGTGCCGCCGGCCGGCGACGGCACTGGTGACGACACCGGTGACGGTCAGGGCGTCACGACCGACACGCCGCGGCGGCTCACATCGGCGGACGCATCTGACCATCCGTACAGCGCCGCTCAGGACACTGACCGCTTCCCTCACCCGGCCGCAGTGGCCGCTGGAACGTGGTGCGCGTCGCCCGAAGGGGCATCCGCCGAGGCGGGCCGGACAGTCGGATCATAGGGTGGCCCCATGCCGAGAACTTCTCCCGCCGTGGCGCTTGACGCCCTGCTCGCCGGTAACACGCGTTTCGTGTCGGGCGCGCCCCAGCATCCCAACCAGGACGCCGCCCGCCGTACCGAGCTGGCCCCGGGCCAGGATCCCTTCGCCGTCATCCTCGGATGCTCCGACTCTCGGCTGGCCGCCGAGATCATCTTCGACCAGGGGCTCGGCGACCTGTTCGTCGTACGGACCGCCGGCCACGTCCTGGGGACGGAGGTGCTGGGCAGCGTCGAGTACGCGACCAGCGTGCTCGGGGCGAGGCTGGTCGTCGTTCTCGGCCATGACTCGTGCGGCGCGGTCGCGGCCGCTCGCGCCGCCGTGGAGGACGGCTTCTCCGCCGGCGGATTCGTCCGCGACGTGGTGGAGCGGGTGACGCCGAGCATCCTTGCCGCCCGGGCCGCAGGACTGACCGCGGACGGCGACATCATCGACGAGCACATCCGGCACACCGTCGATCTGATGCTCGAACGCTCCCGGCTCCTCTCCGAGCAGGTCGTGTCGGGCGAGGTGGCCGTGGTGGGTCTCGGCTACGCGCTGACCGAGGGCAACGCCCGGGTCGTGACCACCCGCGGCGACGTGCGTACCGACACGGCCGCGGCCGGCGCGGGCCCCTCGGCCGCATGACCCGGCGATTCGACTGCTCGGAGCCCGAGGCCCGTGCGGCCGGTCTCGGGGAGGCCGCGGACGCCCTGCGCCGGGGTCGGCTCGTCGTCCTGCCGACGGACACCGTCTACGGGGTCGCGGCCGACGCCTTCGACCCGCAGGCGGTGAGCTCGCTGCTCAAGGCGAAGGGGCGGGGCCGTCACAAGCCGTCGCCGGTGCTCGTGCCCTCCCCCTCGGCGCTACGGCAGCTGACGGACGAGTTGCCGGAGGACGCCCGGAAACTGATCGACGCGTTCTGGCCGGGCGGGCTGACCTTGATCGTGCGGCACCGGTCGACCCTGGCGTGGGACCTGGGCGAGACCGGGGGCACGGTGGCGGTGCGGATGCCCGACCACGCCCTCACCCTCGATCTGCTCACCCGGTCCGGCCCCCTGGCCGTCTCCAGCGCCAACCTGACCGATCACCCCTCGCCGCAGGACTGCGAGGCGGCGCACGGGATGCTGGGCGAATCCGTCTCCGTGTACCTGGACGGCGGGCGGACTCCCGGAGCGCTCTCCTCGTCGATCGTCGACGTCAGCGGCGAGACCCCTGCGCTGGTCCGTGAAGGCACGCTGTCCGCCGCCCGCCTCCGAGTGGTACTGCCCGACCTCAAGGTGTCCTGACCCGGGCGTCTGCGCGGGCGAAGGTGTCATCGGTAGCCGCGCCTTGCCGTCCTGAGAGTCGAAAGCCGGCGGGCTTCGGGATCGTCCGGCGCGACACCGGGCGGCGCGAGCACGACGTCTCCACCGGTACCGGCATCAATCAGGTCGCGGGCGGCCTCACCGCACGGCCGGCCGCCCGCGCTACCTGGGACACGGCCTAGTTCACGGCCAGGCGGTGCGACGAAATGACGTTCGCGGTGACGTTCGCCAAGGTGTTGAACGTCTGCGTAGCAGCCTGACTCTGGTACATGGTGTTCTGGAATTCCGTAAGGCTCCTCACGTTGTAGGGGTTCGCTCCGTAGATGGTCTTGCAGACCACGCAGGTCACCGAGTTGGCCCGGTTGTCCCAACCCACCGCGCTGAGGTTGGTGTAGTCACAGTAGAAGGTGACCGAAGAACCCGAGCCGTTGTTGCCGTCATACATGCGTGTGGTGACCCACGGGTGGCACGTACCGGCTGCGGCGGCGGGTGCCACGCGGGTCTGCTGGGAGACGGTGACACCCCACTTGCGCTCGGCCGCCTTCGCCGCGTCGGCGGGCAGGCCGCCCATGGCGAGCAGGTCGAGGTCCGCCTCGCGCTCGGTCGCGAAGCAGGTCAGCCGGCCTTGCCCCTTCGCGTCGTGACAGTGGGTCTCTCCGACCTCTTCCTCCAGCGTGGCCAGAGTGGTCACGCTGCCGTTGTACTCGACGCGCGCGGCACTCATTCCCGTCTGCGCCTCGGCAGTCTCGGCGGAGGCAGCAGGGACGGCGAGCAGGGTCAGGGCGATCGCAGCCAACGTGGCGCATACCTTGGTTCTCAACATGCCTTCAGACTAATGGAGTTGAGGTCGTCGCCCACCAGGGTTCTCCCGCTCGACAGGGGGCAGTCCTCGTTCCGCTTGCATGCAACGCCGAGGGCCGAGCGCAGGGCCCGGCCCTCAGCGGCAGGGTGTGGGATCAACCGTCCACCGGTGGTCACCGGTGGTGGCAGTCCCAATGGCCCTTCACCCAGTGGTGGTCCCAGTGGGCGGAGACGTAGACCCACTTGGCCTGGCGGTCATGGCTCCAGTGGCCCTTGTGCCAGTCACCGTGCTTGTCGTGGTGGCCGGGGTGCCACGTCTTGTGGTGGGTCCACTTCTTCTCCCAGTGGCCCTTCACCCACTTCTTCTCCCAGTGCCCCTTCTTCCACTCGCACCGGTCGTGGCGGTCATGGTGGTCACCGGCCACGACGGTCGAAACGGATGTGGGCGCGGGTGCCGCGGTCGCCGTGCCGGACATGCCGAGCGCGGCGCCGCCGGCCAGCAGTCCCGCCGCGGCGGCGCTTGCCACCAGACGACGGGCGCGCATGGACGCGGTCATCGGACGCACCTCCCTCGATTGATCGACTTCCGTGTGCACGTCGAGTGGTGCCGTGAGGTTCGAACGGCCGACTCTCCGTGCGGGGTCATCAGTGATTCGGAGCCGGGATCCCGGCAGATGAAGAAGCGCCGGAAATCGTGCGTACCCGAGTAGAACGGCTCCACGGGGCAGGCACTCCAGGCCCGTGCGCGGTCGCGGGTACGGGATGCTCGCGCCGTCGATCCGTCATCCGCGCCCGGGTCGGCGACGAATCCCTCATGCAGGAAGTCCCCGTCTCCAGGGAGCGGTCATGACCATCACCACATCACCGTCGGCGTCCAGCGTGACGCGCCTTGTCGTGGCCCTGCCCTGGGGCCTGCGGACTCCGGCCGTCGCCCGCAGCATCGCGGTCCGATGGCTGGAAACGACCGACTGCGCCCGAACGGCTGATGCCGTCCTGGTCGTGTCCGAGCTTGTCACCAATGCCGTCCGCCACACCCGGGGGCCCTGTCTCCTGACGCTGACCGATGACGGCGAGTCCCTGGACATCGCGGTCACCGACCACAGCGAGGACATGCCCGACGTCCACCGGCCCCCGAGCGGTGACCAGCGGGGCGGCTTCGGCCTTGAGATCATGCGCCACCTCGGGGACTCCATCAAGGTGGTGCCCCGCATCGGCGGCAAGACCGTGCATGTCGTTCTGCAGGTACACACACCGGCACACGACCGCCGGAGGCCGCCGTGACGGCCCGGCCCCGCGCCGCACTCACCCGGCCGGCCCGGCCACCCGGCACGCCACGACCACAGGCGGCAGAGTCGGACACGTCGGGCCACTCCGAGCAGGGTGGCCCGGCGCCGCACGCCCGGGCGACCGACCACCAGAGGCACGATGGGGGAAGACCATTGCCTCACGCACGCGAACCGAACGCCCACCTCGACACCCTCCTGCTCCGGGCGGCGAACGGCGACCGGGACGCGTTCGCCGACGTCTACGACGCACTGGCCCAGCCGGTGATGGGGCTGGCCTGCCGGATCCTGCGGGACGTCGGCCAGGCCGAGGAGGTGACGCAGGACGTCATGATCGAGGTGTGGCGGACAGCGGACCGTTTCCGGCCCGACCTCGGAACGGCGAAGACATGGGTACTCACCCTCGCCCACCGGCGCGCCGTGGACCGGGTGCGTTCGGTCCAGGCGAGCAAGGACCGCGAGGTCCGTGCCGGGATGCTGTCGCCGGACCGGGCCTTCGACCAGGTGGCCGAGACCGTCGAGAACCTCGACGAGCGGCGCCGCGTCCACCGCTGCCTGGCGGCCCTGGCCCGCCTCCAGCGAGTGCCGCTGGTGCTCGCCTACTACCAGGGAATGACCTGTCTCGAGGTGGCGCGCTCGCTGTCCACCCCCGAGGGGACGGTGAAGTCCCGCATGCGCAAGGGCCTCGATCAGCTGCGTGCCTGTCTGGAGGCCGGCTCATGACCACGCCGGAGGATCCGCACCTCAATGCCGCGGCGTACGTTCTGCACGCGCTGTCACCCGCGGAGGCTGCCGCCTTCGAGAGTCATCTCGTCGGTTGCGAGGTCTGCCGCCGGGACGTCGCCGTGTTCGAGGGGACCGCCGCCCGGCTCGCCTCCGCCGAGTCGGCCCCGGTTCCGGAGGGGCTGCGTGCGCGTGTCATGGAGCAGGTGGCGCGCACTCCGCAGGAGCGGGAGCAGCACACCGCCCGTCGCCGTGGCGGGTCCCTCCGCCGGAACGCGTTGCGCCTCGCGCTCGCGGCGAGCATCTTTGTGGCGGCCGCGCTCGGTGCCGTCGCCGTACGGGAGCACGAGGAGGCCGAGGAGGCACGGGCCCAGGCGGCCCGGGCCCAGGAGCAGGCCCGGAACGCAGGCGGAGCCTTCGCGGACATCCTCACCGCCCCCGACGCCACCGTGCACACCGGTGAGCTCGCCGACGGCGCAGAGGCGGCGGTCGTCGTCTCCCGCTCGCAGGCCAAGGCCGCGTTCACCGCCCGCGACCTCCCGGCGTTGCCGAGCGGAACGGTGTACGAACTCTGGTACGCCGGTGAGGCCGGCGACCTGCGCCCGGCGGGCCTGCTGGACGACACCGGCGACCGCGCCACACGCGTCCTCGACGGCCCCCTGGGCAACGCGGTCGCCGTCGGCATCACCGTCGAACCCGCGGGCGGCTCCGCCCAGCCGACCACCGACCCCCTCGGCATCATCCCCATCAGCGCCAAGGCGTAGGCCCGCGGGCTCCGACCTGACCGGCCGCGGCGCGTACTCCGGAACGATCGCGGGCTTCGACTGGGACAGGGACGGTCGCCGAAACAGAAATACCGCTCGCGACTCATCCGTCCGGGGCCGACCCACCGAATATCCATTGAGGACATCACTCCAACCCATGGCCGAACCTGCCCGGGTCCGGACCCAGGAAGAGGAAAGATCATGAACACCTCACATGTCACGCGCCGCATAGCGGCCGCTGCCGCCGTCGTCGCCCTTCCCATGTCGCTGGGGGTGCTCGCCCCGCAGAGCTTCGCTGCGGACATGGACGGCCCCTTCGGACCGGGCTGCGCCTCGGTACCCGCCGAGGGAGAGGGCAGCCTCGACGGCATGGCCGACGACCCGGTGGCGACCGCCGCCTCCAACAACCCGGAGCTGTCCACGCTCGTCACGGCCGTCCAGAAGGCCGGCCTGGTCGACACGCTGAACAACGCCGAGGACATCACCGTGTTCGCGCCGACGAACGACGCCTTCGCGAAGATTCCCAAGGCGGACCTGGACAAGGTCCTGGCCGACAAGGCCGCCCTCACCAAGATCCTGACCTACCACGTGGTGGGCGAGAAGGTCGACAAGGCCGCTCTCGCCGACGGCTCGTTCAAGACGCTCCAGGGCGGCACGGTCACGACCGACGGCTCCGGCGATGCCTTCGTCGTCAACGACACCGCCAAGATCGTCTGCGGCGACGTGCCGACCTCCAACGCCACCGTCCACATCGTCGACACCGTCCTGATGCCGAAGTGACCGGCGCCCCGTGAACCGACCCTCCGACGACAGCCGCGGACTTCGGGGTCCGCGGCTCCGGTGGGCCGCCGGTTCCCTCGCCTGCCGGGGCCGGGCCGACGGGGACGGTAGGTGAGTGGGTCGCAGACGGCCGTCCCGTACTCCCATCCGTTGCGTCGGTAGCAACGAATAACAAGTGGAGACAACAGCAAGCGCAAGGGCCGGGAGGTGAAGGAGATGACCGAGGAGGAGTTCCGCCGGCTGATGGAACAAGCACGGCGAGAGGCAGCCAGGAGCGTCTTTCCCACCTCCGGTTCCGATGACGAATCGCCGTACGAGATCGCCGCCCGTCATGCCGAGTGCGGCGCCGCCGCACACTGAGCCGCGTGGCCCGCGGGGCGGAAGGGATGCCGGTCCCCTCCGTCCCGCTTCTCGATGACCGACCGCCCCGACCACGCGGTCGAACGCGGCGCGGCACGGTTCTGCGGCGCCTGCCCCCGCGTAACGTGGCGGGCCCCGGGACGGTCCTGGACGGCCGACGCGAAGCCCGGGACGACGCACGAGGAGTGACGGCCGGCATGGGGACGACGGACGACGAGCTGTACGACGTGACGGTCATCGGGGCCGGGGCTGCCGGGCTCGCCTGCTCCACCGACCTGTCCGCCGCCGGACTGCGCGTGCGGTTGCTGGAAGCCGACGACACCGTGGGCGGGCGGATGCGCACGGACCGGGTCGCCGGCTTCACCGTCGATCGAGGTTTCCAGGTCTTCAACACGGCCTACCCGCAGGTGAAGCGTCGCCTCGATCTGCGGGCGCTGCGGCTGCGGCCCTTCACGCCCGGCGTCCTCGTTCACACCGACGACGGAATGCGCCGGTTCACCGATCCCAGCCGGCGCTTCCGTGAGAGCCGTGACCTCCTGCCCGGACGGCTGGCGTCCGGGCGCGACCTGCTCGCCCTCGGCGCGCTGACGGCATACGACGTCCTCGCTCCGGCCGCACGGCTGCGGGCACGACCCGACGGCACGACCCTCACAGCCCTGGCCGAGGCCGGCGTGTCCCCCGAGCTCGTGGAGACGTTCTTCCGGCCTTTCCTCTCCGGAGTCTTCCTCGAGGACGACCTGGAGACATCGGCCCGCTTCTTCCATTTCGTGTGGCGGAGCATGCTGCGCGGCACACTGTGCCTCCCCGCGGACGGCATCGGTGCGGTCCCCGCCCAACTGGCCTCACGGCTGCCCCCGGACGTGCTGCGGACCGACAGCCCCGTCGCCTCCCTCACTCCGCAAGGAGTGACGCTCAACGACGGCTCCGAGGTCCGCTCCCCCACGGTCGTCGTCGCGACCGGACAACGCGCCGCCGCCGAACTCCTCCCAGGCCTCGTCGTACCGCGTGGACGCACCGTCACCACGCTCTACCACGCGTCCACGACTCCGCCCCTGCCCGAGCCCGTCCTCGTGGTCGACTCACGGCGCCGGTTCCTGAACAGCTGCGTCCTCAGCGCCGTCCATCCTCGGTACTCCCCCGACGGCAGGGCTCTGGTGTCCACCTCGGTCCTCGGGACGCCCGATGCCCAGGCCGTGGCCGCCGTGGTCGACGCCCTGGGCGAGGTGTACGACACGGATACAGGACCGTGGGAGCTCGTCCACCGGGTCACGGTTCATGACGCCCTGCCCGCGATGCCGGCACCCCACCCCCTGTCTCGGACGACTCGCATCGCACCGGGCCGGTACGTATGCGGTGACCACCGAGCCACGGGTTCCCTCCAGGGCGCACTCGCCTCGGGCACCCGGGCCGCGCGTGAGGTCCTCGCCGATGTGAGTCGCGGCGCGGGACGTTGACGTTCAAGGGTTCTCGGCCCGGCGCGGCTCGGCGCGGATCGGTGCATCCCGTCTCGGGTCGGCCTGGCTCGCTCGGGTCGGCCTGACCCTGGCCTGGGCTGGCCTGGCGCAAGAAAAGAGGGGCGGGGTGCATCCGTCTCCGGACCGGACCGGGAAGTGATTCGAGGCAAGCGTCGGAGCAGGCGCTCGCCCGGTCACGAGAAGGTGGAGGTCGGTGCCGTGATCACGGTGGAACGGAGCTTTGTCGTCGGGCTTCCGCTGGACGAGCTCGTGGCGTACCTGGAGGACTTCAGCCGTACCGAGGAGTGGGATCCCGGCACCGTACGCTGCGTGCGGCTGGACGAGGGGCCGGTACGGCCCGGGGCCCGCTGGCTCAACACCTCGCGCTTCCGCGGCCGCACCACCCAGCTCGAGTACCGGCTCGTGGCACGTGAGCCCTCCCGTCTGATGTTCGTCGGGGAGAACAAGACGGTGACCGCGACGGACGATCTTGGTTTCGAGGCCGAGTCCGCCTCGCTCACGCGGTTGACCTACCGGGCGTCCCTGCAGTTCAAGGGGTTGGCGAGGTTTGCCACACCCTTCCTCAGGGCCGAGTTCGAGCGCCTGGGAGACGAGGTCGCCGAGCGCCTCCCGACCGCCGCCACGGTACGTCGTACATGACGGCCCGGACGGGCTCGTGAGTGCATCCGAGCCTGGCGAGGGAACCCGAGCAACGAGGGAAGCGAGCGAACGGGGGTCGTCCGCGCGCCGGGGCTCTCACCTCCGCGCGCAAGTGCCCCCGCGCCCTCGCTCAGCTCCTGTCGGCACCGTTCAGTCGCTCCGTTCGGTGCGCGACGGCCCGCCCGGTTCGCCAGGGGCGTTCTCGAGTACGAGGAAGACCTCGTCCTCGAAGCACCAGGCCCAATCCTCGTCCGCCGCGAGGGAGAGGACGACGGGGTGTCCGGTCGACTCGTGGTGCTCGTACGCGTGGCGACCCGGCGAGCTGTCGCAGCATCCGACGTGTCCGCACGCCGTACACCAGCGCAGCCGTCTCCAACTCTCCCCGGAGGAGAGGCACTCGGCGCAACCGTCCGTCGGCAGGTCCGGCGTGGCAGGCGTGGCAGCCAGCGTCGCGGCGTGCACGCAGGCACGTTCCTGCTCCGGCCGACCGCCGTCGTGCGCCACGACCCATGCAGAGCGGCGCGCGTCGTGGTGCTCCTCCGCCCACGCGTCACCGTCGCGTCGGTTCATCTCATGTCGGGCGGGGCCGGTCATAGGTCCATTCTCAAGCACCCTGAGCGGCATCGCGATGCCATGGGACGGGCGGTCGGACCAGCCCGATGGGGGCGGCCCTCAGCGGGTGGCCGTCCAGCTCGGAGCAGCTCGCTTCGTCCCACCACAGCCCGCCTTGCGTGGTGAGGTAGGGATGCAGCCCACAGACGTCTCCGCCTTCGTGCAGTGATTGTGCAACCGCGTGGAGGAGGCTCGTCAGATCAGTCCATGGATCGGTGAAGTCGCCGCCACCACTGTGCCCTGCCCAGCCGAGGCGCCCCGCATCCGGTCCGGGGCGCAGGTCGATCACCTGCGCTCCGCCGTCGGCGCTCTCAGCCCAGGGAACCCAGAGCGGGTGCCACCATGGCTCGTCCTCCCAGGCGCGAGGGGTCAGGCCGTCGTTCTCCACCGCGATGTCCATGCAGGTCTGCCAACGGTCCACGATGGCGTCGACGGCGAGCGGGGACTGCTCCGGCAGGATGGTCGTCCAGGTGCTCGCGCCGTTGTGGCACCGCAGAGACTCGGCGAGGTCATCGGGCAGCGGGGTGCCGAGAATCCGTTCTGCATCCTGTATCTGGTCCTGTGTCGCCGGTGGACCGAGCAGTGCGAGATCGGAGGGCGCATGTGCCGCCAGCCATGTGTCGATGCGGCGCCACGACTCCGACGGGGGCGCGATCTGCTGTGCCATGACCCCATCCTGCCCCACACGTCCGATCTGGCGAACTGCGCGGCGGTGGCCGCAGGCGTCCCTGACCAGCAATGACGCCAGGCGTGGCAGTCACCACTACGATGCCAGTGCTTGAATGGGATGTCGTCGTTTGACCGAGCAAGGAGAAACACTGTGCCCCTGGTGTCCGTCGTCATGCCCGTCTACAACTCGGCAGCGACACTCGGCGCAGCAGTGCGGTCCGTGCTCACGCAGACCCACAGCGACCTGGAGCTGCTGGTCACCGATGACAAGTCAACCGACGACTCCATGGACCTGCTCATGGAATTCGCCCGGCAGGACGAGCGCGTCAAGCCGAAGACGGCACCGGAACAGGGCGGTGCCGGCCGGGCACGCAACCTCGCCATCGAGCGGGCGCGGGGAGACTACGTCGCCTTTCTCGACAGCGACGACATGTGGCTTCCGAAGAAGACCGAGCTGCAGGTCGAGTTCGCCGCTTCGGGCGATGCGCCGTTGACGTTCACCTCCTACTACAAGATGGACGCCGACCACGACGGCGACAGCACCGACTTCGTCCCCAACGGACGGGTGATCCGCGCGCGGGAGCACGTGGACTACCGCGCCATGCTGGTGCGGGACTACATCGGCGCTCTGACCGCCATGTACGACCGCAACGTCCTCGGCACGCGCCTGATGCCGGAGATGCGGAAGCGGCAGGACTACGCGCTGTGGCTGTCGATCATGCGGGGCGGCGCCGACGCCCGGGGCCTGACCGAGCCGCTCGCGGTGTACAGGTCCCACCAGGCCGGTTCGCTCTCCTCCAACAAGCTCTCGCTGATCCCCTACAACTGGGAGCTCTACCGTCGGCACGAGGGGCTGTCGGTCCCCCGGTCGACGCGGGCGCTGGCCGGCGCGGTGTGGCAGTCGCTGCGCAACTCGCGGATCTAGGTCCTGAACGGTCGCTCCGGGGCTGTCACAGGATCCTTTCTGCTCCCACCGAAGGCTACCGGCGCACTGCGGGTCCAGGTCGAGCGCCCGGACGCTCCTCCACCTCATTGAGACCGGCCCGAACCCCGTCCTGGCCACCTCCCCCGGGCCCGTACCAGGCCGCCCGTACAGGCCTTCGGTCCGGGCGGCCGAGGCGGCCAGGGCCGCGGGGCGGTACGCGCGCAGACGGCGAACGGCGCCGCTCGCCCGGCTCCGCGGGGTCCTGGAGACCACCCGATCGCCCCTGATTGATCTTTCCGCGGCGGGGTAGCCAAGCGGCATGGCCCTCGACAACACATCCACCCCCGCGACCGGCTACGTACAGCCCGACGTCGACGTCCGCGCACTGTCCGCGGTGCTCGACGGCGAGTACGCCGAGATCCGCGACCTCGTCCGGACCAATCTCGCGACGTACGCCTCCGTCCTCGAGGAGGCCGAGGAGCTCGACGTCGACGCGTTCCGCGAGCGGGTGCGTGAGGTCGTCGTCGAGATGGCCGCGACCGGCCAGACCGGCATGGGCTTCCCGGCCGCGTACGGCGGTGGCGGCGACGTAGGGGCCTCGATCGCCGCGTTCGAGACGCTGGCCTTCGGTGACCTGTCGGTCCTGGTGAAGGTCGGTGTGCAGTTCGGTCTCTTCGGCGGAGCGATTCTGCATCTCGGCACCGAACGCCACCACGACGCCTGTCTGCCGGGCCTGATCACGGGCGAGCTGATGGGCTGCTTCGCGATGACCGAGACGGGGCACGGTTCCAACGTCCAGGCCCTCGGCACCGTCGCGCGGTACGACGCCACGCGTCAGGAGTTCGTCCTCACCACCCCCGATGACCAGGCGCGCAAGGACTACATCGGCAACGCGGCCCGCCACGCCGAACTGGCCGTCGTCTTCGCCCAGCTGGAAGTGGCCGGGAAGTCCCACGGCGTGCACGCCTTCGTCGTGCCGGTCCGGGTCGGTGGCGAGCCGGCGCCCGGCGTCCGTATCGAGGACGACGGCCGCAAGATGGGGCTCAACGGCGTGGACAACGGGCGCATCTGGTTCGACGACGTGCGGGTGCCTCGCGAGGCGCTCCTCAACCGGTTCGCCGACGTCAGCCCGGAAGGCGTCTACGAGAGCTCGATCGACAACCCCCACCGTCGCTTCTTCACCATGCTCGGCACGCTCGTACAGGGCCGGGTCAGCGTCGGCGGTGCCGGAATCAGCGTCTCCAAGGTCGCACTGGCGGTCGCCACCAAGTACGCCGTGCGGCGGCGGCAGTTCGAATCGGCCCCGGGCACCGAGGAGCAGGTGCTGCTCGACTACGGCCTGCATCAGCGCCGGTTGCTGCCGTTGATCGCCCGGACGTACGCGCTGCACTTCGCTCAGGACGTCGTCCGCTCGGACCTGCACGACGTCTTCTCCGGCATCGCGGACGACGCGGGGGCGCGGCGTCGGCTCGAGTCACGGGCCGCGGGCCTCAAGGCGATCGCCACCTGGCACGCCACCCGGGTCGTCCAGGAGTGCCGCGAGGCGTGCGGCGGCGCCGGGTATCTCGCCGTCAACCGGTTCGCCGCGCTCAAGAGCGACAGCGATGTCTTCACCACCTTCGAGGGCGACAACCACGTCCTGCTGCAGCTCGTCGCCAAGGGGCTGCTGACCGATCAGGCGAGCGCGTTCGAGGACCTCGACCAGGCCGGCATGATCCGGTACGTCACCGGCCTCGCTGTCGAGACGCTCCTTGAGCGGGCCTCCGTCCACAAGGTGCTCGAGCGGGTACGCGACCTGCTGCCCGGCGGCGACGACTGGGACCGGGAAGCGGGCCTCCTCGACTCGGAGTACCAGCTCGCCATGGTCCGCTTCCGGGAGGAGCACATGCTGGCCGGCCTGGCCCGCCGGATCAAGCGCGGCATCGACCAGAAGCGCGATCCCGGTGCGGTCTTCTCCCAGGTGCAGGACCACGTCGTCGCGCTCGCCCGCGCCCACGTCGAGCGGCTGGTGACGGAGGCCTTCGTCGACAAGGTGCGTACGATGCCCGAGGGTGACGAGAAGGCCGCGCTGGCCTTGCTGTGCGACCTGTTCGCCCTGTCGACGATCGAGGCGGACCGGGCCTGGTTCATGGAGCACGGTCGGCTGACCGTGCAACGTTCCAAGGCGATCAGCCGTGAGGTGAACGACCTGTGCCGCAAGGTCCGGCCCCTCGCGGTCGACCTCGTCGACGCGTGGGGCATCCCGCCCGAGATGGTGCGTGCGCCCGATCTCGTACGCTGAGCCGGGAGGGCCTCTGCCGCCACGCCGCCGCGGCCGCCACCACGGGGGCCACGGCCGCGCACCGGGAAGGCGCGTCGACTCACCTGCTGCCGAGTACGCGCACGGCCTCCACGATCAGCTCCCAGAAGCCGTCCGTGTCGACCTCCATGCCGACCTCCGTGTCGGCGGGCATGCCGGTCACACCGTGCAGGTCCACCACCGTCGCGCCCCGTGTGTGGGTACCGGTCAGCTCCACCGTCACCGCCGCCCGCACCAGGCTGACCAGCGAGGGGTCGATCAGGTGGGCGACGGTGAGCGGGTCGTGGAGCGGGGGCGCGTCGAAGCCGTACACCTCGCGGTAGGTGGAACCGAAGTAGGTGAGAAGGTCGACGCAGAGCGCGCTCAGCGGGGTGCCTAGCCCGGCGATCCGGGCGACGACCTCGGCGGTGGCCCGCACCTGGTGGGTGGCGTTGAGGCCCAGCATCGTCACCGGCAGCCCGCTGCGGAAGACGACGTCCGCGGCTTCCGGGTCGCAGAGGATGTTGAACTCGGCCGCGGGCGTGGTGTTGCCGCGCCCCGTCGAGCCGCCCATGAGCACGATCCGCTCGATCCGCGACGCGAGTTCCGGGTGGGCGAGCAGGAGGACCGCGATGTTGGTGAGCGGTCCGGTCGGCACCAGCGTCACCGGCGCCGGGTGCGCGAGCAGGGTCTCCCGGACGAGGGTGAGTGCGTCGCGCGGGTCCTGCGGTACCTCGGGCTCGCTCTCTCCGAGGCCGGGGCCGTCCAGGCCGGAGGGGCCGTGGATGTTCTCGGCGATCCGGCACGGTTCGTGGAGCGGTCGTTCTCTTCCGGCCGCGATCGGTACTCCCCGGATCCCGGCGACCGAACACACCCGGCGGGCGTTGAGCGTGGTCTTCTCCAGGGTCTGGTTGCCCGCGACGGTGGTGATGGCGAGCAGGTCGATGGCGGGGTGCGCGGCGGCCAGCAGGATGTTGAAGGCGTCGTCATGACCGGGATCGCAGTCGAGGATCACGGGAATGGGCATGTCTTCACCGTCCCACATACCGGCCGTCGCGCGAAGGGGAGGCGCAGCCGGTCGTGATGGGTCCTCCGGATGGAGCCGGCCGGAAGCCACCCCGTCGTGGTGCCCACGGCGCGGCGCAACGGTGCTGATACCACCGTCGTTCAGTAGCGTACGGAGCGGCCGTTCCGTACTGTGCGGAGGACCGGAAGGGGACTCGCGATGGCCGGTCTGAGGCTGGGCCCGCTCCTGCGCAATGTGGACTGGGATTCGGGCACGAGTGCGACGGTGTGGGTCGAGACCGACCGGGCGTGCACGGCGGAGGTCCGCTGTCCGGGCGGCGCCGGTGGTTCGGCGGCCACGTTCAGCGTCTGCAGCCACCACTACGCGTTGGTGGTGGTCACCGGACTCGCCCCGGGCTCCGCGACACCGTACGAGGTGCTGCTCGACGGTGCGCGGGTGTGGCCCCTCGCGGACTCGTCCCAGCCGCCCAGCACCATCCACACGCCGCCGGTCCCGGCGACGGGGGCCGTGGTCGCCTTCGGCTCGTGCCGGTGGGCGGCACCTCCGGTGGGCCGCCCCGATCCGGTGGGTCCTGACGTCCTCGACACCCTCTCCGCCCGTCTCGCCGCGGACCCGGAGGCCGAGCGGCCGGACGTTCTCCTCCTCCTCGGCGACCAGGTGTACGCGGACGAGACGTCCGCCGAGACCCGTGCGTGGATCTCCCGGCATCGGCGGTCCGCCGGCACCGGCTCCGCCGCCCCGCCGGACCAGGTCGCCGACTACGAGGAGTACACCCACCTCTATGACGAGTCCTGGAGCGACCCCGAACTGCGCTGGCTGCTCTCGACCGTACCCAGCTGCATGATCTTCGACGACCACGACGTCATCGACGACTGGAACACGAGCGCCGCCTGGGTGGCCGAGATGCGGGCGACGCCTTGGTGGCACGAGCGGATCACCGGCGGACTCATGTCGTACTGGGTCTACCAGCATCTCGGGAACCTCTCCCCCGCCGTGCTCGCCGAGGACGAGCTGTACGCGGCGGTACGGGCGGCCGACGACGGGACGGCGGTGCTGCGCGCGTTCGCCGAACGCGCCGAAGCCGATCCGGCGGCGGTGCGCTGGAGCTATCGCAGGGACTTCGGCCGCACCCGGCTCCTGATGGTCGACACCCGGGCCGCGCGGGTGCTGGAGGAGCAGCACCGGGCGATGCTGGACGCCGAGGAGGCGGCCTGGCTGCGGACGCAGGCCTTCGACGACCCGGAGGGCGTCGACCACCTCCTGATCGGGACCTCGCTCCCGTGGCTGCTGCCCCCCATGGTCCACTTCGCGGAGGGATGGCACGCGGCGCTGTGCCGGGGCGAACGCGGTCCGCGCTGGGCCCGCTTCGGCGAGTGGCTGCGCCGAAGGGCCGACCTTGAGCACTGGGCGGCGTTCACCTCGTCGTTCGGGAGACTGACGGAGACGGTCGCCGAGGTGGGGAGGGCGGACGCCGCCCCGGCAACGGTGTGCGTGCTCTCCGGGGACGTACACCACGCGTATGTGGCGGAGCCCGTCTGGGCCGACGGGCAGCAGCCGCGCTCCCGCGTCTTCCAGTTCACCTGCTCACCCCTGCACAACTCGGTGCCCGCGGCCATGCGGGCGGGTTTCCGTTTCGGCTGGAGCCGGTTCGCCAAGGGGATCGGGCATCTCCTCGCCCGTCACGGACGGGTGGCGAGGCCGGCGGTCCGGTGGGAGCGCACCGGCGGACCGTGGTTCGGCAATCAGCTGATGACGCTGACCCTGCGCGGCCGTACGGCGCGGCTGCGGCTGGAGCAGGCCTCGGCCGGTGCGAAGGGGGGTCGCCGTGGGACCGACCGTGCAGGAGCACGACTCTCGGGCGTCCTCGACCGGCCTCTGACGGACGGGAGTTGACGCTCCGCCGACGGCGACGACGTGCCCGCCATCGGTTCCGTACCGCACACCCTGCCGTCCTCGGCGCCGCCCCCGACCCGATCCTCTCCCCTTGCGGTTCCTCGCTTCCGGGCGGCTCACCGGCTCCCTCGACCGAGGCGGCCGGTCGCTACACCGTTCTGAAGAGGATCTTGTTCCTGCCGGAGAAGAAGGGATCGGCCCGCGTGAGCCTGGCCTGGACGCTCGCGGCCAGGTCGAGCTCGGCGCCGGACGTGATCCTGCCCATCACGGCGGGCTCCGCCAGGTGCACCGTGCCCTCCTTCGGTTTGTCGTCCTCCGCGTCGGTGTTGATGACCATGCCGGTGAAGACCTCGCCCACCCGGTTCTTCAGCACCGCGGCCTCCGCCAGGTCCACCGCGCGCCGGTCCGCCACCTTCCCCTTCCCGCGCGCCATGTCGCAGGGCAGGCAGTTCATGGCGTCGAGCACCCAGGGCGGCGGGGCCTGACCGGCGCACGCGGCCACGCACAGTTCACCGGTGTACCTGTCGATCAGGCGCCGCAACGGGGCGGTGCAGGTGGTGTACGGAGCCGCGATCGCCGTGTGGACCGTGTGCTTCGGGATGCGGTGGTCACGGAAGGTGGTGTACTCCGCCTTGAGCAGCATGGCGACGGCCTCGCTGAGGAAGGCCATGTGCTTGTGGTCGGCCGGATCGAGGGAGTTCACCAGCGCGGCGTACGAGACGCCGGGCTTCCAGTCGATGCCCAGGCACCGTGCGATGGAGTGCACGCGCCGGACCACCTGCGGGTCGTTCTGCTCCTTCTGGGTCCGCAGAATCCCGGTACCGCTGTCGAGCATGATCCGGGCCGCGGCCATTCCGGTCATGAGGGAGATCTGCTCGTTCCAGCCCTCCACGGGCAGTGCCGCCACGTAGCTCAGCCGGAACGATCCGTCCTCCAGGGCCACCTCCTGGTCCGGCAGGTTCACCGCGACCCCGCCGCGCGCGGCCTCGACGGCCTCCCGCAGCATGCCGATCTCGCGCAGCAGGGCGACGGACTCGCCGGCCGTGCCGGCCTCGATGTCCTGCTGAACGCCCGCGTAGTCGAGCTTGGCCTGGCTGCGGACCTTGGCCCGGCTCACGGTCGAGCCGGTGACGTTGCCGTCGGCGTCGAGGTCGTGCTGCCACAGCAGGGCGGGTACGACCTGGTCCGGCAGCAGGCTGGCCGGCCCCTCGGAGATCGAGGGCGGGTACAGGGGCACCTTGAGGTCGGGGAAGTACAGCGTCTCGATCCGGTCGTGGGCCTCGGCGTCCAGCGGGCTGCCCGCCTTGACGAAGGCGGCCACGTCGGCGATGGCGTAGTGCACGCGGTAGCCGCCACCGGGACGCCGTTCCAGGTGCATGGCCTGGTCGAGGTCCTTCGAGGTCGGCGGATCGATCGTGAACAGCGGCAGGTGGGTGGCGTCCTTGTCGGGCAGCTGGACCTCGGCTTTGGCGTGCTCCGCCGCTTCGAGCACATGGGCGGGAAACTCCGTGGTGGCCTTCAGCTCTGCCCGGAGCTGCTGCAGTGCCTTGAGCAGGGCGTCCTGGGCCTCGCGGGACATGTGCATCTGGCGGCGTCGCATGGTCACGAGCGTAGGTCGGCGGCCGTGGAGCGGCGCAGTGAGCGGGTCCAGGCGGGTGGAAGGCAGCAGCCGTACGGGAAGGGCGCTCGGCAACCGACTCCGGGGCTGCCTGCCCGGAACCGCCGTGTCGGGATCCGTGCGGAGCCGTCGTCCGGCCAAGTGGGCGGCCGGCGAGGCGTCCGATCGGGCGGAGGGGCGGGACTCGGAGGCGTGGGTCCCGGCCCTCCGCCCCGTCCGCCCCTACGCTCGCGGACGATCAAGGAGGTCGGATGCGGTACCGGATCGTCCGTGGCTCGCGCGCCGCGGTGCTCGCCTTGCTGATGCTGCTGGGCATGACAGGGCTTGCCGCCTGTGATCCCGATGAACCCGAACGAGCCCCCACGACCGCTCCGACAGGGAACACCGACCCCACTCCGGCCGAGGAGACGGACGATCCTCCCGCCGAGGAGACGGACGATCCTTCGACGGACAGGACCCGGCACCCGACGAACACGCCGCCCGACGGGTATGTCCCTCCCCCGCCGCCTCCGCCGACGGCGACCTCGGAAGAGACGACCGCCCCGCCCTTCGACCCCACCCAGCCGCCCGGCTCGGAGGCGCCCGTGCCCGGGGAGAGCCTTCCGGGGAACCCCGAGCTTCCCCCGTCGGCGCCCCCCGAGATCCCGTGAGCGGGCCTTTCGCACACGGGACGGAGAAGGACCCGCCCGACGCCGGGAGACCGCGGCGTCAGGCCGGTGATGATCTCGAAGGGCCGTCCGCCCTCGTCAAGATCGTCGTCGCCCAGGGGACGTTCATCGCCGCGCTGATGTTCTACATCGGCGCGATCTACACCAGTACCTACTACGACTACTTCCATCTCCACTGGGGATCGATGAACCTGGGGTTCAGTCAGGTCGCCCTGGAGAGCCTGAACCTGCTGAACCTGGACATCCTGGTGGCGGCCGGGTGCGTCTTCCTGCTGGTCTGTGTTCCGTGGAGCCGCCGACCCCGCCATGTGACGCGGGTCGAGGCGATCGCGGCGCGCTGGTACCCCGTCGTCGTGGTCGCCGGGATCGTGCTGCTCGCCCTCTGGCATGAGATCCAGCCGTACGGCTGGGCAGGACCGCTGACCATCGCCGTCGGGCTTCTTCTGAGCCAGTGCCGGGACGCCGAGGGGCAGCGTCCGCACGGTTTCCGCCGCCAGGCCGTGCCGGTCTTCGCCGCCGGCGTCTTCCTCTTCTGGACGGTGACCAACGTCGCCTGGCAGCAGGGCAGGCAGGACGCCCAGGCACGCGCCGCATCCGTCACCAGCTGGACGGGAGTTCTCGTGCTCAGCGCCGAACCGCTGAGCCTGCCGACGGACTCGGTGAAGGAGCAACGTCTCTCGAGCAACCGTATGCACCCTTACCGGTACTCGGATCTGCGGTTGCTCGCGGAACACGACGGCCGCTACTTCGTGGTGCCGCGGGACTGGGACGCACAGGTGGACGAGATCTACGTGATTCGGGAGAGCGAGGCCGTCTGGATCGCACTGACCCCCGGTACTCGGCCCCGGCTGGTGGACTGAGGGAGCTGGGAGCGGGGGGGGGGGGGGGGGGGGGGGGGGGGGGGGGGGGGGGGGGGGGGGGGAGCGGCGCCGCGCA
>NZ_JBVHZJ010000065.1:0-8501 GCF_055574655.1 Streptomyces sp. NPDC029956 | reverse complement strand
TCGCCCCCCCGATCCTCTCTGTTCGCCTGGAGGGGGTGGAACAGACGACCCCCCCCCCCCCCCCCCCCCCCCCCCCCCCCCCCCCCCCCCCCCCCCCCCCCCCCCCCCCCCCCCGTCGCTGCAGTCCCCGCTCTCACGTCGGCGACTGCGCCATGGTGCGCGTTCGCAAAGACCGCTCACCGCGATCGTCGTCCGACGCATCCTCCGCCGCGCCAGAGCGAGTAGGGCGGTGTCGGGAACAGAGGAATGGTCAGGAAGCGCTTACCGTACGGTACTTCCTGCGTGGACAACAAGTTCGGACCTTCTTGGGCGCAGTACCGGAGAAGCATGCCCTCCGGCGAATGCCGATCCGATCACAAGAGTTCCAAACTGATCAACAACGCATCTATAGTGCCGTCGTTGCGACTCCTATTCCCGTGTGCCTGCTCCCGAGAGTCTGGTTGATGTCGGCGTCACCCACCCCCTTCCGTCCTGCCCTGACCGCCTCGCTGCTCACCGCCGCCGCGGGTGGTGCGCTCGCCGTGGCCGCCGTCGCCGCGGCACCCGGCGGAGTCCGCGCTCCGCTCGGCTGGTTCGCCGTCTGCGGTGTCCTGCTGCTCTCGGCCGCGGCCTTCGCCGTGACCTGGTACGGGCGGACCGCGCGCGTACTCGCCCGGCGGGCCGAGACCCTCGCGGCCGAAGTCGCCTCCAAGGAGGCGTACCTCGCCCGGTTCAAGGCCGCCGCCGAGCGCGAGGCGGCCACCCTCGAGGACCGCCGGGAGGCGGAGTCCTCCGCCGCCCGGGCGGCCCACGCGGCCCAGGCCGAGGAACTCGCCCGGACCCACGCCGCCGAGATCGCCGAACTGGGCCGGCAACGCGCCGCCGAGACCGCGCGGCTCGAAACCCGGCTGCGCCGCGCGGAGTCCGGCCGGTCCGCCGCCATGGCCGCCGCGGCCAACGCCGCCGGCCGCATGCAGGCCCTCTCGACGAGCATGCTCGCCGACCTCCGCGAGATGGAGCACCGGCACGCCGACGAGGACGTCCTGACCGACCTCCTCCACCTCGACCACCGCACCGCACAGGCCGGCCGGCTCGCCGACTCCGTCGCCGTGCTCAGCGGGGCCCGGTCCGGTCGGCGCTGGGCCCGCCCCATCGTCATGGAGTCGATACTCCGCGGCGCCATGGGCCGGATCAGCGGCTACCAGCGGGTGCGGCTGCACTCCAGCAGCGACGCGGCCGTCGCCGGGCACGCGGCCGAGGGCGTCATGCACGCCCTGGCCGAACTCATGGACAACGCGGCGAACTTCTCGCCGCCCACCGCCGAGGTGCACGTCTACGTCGAGGAGGTCCCGGCCGGCGTCATCATCGCCATCGAGGACAGCGGCCTCGTGATGAGCGACGTGCAGCAGCGCCGTGCGGAGGCCGCCGTCGGCTCCGCGCCGCAGGACCTGGCGGGCCTCTCGGGCACGCGCCTCGGACTCGCGGTCGTCGGCCGGCTGGCGCACAAGCACGGCCTCACCGTGTCGTTCCGCCCCTCCGCGCGCGGCGGCACCGGCGCCCTGCTGATGCTGCCGCAGGAGCTGATCAGCCACGCACCCGCGGAACCGGCGGCCACGCCTGCCGACGCGCTGCCGCCGGTCTCCGGCCGGGGCCTGTCCGCCCCCGCGACGACCGGCGCCCCGGCCCCGATCGTGGCCCCCGGGCCCGAGACCGTGCACGACAGCGCGGCGGAGAGCACCGGCGAGCACCCGCGGTTCGGCGAGAGCGGCCTGCCCCAGCGCCGCCGCGGCCGGGCCATGGCCGCCGCCCACCCCGAGGGGCCGCAGGCCGCCGAGAAGGCGCCCGCCGATGGGCCGCGCACCGGCGCGGCCGCCGGCGCGGCGAACCGGTTCGGCTCGTTCCGGCGCGCGGTCCGCGGCACCACCTCCCGGCCGGACGGCGAGCCCGAGGGCGGCCCCGTGCCGGAGACCCCGGCCGCGTCCGCCGCGTCCGGCGGCGACGACCGGCCCGGCTCCTCCTCCGTACCCACCGATCCGGCCGGCCCGGCGTCCGCTCCGCGGACACCGTCGCCGACCTCGAACCCCCCGTACCCGGAAGGCACCTCGTAATGACCGGCTCCACCACCGACGAGAAGCTCAGCTGGCTCCTGGAGGGCCTGCTGGAACGCACCCCGGGCACCCGGCACGCCCTGGTGCTCTCCCGTGACGGCCTCAAGCTGTGCCGTACCCCCGAGCTCTCCGTCGACCAGGCCGACCAGCTCGCCGCCATCGCCGCCGGCATCCAGAGCCTGTCGCACGGTGCCTCCGTGGAGTTCGGCGACGGCACCGGCGGGGTCCGCTCCGCGATCGCCGAGTTCTACGGCGGCATCCTCTTCATCGTCGAGGCCGGCGAGGGCGCCCACCTCGCCGTCGTCGCCGACGAGGACGCCGACGCCGGCCTCGTGGGCCACAACATGTCCGAGCTGGTGGAGCAGTTGGGCGAGCACCTGGTCGCGAGGCCCCGGGGATGAGTCGCGGCAGACCGGGCCGGGACGACTCCCCCGACCGGCTCTACACCCTGACCGGCGGCCGCAGCCGCGCCGGCTCCGACGCCTTCGACCTGGTGACCCTGGTGGTCTCCGAGAGCGACCCGGTCACCGGCATGCAGTCGGAGCACGCCGCCATCCTGCGCATGTGCCGGTACCCCACCGCGGTGGTGGAGATCGCGGCCGGGCTCGGACTGCCGGTGTCGATCACCCGGATCCTCCTGGCCGACCTGCACGACACCGGCCGGATCAGCGCCCGGCATCCCCGTGCGTCGTACCGCCTTCCCGATCACGACATCCTGGAGCAGGTGCTCGTTGGACTCCGTAACCTCTGAACAGCGCCAGACCCTGCACAGCACCGCCGACAACGGACTGAAGATCGTCGTCGTCGGCGGATTCGGAGTCGGCAAGACCACCCTCGTCCGCTCGGTCAGCGAGATCCGTCCGCTGAACACCGAGGAGACGATGACGCAGGCGGGCGAGGGCGTCGACGACACCGCCGGGGTCGCCGCCAAGTCGGCCACCACCGTGGCGTTCGACTTCGGCCGGATCTCGCTCGACACCCACAACGTCCTGTACCTGTTCGGGGCGCCCGGCCAGGAGCGGTTCTGGTTCCTGTGGGACCGGCTGTTCTCCGGGACGCTCGGCGCGGTGGTGCTCGTCGACACCCGTCGGCTCGCCGACTCCTGGTACGCCATCGACCGCCTGGAGCACCACGGGACGCCGTTCGTCGTCGCCTGCAACGACTTCGGCGGTCCCGCCCACACCCCCGCCCAGATCCGCGGGGCCCTCGACCTCGCCGACGAGGTTCCGCTGGTCTTCTGCGACGCCCGGTCGCGCGAATCCAGCAAGCAGGTCCTCATCTCGCTCGTCGAGCACCTGCGGACCGTCGTCGCCCCGGCCCCGCAGCCGATCCCGCAGCCGATCCCGGAGCCCACCCCGTGACCCTCCCCGAGCACCCGCCCGTCCCCCTGAGCGGGCCGCGCTTCCAGACCGACCCCACCGAGCTGTACCGGCAGATCCGGCGCGACCACGGGGCCGTGGCCCCCGTCGTGCTGGACGGCGACGTACCGGCCTGGCTGGTCCTCGGCTACCGCGAGCTCCACCAGGTCACCAGCGACCCGGCCCTCTTCTCCCGCGACTCCGACCTGTGGAACCAGTGGGACGCGATTCCGGCGGACTGGCCGCTGCTTCCGATGATCGGCCGCAAACAGCCGTCCATCCTCTACACCGTCGGCGAGCGGCACCGCGAGCGCGCGAACGTCATCTCCACGGCCCTGGAGGGCATCGACCCGTTCGTACTGAAGGAGCGGGCCGAGCACTTCGCCGACGAACTGATCGACGCGCTGTGCGCCAAGGGGTCCTGCGACATCATCGCCGAGTACGCGATGCTGCTGCCGGTACGCGTCCTCGCCAGCGTCTACGGCTTCTCCGAGGAACAGGGGCCGGGGCTCGTCACCGCCCTGAACGACATGATCAACGGCCAGGAGGGCGCGCTGGAGGGCCAGCGCCACCTGGCGGAGTCCATGTTCGCCCTGCTCGCCGCGAAGGCGGAGGAGCCGGGCGACGACGTGGCCTCCCGGATGCTCGGCAACACCGTCGGCTTCACCGTCGAGGAGGTCGCCCAGGACCTGATGGTGATGCTGGCCGCCGGCCATCAGCCCACCGCCGACTGGATCGGCAACTCGCTTCGGCTGATGCTCACCGACGACCGTTTCGCCGCCTCGCTGTCCGGCGGCCGGCACAGCGTCGGCGAGGCGATGAACGAGGTCCTGTGGGAGGACACCCCCACCCAGAACGTCGCCGGCCGCTGGGCCTCGCGCGACACCCACCTCGGCGGGCGCCGGATCGGCCGCGGCGACCTGCTGCTGCTGGGCCTGGCCGCCGCCAACTCCGACCCGCACGTACGCGCCGACGCCGGCCGGCTCACCGGCGGCAACAACGCCTACCTCTCCTTCGGCCACGGCGAGCACCGCTGTCCCTTCCCCGCGCAGGAGGTCGCCGAGACCATCGCCCGCACGGGGATCGAGGTGCTGCTCGACCGGCTGCCGGACGTCGACCTCGCGGTCCCCGCGGCCGACCTCGCCCGCCGCCCCTCGCCCTGGCTGCGCGGACTCACCGCGCTCCCCGTGACCTACACCCCGACCCCCGCCCTTGGAGCTCTTGGATGACCTGCCCGCACGCCCACGCCGCGTCCGCCGCCGACGCCATCGCCCTGGACCCGTTCGTCTCCGACCTCGACGGCGAGAGCGCCCGGCTGCGGGCCGCGGGCCCGCTCGCCCGTGTCGTCCTGCCCGGTGGGGTGGCCTGCTGGGCCGTCACCCACCACGCCGAGGCGCGGCGGCTGCTCACCGACGCCCGCCTGGTCAAGGACATCGACGTCTGGGGGGCCTGGCAGCGCGGCGAGATACCCATGGACTGGCCGCTGATCGGCCTCGCGAACCCCGGCAGGTCGATGCTGACGGTCGACGGCGACGAGCACCGGCGGCTGCGCACGCTGGTCGCACAGGCGCTGACCGCGCGCCGGGTGGAGCGACTGCGCGAGGGCATCGAGGCCCTGACCACGGGGATGCTGGACCGGCTGGCGGAGCGCCCGGCGGGTGAGACCGTCGACCTCAAGGCCGAGTTCGCCTACCCGCTGCCGATGAACGTGGTCAGCGACCTCATGGGCGTCGACCCGGTCGACCACCCGCGGATGAAGGCCCTGTTCGAGAAGTTCTTCTCGACGCAGACGCCGCCCGAGGAGGTGCCGCAGATGATGGCGGACCTGGGCACGCTGTTCGCGGGGATCGTGGCGGGCAAGGTCGAGAAGCCCGGTGACGACCTGACGAGCGCGCTGATCGAGGCGTCGGAGGGCGGCGACCGCCTCACCACGGAGGAGATCACCAACACCCTCCAGCTGATGGTGGCAGCCGGGCACGAGACGACGATCAGCCTCATCGTGAACGCCGTCGTGGCCCTGGAGACCCACCCCGAGCAGCGTGCCCTGGTCCTCTCCGGGGAGGTGCCGTGGGCGAACGTGATCGAGGAGACCCTGCGCTGGTCGACGCCGACCTCGCACGTGCTGATCCGCTTCGCGACCGAGGACATCGAGGTGGGCGACCAGGTCCTGCCCAAGGGCGAGGGCCTGATCGTCTCGTTCGGCGCGATCGGCCGCGACGAGGAGCAGCACGGCCCGACCGCGGGCTCGTTCGACGTGACCCGTACGCCGAACCGTCACATCTCCTTCGGTCACGGCCCGCACGTCTGCCCGGGCGCCGCCCTCTCCCGCCTGGAGGCGTCGGTGGCCCTGCCCGCGCTCTACGCGCGATTCCCGGGGCTGCGTCTCGCCGTCGCGCCCGAGGAGCTGCGGAACAAGCCGGTCGTCACGCAGAACGACCTGTTCGACCTCCCGGTCGTGCTGGCCTGACAGCCGTACCGAGGGGAGGGAGCCCGGCGGCCGGCAGCCCGGCAGCCGGGTTCCCTCTCCGGGACCGGCCGGGACGAGAGCGCCCCGGACGCGAGCAGCGGACTCCGCGGACGGAGGCGTCGCAGGTCCGCGGCGCCCAGCGGACACACAGCGGGCGGAAGACCCGCAGAAATGTGGCGAGCAGCAGGCGGTACGCAGCCTTTTCGCCGAACACCGTCCCCAGACCGACGCCCGAGCTCCGGGCCACTGTCCCGTGGGCCCGCCGCGGATCGCGTCGGTCAGGCCTCCCCACGGCGTGTCGCACGCACGGTGCGAGTGAGGCTCGCGGTCCGGGGGACCCCCAGAGCACGCGTCCGAGGTGACCGCTCCCCGCGCCTCTCGTTTGCACAGGCATGCAGTCCCACGACACCGTCCCCAGTACTGACATATCGCCGGCCGCGCCGCCGCGCCCCGGCCGGAGCGACGCCGAGGCGGCGCTCGTCGAGCACTATCCACGGCTCGTCCGGCTCGCTCACCTGATTCTCCCGCCCGCCCTCGGCAGGCATCGCCGGGTGCTCGCCGCGCACGCACTCGTACAGAAGTCCCTCGCGGCGGCGGCTCCGTCACGCCCCGGCCCGGCGCCCGGACCGACGGTTCCCGCGCAGCGCGGCGAGCCGGGACCGGTTCTCGCCTGGCTGCGGGCAGGGGTCGTGTCGGCCGCGCTACGGGCGGCCGCCCGCCCCCGGTGGACTCTCGGGCGGATCCCGCTCCCCACCGTCCTGGGCCTGCGGCTCTTCCCCCGGGCCGGCGGCGACGACGAGCTCGCGCTGGAATCCGCGCTGGCCTCGGTGCCCCCGGAGGTACGGGCCGCCTTCGCCCTGCGCGTCCTCGAAGGCCTCACCGCGCAGTCCGCCGCGCTCCTCCTCGCCGCCGCGGGCGTGTCCGCGCCGGACGAGGCGCTCCGCACGGCCGAACGCCTCCGCTCCACCGTCGGCACCGATGCCGAATCGCTCCTGCACGGCGCGGAGTTCGACCCCTGCACCGTGCAGGCGCGACCGACGGACCTGTTGCGCCGCCGGCACCGGACGCGACTCACCGCCCTTGCTGCCGCCCTGCTGCTCGCCGGGTCCACCACCGCCGTGCTCGCTCTGCGGTCCGAGCCGCCCTCGCCCTCCACGCCGTCGCCGCCCGCCACGGCCCTCGTCGCCGCGTCCGCGCGCGCGGCCGACCCCGAGCTCCTGCTCAGGGCCCCTGCCGACCGATGGTCCGACACCGCTCGCGTCGATCTGACGCAGTGGCCCGCCCGCGGGACGAGGACCGGTGACACGGCCCTGCTGTCCCGTGCCCTCGACGCCTGGGCGCAGAGCGCCGACGACCGGACCGGGGTCCGGGTGACCGTCACGTCCGGCACACCGACCACCCCGCCCGCCGCACCGGCACGACTGCTGTTCGCGGGCCCGGTCGACGGCTCCGCCGTCGTGATCCTCTACGACGGCGACGGCGACCGGATCATCCGGTACGCCGAGCCGACGACCGACCGGGGCGGTGCGGTCCTCGAACTGGCCCGGGCCGATGCCGCGGACGTGACCACCGGCGCGGCGGTGGCGGTGAGCAGGACACGCCTCGGCGTACGGTTCCTGCTCGCCCCCTGGATCGACGAGAGCGCGGTGCGCGACCTCCTGCGGCCCGACGTGCCCGCCCGGCGGCTGGCCGTCTCCGAGGAAGGCGTCACCGACCCCGTACCGCAGGCGCCGGGCGACTGCGGCCGCAGTCCCGCGCTGCAGGTGCGCTCCTCGAACCGGATCGTCGAGGACCACTCCTTCCTGCTGGCGGACCTCGGGGAGCTCAGCCCGGCGCACCTGACGTGGACCCCGGCACCGGGGACCGGAGCCCCGGCGCGCCAGCCGCGAGAGGCGACGTCGGCGGCGGGCCTCGCCGCCTGGGCCCGTTCGGCCTGCGCGCTGCCGGGGTTGCGCGGAACGGGCGTACGGGCCGTGAACCGTTGGGAGTTCGCCCAACAGGCGCTGCCGGAACGGGCCGGGCGCGCCACCTGGACGTGCACGCGCGCGGAGAGCTGGGACGGGCGCGGTCGCGTGGCGGTGGCGTGGGAAGGTCCGGACGCACGCAGCCGACCGGTACGGGGGCCGGGGCCGGTCCCCGAGGACACGGCGGCGTGCAGTCGCTTCGGCCAGCACCTCCTGGCCGGGGCGTACTGGACGGCGCCGTCCGGGGCGCGGTACTTCCTCGCCGCCGGCAGCCGCGCCGTGACCGCGGTCACCGTCCGTGGTCCCGTCTCCGCCACCGTACGAGGCCGGTTCCTCACAGTCCGCACGAACGCGGCCGGCCAGGTACGGCTGACCGGCACGGTGCCCGGTTCGGATGAACTGCGGGGCTGGGGAGAGGCGGAGCAGGAGTCCGGCGGATCGTGACGCCGGCGTGGCCGGCTCTGCGTGGCTCGTGCTGCGTGGCTCGTGCTGCATCGCTCGCGCTGCATGGCTCGGGGGGGGGGGGGGGGGGGGGGGGGCGCTCCCCGGCACCCCGCCCGCGGGGAGGGATATGGAAGAGCGTATCCCCCTCGACGCCCCTATGACCCGTACGGTCGCTCCCTCT
>NZ_JBVHZJ010000064.1:0-51539 GCF_055574655.1 Streptomyces sp. NPDC029956 | reverse complement strand
CCCCCGCAAAAACCCGCCCCCCCCCCCCCCCCCCCCCCCCCCCCCCCCCCCCCCCCCCCCCCCACCCCCCCCCCAGCCCCCCCCCCCCCCCCCCCCCCCCCCCCCCCCCCCGGGGCTCCCCTGCCTCCGTGGGGCGAACCGGTGTCGTGCGTGGGCGCGCCATGGACGTTCCTGGGATGAGATGACGTATCGATAGGTGCATGACTCAGACACGCGCACACGACGCCGCTCCCGTTCGCCACGACACGGTCGTTCCCGGTGGGGAGTGCCCCGAGGTCGCGTCGCTTGTCGCGCCGTACCTGCGCATCATCCGTTCCGCTCTTCCCCCCGTAGAGGCGGAACGATTCTTCGTACGGGCTCTGGACGCGCACGAGGAGGAGCGGCGCCGGGCGGAAGCCCCTCAGCTCGGGTTCAGCGCGTATCTCTCGGACGGTCTCGGTGAGACCTGGGGCGGGTCCCTGGCGCACACCTCCGCCTGGGAGGCCATGCAGGCGATCCGCCAGCTCGTCCGCAAGGCCCCGCGCGCGGACCTCGGCGCGTACCTGCGACTCGGCCTCCGGCTGGTCCGCGAACGGGGCGCCGCGTCCCCGGGCCGCGCGCCGGTACCGGTGGGCGCCTGACCCCGCACCCGCGTCGGGCGCTCAGCCCTCGAAGGGGTTCCACTCGCCCTCCGGAGCGTTCCGCCCGCCCTCGGGCCTGTCCCGTAGCCACGCGTCCGGCCCCGGGTCGCCGCCCTCGGCGCGGGTCGCGAGCCGGTCCACGTAGTGCTGCCAGCCCTCCGCGTGGGCCTCACAGGCCTCCGTGGAGGGCAGGCCGCTGTGGATCAGGCGGAGAAGGGTGCCGTCCGGGGTGGGGGCGAGGGTGATCTCGATCGTGCTGGACCCCGGCGGGACGGGCACGGGACCGGACTCCCAGCCCCAGCTGAACACGATCCGCCGGTGCGGGTCGACGGTGATGAAGCGCCCGGAGGCGATGTCCTCGCCGGTGACCCGGGTGCGGTACGAGCCGCCGGGCTCGAAGGAGAACGAGCCGTCGACGCCCATCCACGACAGCCACTTCTCCCGGTCGGCGAGGAAACCGAAGACGGTCTCGGGACGGGCGGCGATGCGCCGCTCGAGCGTGACGGTGTCCATGGGCGTCGGGGGGATCGTCATCAGGGCTTCTCGCTTCGTTCGGCCTCTTCGGCGAGCCGGGCCTGGGGGTCGGGCCAGGGTGTCGGGCCTGGGAGTCGGGCCTGGATGTCGGGCCTGGGGATCGGGCCTGGGAGTCGGGCCTGGATGTCGGGCCTGGGGATCGGGCCTGCGGGTCGGGCCAGGCTGTCGGGCCTGGTCAGGGAGTCGCGCCGGCCTGATGGCCCGCATGGCCCCTCCTTGCGCAGCGTAACGAGCCCGGCGCCCCTCAGCACGTCGAGGTGCGCCCAGCTCGTCGTCCCCTCCGACGGGTGCGGTGCCCGGTACGTCAGCGCGGTGACCGGGATCCGGATCGGGGCCTGCCCGGTGCCGACGCGGGCGCCGGCACCGGTACCGGCCTGACCGGGGAGAAGGGCTGACCGCCTGCGGTCAGTCGGGAAGGCCGACCGCGCGTTCGCCGGTGCGGCGTTGCTGGACGACCACCGCGACGACGAGCAGGACTCCCTGGGCGACGTTCTGCCAGAAGGAGTTGATGCCCTGCACGGTGAGACCGTTCTCCAGACAGCCCAGGAGCGCGACCGCGAGGAGGGTGCCGCCGATGCCGCCCTTGCCTCCGCGCAGGGCGCAGCCGCCGAGCGCCGCCGCCGTGATGGCCTTGAGTTCGAGGCCCTCGCTGCCGGACGTGGGCTGCCCGGATCCGGTGCGGGCGGTGAGCAGGATGCCGGCGACCGCCGCGACGATGCCGATCAGGGCGTACACCGCGATCAGGTACCGGTTGATGCGGATGCCGGCGAGCCGGGCGGCGGTGGCGTTGCCGCCGATGGCGTAGATGTTGCGGCCGACGTCGGTGTACGTGAGGAGGACGTGCACGACGACGGCGACGACCGCGAGGATCCAGACCATCACCGGAAGCCCGGCGATGCTGCCCCGGCCGAGGAACACGAACAGGTCGTCGTCGAGGACGTACCCCTGGGCGCGGCCGTCCGAGAGCAGCTGTGCCAGACCTTTGTACGCGGCCAGGCCGGCGAGGGTGGCGATGGTCGGATTGACCCGGCCGTGGACGATGACGAGCCCGTTCAGGACACCGACCAGGACGCCGACGCCGAGGGCCGCGGCCACACCGACGACGGCGTTCGGTCCGGTGCTGGTGAAGACCATGGCGCTGACGACGGAGGCGACTCCGACCTGGGAGCCGACGGAGATGTCGAGTCCGCCGCAGATGACGACGACCGTCTGGACGACGGCGAGCAGGCCGGTGATGGTCGCGGCCTCCGCGATCACCCGCATGTTGGTGAGGCTGAGGAAGTTCTCGTCGAGGGTGCCGAAGAGGACGACGACGAGGAGCAGGGCCCCGACGAGACCGAGGTTCTGGCCGCCGACCCTGGCGAGGACCCCGCCGCGCCCGGCGGGGCGGGCACCCGGCCCCGGGGAGTCGGCCGTCGGGCGGCGGGGGTCGGTGGTGAGGGACGGCATCAGGGGGCTCCAGGGGCGGAAGTGGGGGTGGGGGTGGCGGCAGGCCGGTGCGTCGGGTCGTCGGCCGGCGGGTGTGTCAGGTCGTCCGCCATGGCGAGGGCGAGGACGGCCTCCTCGGTGGCGTCGGCGTGGTCGAGCTCGCCGGTGATCCTGCCTCCCTGCATGACCACCACGCGGTCCGAGAGACCGAGCAGTTCGGGGAGTTCGGACGAGATGACGAGGACGGCGACGCCCTCGGCGGCGAGGCCCGCGACGATCTGGTAGATCTCGGCCTTCGCGCCGACGTCGATGCCCCGGGTCGGCTCGTCGAGGATCAGGACCTTGGGTTTCCTGGCGAGCCAGCGCGCGAGGACCACCTTCTGCTGGTTGCCGCCGGAGAGCGTGCGGACCTCCTGCTCGACGGAGGGCGTACGGACCCGCAGGCGGGCGACGTACTCCCGGGCGAGTGCGCGTTCCGCCCCACGGCGCACGAAGCGGAAGCGGCGGATGCGGTCCAGGACGACGAGCGCGGTGTTGTCGCGGATCGACCGGTGCAGGAAGAGGGCCTGCGCCTTGCGTTCCTCCGGGGCGAGTCCGAGTCCGGCACGGATGGCCTCGCCGGGTCGTCCGCCCCGGAGCCGTACGCCGTCCACGGCGACCCTGCCCTGCCGGATCGGGCGGTCCCCGGCGAGCGCCAGGGCGAGTTCGGAGCGGCCGGCGCCGACGAGGCCGGCGAGGCCGACCACCTCCCCCGCGCGGACCTGGAGGGTGATGCCGCGGACGTCGTCGGTGCTGACGTCCTGGACGTCGAGGACGACGTCGCCGGGCCGCTCGCCCTCCCGTCGCCGCTCCCGTACGAACATGGTCGACAGGTCGCGGCCGACCATCAGCCGGACGAGGGCGCGTTCGTCGGTCTCCGAGGCCTCCACCACGCCCGCCGGAACTCCGTCCCTGAGGACCGCGATGCGGTCGGCGAGCCGGAAGATCTCGCGCATCCGGTGGGAGACGTAGACGAGGGCGATGCCCTCCGCGCGGAGTCGGCCGATGAGGCCGAACAGTGCGTCGACCTCGTGCTCGGAGAGCGAGGACGTCGGCTCGTCGAAGGCGATCAGACGTGGCGGCACCTCCCCGGTCAACGCCCTCAGGATCTCCACGAGTTGGCGCTGGGCCGGAGTCAGCTGCGCGCCGAGGAGGCGGGGGTCGAGGACGTCGGAGAAGCCGAGGTCCGCCAGGTCCGCCGTGACCCGGCGGACGAGCTCACGGCGGTCGAGGAACCTGCCCCGCCGGCGCGGCAGCGCCCCGGCCCAGACGTTCTCGGCGACGGTGACGTGCGGGATGATCTCGGGTTCCTGCGGGATGACCCGGACTCCGGCGGCGCGGGCGGCCGCCGGCGAGCCGAACGTGACGGCCCGCCCTTCGACGAGCACCCGGCCCTCGTCCGGCGTGTGGTCGCCGGTGAGGATCCTGAGGAGGGTGGACTTGCCGGCGCCGTTCTCGCCCATCAGGGCCGTGACCCGGCCGGCGGGGAAGTCGAGGGTGACGCCCCCGAGTGCCTGGACGCCGCCGAAGCGCTTGACGATGCCGTCGACGGCGAGCACCGGCGGGGCGGCGGATGACGGGCTGCGTGCGGGAGTCATACGGGGACCTCGCGGGGGTGGCGGGAGAGGGCAGGAGGGCGGGGCGCAGGGGGCATGCGGACCGTGGCGCGCATGCCGCGTGCGGTTCGGGTGGGGGCGTCCCGACCCGCCGGCAGCGGGGGACGGGGGCGGGCCGGGACGCGTCGGAGGGGTGGCTCGCACGAAGTCGGGCGGAGGCGAGAGCCGTTGGGTCGTTCGCGCACGGGCGGACCGGCGGCGCTGAGCACACGGGCGGACCGGCCGTGTCGAGCACACGGGCGGACCGGCCGTGTCGAGCTCCCGGCCGTTCCGAGCAGCCGTCAACCGCAGGTCAGCCCGGAGGACTTCCAGGTGGCGGCGTCGACCATCGTGGTGGGGGCGAAGCCCTCGGCCGGGAACTCCTTGCCGTTCTTGAGCTTGTCGTACATGGTCTGGACGGCGAGGGTGCCGACGTCCTCGCCGTTGATGAAGAGCGCGGCCTTCATGCCGCTCGGCCTGCCGGAGCCCCACTCCTTGCAGGCGAGGTACGCGCCGAGGCCGACGCCGATGACCCGGTCCGGGCCGAGGCCGGCGTTGGTGAGGGCGGTGACGCCGCCGGCGACGTTCTCGTCGTTGCAGCCCCACACGATCCAGTTCTTCACGCCGGGGTTGGCCGTCAGGGTGGCGGCGACCCTGTCCTGTGCGCCGGTGGGCGTGTTGTCGGTGGCGACGTCGACGGCCTCCACCCCGGGGACGGCCGCGTCGAAGGCGGTCCGCGCGGCCTTCACCCGGTCGCCGCACACCGTGACGTCCTGCTTCCAGGCGGAGATGATCCTGGTCTCGGACGCCTTCCAGCCCGCCTTGGCGTACTCGGCGGCCGCCCGCTTGCCGACCTCGCCGCCCATCTGGGCCCCGCTGAAGCCGATCCGCGGCACGAGGTCCGCCTCGGCGCAGGCGGCCGGGTCGGGTCCGGTGGCGCAGATCTGGTCGTCGGAGGTCAGGAGGGCGACCTTGCCGTCGCGGGCGGTGCGGACGACCTGGGGGCCGACGGCCGGGTCGGGGACGACGACGATCACGCCGTCGGTGTTCTGGGCGATGGCGGCCTGGACCTCGCTGACGGTCTTGTTGGCGTCGTTGCCGAGGTTGACGACCTTCAGGTCGATGCCGAGCTCGGCGGCCCTGGCCTTGGCTCCGGCGGCCTCGCCTACGAAGTACTCCTGGTCACCCTGTTTCTGAAGGTACGTCAGGGAGATTCTCCCCGACTTGGGGGCGGCGGCCGCCCCGGCGGAGTCGCCGGACTCGGCCTTGCCGGACGAGCAGGCGGTGGTGAGCCCGAGGCCCACGAGGAGGGTGGCGGCCACGGCGGCACGACGACGGGAGGTACGGGACATCTGCGGGATCTCCTTGGTGCCGGTCACATACGACGAGGGACCGGCCCGGCGCGGGAACGGTTCGGATGGCAGTGAGGTGCTCGGACGGCACGGAGGCGTACCGGGCGGCACGAGAACGGATCGGATGACACGGAGGCGAGGGGTCCGGAGGTGACGGACAGCAGGGCGGCGGGGCGCCGACGAGGGGTGCGACCGGCGGGCCACAAACACCCAAAACTCAACACGTTCAAACGTGATGCGACATATGAGACCGCCCGAACGCTCCGCCGTCAAGAGCCGGGCCCGAATTCCACCCCCGGACCGTCGACGTACCGAAGGGGCTTGCCCTACGAAGATGTTTACGTAAACATAGTCCTAGCAGCAATCCCCGAGCACAGGAGCCGCCACCCCATGCCCGTTCTCGAGACAGACAAGGCCGGTTTCCTGCTCGACGGCCGACCCTTCCGGCTCCTGTCCGGCGGACTGCACTACTTCCGGGTCCACCCCGGACAGTGGGCCGACCGCCTGCGCAAGGCCCGGCTCATGGGGCTCAACACCGTCGAGACCTACGTCCCCTGGAACCTCCACCAGCCGCGCCCCGACACCTTCCGGCTCGACGGCGGCCTCGACCTGCCGCACTTCGTCGAACTCGCCGCCGCCGAAGGGCTGCACGTCCTGCTCAGGCCCGGCCCGTACATCTGCGCCGAGTGGGAGGGCGGTGGACTCCCGTCCTGGCTGCTGGCCGAACCGGACATACGGCTGCGCTCCCGCGATCCCCGGTTCCTGGCGGCCGTCGACGACTACCTCACCCGCCTGCTCACACCGCTCCGGCCGCACCTCGCCTCCCAGGGCGGCCCGATCCTCGCCGTACAGGTCGAGAACGAGTACGGCGCGTACGGCGACGACACCGCCTATCTGGAGCACCTCGCGGCCTCCCTGCGCCGCTGCGGGGTCGACGTCCCCCTGTTCACCTGCGACCAGCCGGTGGACCTGGAGCGCGGCGCGCTGCCCGGGGTCCTCGCCACGGCCAACTTCGGCAGCCGTTCCGCCCACCACCTGGCCGACCTGCGCGCGCAGCGCCCCGAAGGCCCGCTGATGACATCGGAGTTCTGGATCGGCTGGTTCGACCGGTGGGGCGCGCACCATGTCGTCAGGGACCCGGACGCGGCGGCCCGGGAGCTGGACGAACTGCTCGCCACCGGCGCGTCCGTCAACTTCTACATGTTCCACGGCGGCACCAACTTCGGCTTCACCAACGGCGCGAACGACAAGGGGACCTACCGCCCCACCGTCACGTCCTACGACTACGACTCCCCGCTCGACGAGGCCGGCGACCCGACGGCGAAGTACACGGCGTTCCGTGACGTCATCGCCAAGTACGCCCCCGTTCCCAGCGAGCCGGCACCCGCCCCCGGCCCCAAACTCGCCCTTCCCCCCGTCGTATTGACGGAGAGCGCCGAGCTCCTGCCGCACGCGGCCGCGCTCTCCCCGTCGACCGTGGAGTCACGCCGCCCGCTCACGATGGAGGAGCTGGAGCAGGACTTCGGGTTCGTCCTCTACGAGACGACGCTGCCCGTCAGGGGGCCTGCGCTCCTGGAGATCGAGCAGGTCCGGGACCGTGCCCAGGTGTTCGTCGACGGGCAGCCCGTGGGCGTCCTGGAGCGCGAACAGCACGAGCACGCACTGGCGTTCACCGTGCCGAGGGCGGGCAGCGCCCTCACCGTCCTCGTCGAGAACCAGGGGCGGGTGAACTACGGGCAGGGCATCCACGACCGCAAGGGCCTGCTCGGGAAGGTCCTCCTGGACGGGGCCGAACTCGCAGGCTGGACCAACCGCCCCCTCCCCCTGGCCGACCCGGCCGGCATCCCCTTCGCCCCCGGCACGGCGACGCCCGTCGGGCCGGCCTTCCACCGGGCCCGCTTCGAGGTGGACGAGGCCGCCGACACCTTCCTCCACCTGGACGGCTGGACCAAGGGCAACGCCTGGATCAACGGCTTCCCACTGGGTCGCTACTGGTCCCGGGGGCCGCAGCGCTCCCTGTACGTGCCCGCCCCGGTGCTGCGCTCCGGCAGGAACGAGCTCGTCGTCCTGGAACTCCACGCAGGCCACCGGGCGCGTACGGTCACGTTCCGCGCGACGCCGGACCTCGGCCCGACGGAGGAGTAGGACTTCCCGGCGGAGCAGGCTTCTCGGCGGCCGCGCCCCGATCCCCGGAAGGGATCGGGGCGCCGGCCGTCCGCATCCGCAACCCTCGGTTCAGGCCGAGCCGTCCGGGGGCGTCGTCGGCGCGGGCTGCGCCGTCGGGGGCACTATCGGGGGCGTCGTCGGCGCGGGCTGCGCCGTCGGGGGCACTATCGGGGGCGTCGTCGGCGCGGGCTGCGCCGTCGGGGGCACTGTCGGGGGCGTCGCCGGCGCGGGCTTCGTGGAAAGTATCGAGCGGGCCTGTTCCGCGGCCCGTGCGGTGCTCTCGGAGACGAACTCGAGGAAGCGGGCGATGCCCTCGAGGCGGGCGCCGGCCGGCGTGCCGGAACCGAGGACGCCCACACCCTGGCGTGCGGTCTCGACGATCTGGAGAGCGGAGCGGGCGCTGGCGATCATCGACTGGTACCAGATGTCGTCGTCGACCACATAGCGCTCACGACGGCGCTCGTCACGCTCCCGACGGACGAGCCCCTGGCCGTCGAGGAACGCGATGGCCTTGGAGATCGACGCCGGGCTGACCTGGAGTTGCTGCACGAGCTCCGACGCGGTGAGGCTGCCCGAGTCGGTGACACAGAGACAGGCCATCACCCGGGCCATCATCTTCGGCGTCCCCGACTGTATGAGGACGGTCGTGAACATCTCCTCGAACTCGCGCACCGCCTCGACGTCGCGCCCGTCGGCCCGCACGGGCGCCTTCGCGTCCCGGGACGTGACCTGCTTGCGGCGGGCCCGCTGCCCGGTGGCCCGGTGGGCGAGGTCGGAACGGTAGCCGGTGGGGCCGCCGTTCCGCATGACCTCACGCGTGACCGTCGAGGTCGGACGGTCGAGACGCCGGGCGATCTCGGCATAGGCGAGGCCGTCCGCCAGTCCCAGCGCGATCTGCTGACGTTCCTGCTGGGTGAGCCTGCCTCCCGGCATCGGGCCTCCTTCATGGTCCTCGGAGACCGCACTATAGCGTTCACCGCCAGTTCATTGCAACGATTGACGAGAGGCGTGTTGCGTTACACGCAGACCCATTGCAATGAAATTGCGCCCCTCGCCTGGGATAACGGGATTCCTGTGCAACGAACCTGTTGCCAGCCCCATGAACGCAACGTAGCTTTTCTCTCATCGGAAACAGCGAGCCCCGAGAGCGGGGCCGCCCCACGAAGGAGAAGCATCATGCAGACGTTCACCGCCACCGCCGCCCTCACCACCGTCCTCGACATCCCCGCCGGCCGCATCCAGCTCATCGCCGCCGACCGGGACGACGTCACCGTCGACATCCGTCCCGCGAACGCCGCCAAGGGCTCCGACGTGAAGGCCGCCGGGCAGGTCGCGGTCGAGTTCACCGACGGCGTCCTGCGGATCACCGCCGCCCCCGCGAAGAACAAGATCCTCGGCGACCCCGGATCGGTCGAGGTGACCGTCCAGCTCCCGGCCGGGTCCCGCGTCGAGGCCAAGACCGCCGCCGCCGAACTCCGCGGCGTCGGCCGCCTCGGCGACGTCGTCTTCGAGGCCGCGCAGGGTCCGGTCAAGCTCGACGAGACCGCGAGCGCCCGCATCACCCTGCTCGCCGGTGACATCACGGTCGGCCGCCTGGGCGGTTCCGCCGAGATCAGCACCCAGAAGGGCGACCTCCGCATCGCCGAGGCCATGGGCGGCACCGTCGTCCTGCGCACCGCGGCGGGCGACATCACGGTCGGCGCCGCCCGCGGCGTCTCCGCCACCCTCGACGCCGGCACCGCCTACGGCCGCGTCCACAACGCCCTCGCCAACACCGACGGCGCCGCCGCCGGCCTGAACATCCACGCCACCACCTCCTACGGCGACATCACCGCCCGCAGCCTCTGATGCGGACCGCCCGAGGGCGGCGCCCTCCGACCGGATGTCGGAGGACGCCGCCCCTTCGGCGTGCGCGGCCGCGCCGCGTCCGTCAGCCGAACCGCAGCTGCTGGTTCGTGGCGCCGGTACAGGCGGACTGGCGCAGGGCCGCCCCGTCCGCCGTGGAAGACCCCGGCACCTCGAGGCACTTGGCGCTGTGTCGCGCCACGAGTGTGATGTGGCCGGTGGCGGCCTGCCGTACCGCCCACTCCTGGTTCCGGCCGCCGTTGCAGGTGTACTGGAACACCTGGGCGCCGTCGGCGGTCGAAGCGCCGCTGACGTCCAGGCACATGCCGCTGTGCCGGGCGACCACGTTCACATGGCCGGTCGCGGCCGGCCGGAGCGCCCACTGCTGGTTCGCTCCCCCGTTGCATCCGTACTGCACGACGGAGGTGCCGTCGGCCGTCGAGGCACCCGTCACGTCGAGGCACTTGGAGCTGTGCCGGAACACCGGAGTCCGCCAGGTGTCGGACGCGGCCGGGCGGAAGGTCCACGACTGGTTGGCCCCGGTCGTCGGCCGGTAGACGCCCGCCTCCGCCCCGTCGTGCGTCGCCGCGCCGAAGACGTCCAGGAGAAGGCCGGACGCGCTGTTGACGAGGGTGGCGTGTCCGTCGCCCGTGGTGGAGCGCATCCACCGCTGTTCGGCGCCGGTTCCGGGGGCTGCGAAGCCGAGTGACCCGGACGTCACGGTGAGCGCCTTGCCCGTCCGGGCGTTGGTGACGCGGTACGTGGCCGCACTGCCCCAGTCGGTCGCCGAGAGCTTGGCGAAGGTCCACTGCTGAGCGGTGTCCGCCGGGTTCGATGTGCGCTGCACCGGCAGGTCCCGGCCCGCGACGGTGGTGACGGCGAGCGCCATCCCGCTGTGGTCGTTGAGGATCTGCCGGGCTGCGCCGACGGGTGCGCTCGTCGCGGCGGTGTTCACTCCCGTGACCCCCGGCAGGACGAAGGTGGTGACGGAGCCGGCGCCGACGGTGGCCTTCAGCGTCCTGCCCGCCGTGGCGAGGTCCGTACCCCGCTGGACGTCCCGGGTCGCGTCGGTGGTGTATCGCTCGACGTTCCCGCCGACCGTCCCGAAACCGTCGAGGTCGAGGGTGAGTTCACGGTCGGATCCGCTCCGGTTGGTGTGGACGAGGACGAGTCCCTGCCCTCCGGGCCGTACCGCCGCGAGGGTGTCGGGGTCGTCGGTGGCGAGGACGCGGGCACCGGGCCGGACGAACCGGCTGTACTGCGCCATCACCCCGTACTTCTTGTTCCTGCGGATCGGTTCGGTGGCCGCGTCGGCGGGGGTGAAGTCGGTCTGGATGAGGCCCCAGTTGGAGTTCTCGCGGCCCGGCGTCATGTTCTCGTAGTCCTCGACGGCCTGCCACAGCACCCAGGCGCTGGGCTCCAGTTCCCTGATGTCGTCGTTGATCCGGCGGGCCAGGTCGAGACCCGGGCTCATGTCGGTGAAGCTCTGCGGCACGCTGCCGCCGAGGTCCACCTCCGACATCCACAGCGGGGTGGCCTCGCCCTTGGCGATGTCACGGACCCCGGTGCGCCCGCCCGTCCCGTAGGTGTGGGTGTTGATCCTGCCCACCGAGTCGCGGACGGCGGGTGCGTACTGCTCCCAGTTCACGCGGGCCGTCGACGGGTTCGTCTCGTCCATGGCGGCGATCGGGGTGGTGTCGCCGCGGGCGTCGAGGGCGGCGCGCAGCGTGCTGATCATCCGGGCCTGCGAGGCGGGATCCCAGTGGGAGCCCTCCTGGCGTCCGCCGGCCCGCCAGTAGTCGGTGTTGGGCTCGTTGACCGGGGAGATCGAGTCGAAGGTGACGCCGGAGCCCTGTTCCGCCCGCCTGAGGGAGCCGGCGAGGTAGGCGGCGAACCGCTCGTACTGGTCGGCGCGGAGGTTGTCCTGCCGGGGGTCGGTCGCACCGGAGACGAGCCCGCTGCGGGTCATGAAGTACGGGGCGGAGTTGGAGAAGGCCTCGAAGGTGTCGGCGCCGCGGGCCTTGGCGGCGGAGAGCCACCAGCGCTGGTTGGCGTCGGCCGCGTCGTTCCAGTGGGCGGGGTCGTTCGGGTCCCACCAGTCGGGGGACTCGGCTCCCGGCCGGTTCCAGTAGCCGGGTACGGCGCCGCCGGCGCGCATGTAGGGGGCGGTCTCGGGGCTGTCGCCGCCGCCGATGTTGTAGCGGGCGACGGTGAATCCGAGGCCGTCCGCGCCGTAGAGGGCGTCCGCGAGGGCGTTGCGCCGCTCGTCGGGCCATCCCCCGGTGACGTTCGCGAACCAGGCGAGGGCGGTGCCCCAGCCTTCGAAGGCGGGCTGCTGGTAGCTGGGGTCGGGCCGGACGGTCAGCGCTTCGCCCGCGGCGGCGGCCGCCGTGGGCGCGGAGGCCGCCGGGGCGGCGGCGACGGCGGGCAGGGCGAGCGCGGCGGTGGCGGCGAGGGCGCCGAGCCGGGTGTTCCGGCGTCGCCCGGAGGCGCTTCGGGCGAAGGAGGGCTGCACGTGGTCACTCCCTGGGGGTGCGATGGCGTGGGTCGGACGTGCTCGGAGGGACACGGGACTGACGCGCCCGGGCGGGCGTGGTCGGACGGGCGGGCGTGGTCGGACGGGCGGGCGCGGGCGGTCGTGGCCGGACGGGCGGGCCCGGGCGGGCGTGGTCGGACGGGCACCTCAGACGGTCGGGCGGGCGCGTCGGACGGGCCTGCCCGGACGGTCGGGCCCGGGCGCGGTCAGGGCTCGGGCGGGCGTGCCCGTACGGCGGTGCTCAGGCCGCCGTGCGGCTCCACCGCTGGTTGGTGCCGCTGTTGCAGGTCCACTGGACGAGCGCGGTGCCGTCGGCCGTGGACGTGTTGGTGACGTCGAGGCACTTGCCGCTGTGGACGGCGACCAGCTGGACGCCGGGGCTCGCGCCGGTCACGCTCCACCGCTGCCCGGGCCGGCCGTCGCAGGGGTACTGCTCCACGGCGGCGCCGTCGGCGGTCGAACCACCGCTCACGGTCAGGCACTTGCCGCTGTGGCGGGCGACGATCTGCACCTGGCCGCTGCCGACGCTCCGGAGCCAGAACTGCTGGTTGACGCTGTTGCCGCCGCAGCTCCACTGGATGACGACGCCGCCGTCGGCGGTGGACCGGTCGGCGACGTCGGCGCACTTGCCGCTGTGCGCGGCCGTGAGCGTCTCCCAGCTGCCGAGGCCCTTCACCGTGCCGGTCGCCGTGTCCACGGTGATCTGCGGGAAGTAGTCCATGGTCATGGTCGTCTTCGTGGGGAAGCGGAGCGGCAGCCAGACGTACTGGGAGTCGTTGACGTTGCCGCCCATGGAGTTGCCCCAGCGGTCGCCGAGATAGAGGTACGAGGTACCGGCGGTGCCCTGGACGGGCAGGACGTAGGCGGTCTGGGAGCCGTACGCCGTCCCGTCGCCGATGTCCTTCAGGCCGCTCCAGCTTCCGGTGACGCTGGTCGCGGTGCCGTACTTCTGCTGGTTGGGGGACCAGCCGGTGGCGCCGGAGGTGAGCAGGAAGTAGACGCCGTCGCGCTGGAAGAGGGCGGGAGCCTCGCGCCACTGTCCGGGCCAGAGCTTCTGCACCTGGGAGGCGATGCCGGTGTAGTCGGCGGTCAGCCGGTAGACGTGGAGGTCGGCGTTCTCGTTGGCGGCGGAGATCATGTAGCCCGCGCCGTCGGTGTCGACGAAGGTCGTGATGTCACGGGACATGTGGCCGAGCGGGCGGAAGCTGCCGAGCCAGGTGTAGTCGCCGTCGACGGTCGAGGAGACGGCGACCGCGGCGCGCGCCTCGCCGTAGTCCGTGGCGTTCTCCTTGTGCATCCACATCACGAACTGCCCGGTGGCCGCGTTGTACATGACCTTGGGGCGCTCGATGTTGGCCGACTGCAGCTCGGGGTCGGTGCTCTGGGTGAGGACGTGGTTCCGGAACTCCCAGGTCCGCAGGTCGGTGGAGCGGTAGGCGGAGACGTACCGGAAGGTGTTGTCGGCGTTCCGGTTCTCGCCGAACCAGTAGTAGTACGAGCCGGCCTTGACGACTCCGCCGCCGTGGGCGTGCACGGGGTTGCCCGCCGGGTCGGTGAACGTGGTGGCGTTGGTGACGGTCGCGGTGGCGGCCCGGGCCGTGCCGACCGGGCCGAGGAGGGAACCGAGCAGGGAGAAGAGGACGGCACAGAGCGCGGTGAGCACCGTGAACGTCCCCGAGGGAGTGCGTCGCATGATCGCGTACCTCGTGGCTGTGGGGAGGGGGCAAAGGGAGGGCGAGGCGGGGCGGCCGGTGGCACCGGAGGGTGCGGGGAGCCGGCCGGGGGCGGGAACGCGCACGCCGAGGCCTGGACGAGCGCCGTGTGTCGCGGAGGTGTCACCCTTCGATGTTCGCGTTAACACGGGCGCTTCGGGGGAGAGTCTGGGAGGGGCGAATCGGGCTGTCAAGGAATCGGACAACATCCGCCGAGGGTTTGACCCCCCTTGATGTTTGCGTCAACATGCACGCAGTACGGCAGTACGGTCACCCGCGCGCGCGGGCGGCCTCCAGCTCCCTCCGGAAGGTCCCGCGCGTGGTGACGGACAGGAAGACGAAGTCCCCGCGGTCGCGGCCGGCCCGGCAGTGGCCCTCCATGGCGGACGTGGCCACGATGGCGGGCGTCTCCTCGCAGACCGTGTCACGCGTGGCCAACAACCGCGAGAACGTCGACGCGAGCACCCGCGAGAAGGTGCTCTCCGCCATGCAGACGCTCGGCTACCGCCCCAACACGGCGGCCCGCGCCCTGGTGACGGGCAGGTTCGGCGCCCTGGGCGTGGTCAGCTTCGACGTCGGCGCGCACGGCAACGCCCGCACCCTGGCCGCGATCGCCGACGCCGCCCGCGAGGCCGACTTCTCCGTCAACTTCATGGGCATCAGGGCCCAGACGGAGGCCGCCGTCCGGCGCGCGTTCCAGCATCTGATGCTGCAGTCCGTCGACGGCATCGTGCTCGTCGAGTCGCAGATGCTCGACACCCCGTCCCTCCATCTCCCGCCGTCGATGCCGGTGGTCGTCGCCGACGGCGACACCGGCCACCGGTATCCCAACGTCGACTTCGACCAGGCCCACGGCGCGCACGGCGTCGTGAGCCACCTCCTCGGCCTCGGGCACCGGACGGTCTGGCATCTGGCGGGCCCCCGCGACTCGTTCGCCGCGCGGCGGCGCGCCGAGTCCTGGGAACGCACCCTCGCCGCAGCGGGCGCGCCCGTACCCCCGGTGCTGTACGGGGACTGGACGGCGGAGTCCGGCTACCGCGCCGGCCTCGGCATCGCGCGCCGCCGGGAGGTGACCGCCGTCTTCGCCGCCAACGACCAGATGGCGCTCGGAATGCTGCGGGCCCTGCGCGAGTCGGGGCGTGACGTGCCCGGAGACATCAGCGTGGCCGGCTTCGACGACATCGCCGAGGCCGCGTACCTCTCTCCGCCACTGACGACGGTGCACCAGGACTTCGAGGTGGTCGGCCGGCACTGCGTCTCGCTGCTGCTCGACCAGATCGAGGGCCGTACGGACGGGCCCCGCCGCAGGGCGGTGGAACCGGTCCTGGTGGTCCGCTCCAGTACGGCCCCGCCACCGCCGGGGGCCGCGGCCTGACGCCCCTCGCGCTGCGCCCGCCACGGGGGAGACTCGACCATGCGCCCTCCGTGCCCCACCGCCACCGCCGCCACCGCCGCCACCACCGAGGCTCTCGGCCTGCCCCTCCGCGCACCCCGCCCCCACCGAGGCACCGCCCCGCCTCCCCCGTACCGCGCCACCGCAGCCGCCACCGCAGCCGCCACACCACGGCCGTCGCAGCCACCGTTCCCCTGCCCACCACCGCCGCACCACCGCGGCCGTCACGTCCGCCGCGGCCCTGCCACCGCCACCGCACCACCCCGTCACCGCACCACCCCGTCACCCCGTCACCGCACCACCCCGCCACCGCGCCACCGCGCCACCGCCAGGACCCTTCCCTTCTCCCGCAAGGGCCCCGGCCCGGTCTCCGCCGCGTCCCGCGCCGGGTTCACCGGCCCCCCGGCGCCCCCGTGCTCGCCCGCTCCATCAGGGTCGTCGGCACGAGCCGTACCCCCGTGACCGTCTCGCCGCGCAGCTCCCTCAGCACCGCGTCCACGCACAACTCCCCCACCTGCGCGAAGTCCTGGCGCACGGTCGTCAGCGGCGGGATGAAGGAGGCCGCCTCCGCGATGTCGTCGAAGCCGACGACGCTCACGTCCCCGGGCACCCGTCGGCCCCGCTCGTGGAAGGCCCTGAGCACGCCGAGGGCCATCTGGTCGTTGGCCACGAACACCGCACCGCAGCCGGGCTCGTCGGCGAGCCGGAGCCCCGCCTCGTAACCGGACTCGGGCGTCCAGTCCCCGCGCAGCACGGGCGGCACCTTCCGCCCCTCCTCGCGCAGGACCGCCTCCCAGGCCTCCGCGCGCCGGCCGGCCGCGAAGGACTCCTCGGGGCCCGCGACGTGCCAGACCGTGGCGTGCCCGAGGTCGAGCAGGTGCCGCACCGCCGTGCGGGCGCCCTGCCGCTGGTCCGTGTCCACGACGGGGAAGCGGCCGGTGGCGTCGGAGTCCACGACGACGACCTTGACGTGCGGGGGGAGGGTGAGCGACGCGGTGTCGAGGAGGTGGACCTCCATGATGAGCACGACGGCGTCGACGGCCAGTTCGTCGAGCCGGGTGAAGGCGCCCCTGACGTTGTCCTGGGTGGGTGCGTCGAGCGGGATGAGGGTGACCGCGTATCCCGCCCGGGAGGCCGATCCGGCGATGGCCTCGAGGGTGCGGACGTTGCCGGTGCTGGAGAGGCCCATGGTGATGACGCCGATGGCCCGGAACTCGCCGCGCTTGAGGGCGCGGGCCGCGCTGTTGGGCCGGTAGCCCAGCTCCTTCATGGCGTCGAGGACCTTCGCGCGGGTGCTCTCGACGACGGCCGCGTCACCGTTGGAGACGCGCGAGACCGTCTGCGAGGAGACCCCCGCGAGCTGGGCGACGTCCGCCATGGAGACCCGGCGCGGCCTGCCGCGCGCTCCTCGCGGGCCGTCGCCGCCGGCCTTCGCCGAGCCGCCTGCCGTGTTCTTCTCCGACACCCGAATCCCTCTCATTCACCGCTGCTTCACGCTTGACGCCCCCCAGTGGGAGTGTCACCATCACGCTACCGATGATTACGTAAACATTTCTCGTCGGCCAGCCCACGCGGGGCCGATTCACGGCCGCCAGGCCCTCTCGCCTCGCCCACGCCACCCGCCCCGCTCCGCTCGCTCCCCGTCTCCGGACCCGCTCGGTCACCGACGCAAGGAACCCCGCCATGACGCTCCTGTCGACGCGCGCTACGGCAGCACCACCGCCCCGCCCACGAGCCCGCTTCCGACTCCGCAAGGAGGCCCTCGTGGGCTGGGGGTTCGCCGGCCCGTTCGTCGCGGTCTTCGGCCTCGTCTTCCTCGCGCCGATCGGATACGCGCTGTACCTGAGCCTCTTCCAGGACCGGCTCATCGGCGGCACCTCCTTCGTCGGCCTCGACAACTACGGCAAGGCGCTCACCGACCCCCGCTTCTGGGAGGGACTGACCAGGGTGGGCCTGTTCCTCCTGGTCCAGGTGCCCGTCATGCTCGGCATCGCCCTGCTCGTCGCCCTCGCGATCGACAGCGGCCGGCTCTACGGCAGGACCTTCTTCCGCGTCTCGATCTTCCTCCCCTACGCCGTGCCCGCCGTCGTCGCCAGCCTGATCTGGGGCTTCATGTACGGGACGCGGTTCGGCCTCGTCGGGAACGTCGACGACGCGTTCGGGATCTCCCTGCCGGACCCGCTCTCCCCCTCCCTCGTTCTCGCCTCCATCGGCAACATCGTGACCTGGGAGTTCGTCGGCTACAACATGCTGATCTTCTACGCCGCGCTCAAGGTCGTCCCCCGGTCGCTCTACGAGGCCGCGGCGATCGACGGCGCCGGGGAGTGGCGGGTCGTCACCTCGATCAAGCTGCCCGCGATCCGCAGCGCGCTCGTCATCGCCACCATCTTCTCGATCATCGGCAGCTTCCAGCTGTTCAACGAACCGAGCATCCTGCAGAAGCTCGCCCCCAACGCGATCACCAGCGACTTCACCCCCAACCTCTACACCTACTCGCTGTCCTTCTCGGGTCAGCAGCACAACTACGCGGCGACCGTGGCGATCGTGATGGGTGTCCTCACCGCGATCATCGCCTACGCGGTCCAGCTGCGCGGCATGCGGAAGGGCTGAGCCGATGACCACCTCCCTCACCAGCGCGGCCTCCGGATCCGGTACGCCGGCCGCCCCCGGTACACCCGGCAGCGCCACGGAAGCACACCCCCGTACGGACGCCCGCACGGCTACGGGCACCCGTACCCCCAAGCCCCGCAAGCGTCCCCCGCACACCCCGCTCAACCCCCGCCCCAGCGTGCCGCTGACCCTCGTGACCGGCCTGGTCCTCGTCTACACCCTGCTGCCGCTCGCCTGGCTGGTCGTCAACGCCACCAAGGACCAGAACGGACTGCTCGACTCCTTCGGACTCTGGTTCGCCGACGAGAGCCACTTCTGGGACAACATCGGCCGGACCCTCTCGTACGACGACGGCGTCTTCGTCCGCTGGCTGCTCAACACCCTGCTGTACGTCGTCGCCGGCGCGGGCGGCGCCACCGTCCTCGCCGTCCTCGGCGGGTACGCCCTCGCCACGTACGACTTCCCGGGACGCCGGGCCGTGTTCGCGGTGGTCCTCGGGGCCGTCGCCGTGCCCGGCACCGCCCTCGCCGTCCCCACCTTCCTGATGTTCAGCAACATGGGCCTCACGAACACCCCGTGGGCCGTGATCATCCCGTCGCTGATCTCGCCCTTCGGCCTCTATCTCATGTGGGTCTTCGCCGCCGAGTCCGTCCCCACCGAGCTCCTGGAGGCCGCACGCATCGACGGCTCCGGCGAGCTGCGCACCTTCTTCACGATCGCGCTGCCGCTGCTGATGCCGGGCACCGTCACGGTGCTGCTGTTCTCGATGGTCGCGACCTGGAACAACTACTTCCTGCCACTGATCATGATCAAGGACCCCGACTGGTACCCGCTGACCCTCGGCCTCAACGCCTGGAACGCCCAGGCGCAGACGGCGGGCGGCGAGGCCGTGTTCGACCTCATCATCACCGGCTCCCTGCTGACGATCGTGCCGATCGTGGCGATCTTCCTGCTGCTCCAGCGGTACTGGCAGTCCGGCCTGGCCGCGGGCAGCGTCAAGGAGTGACACCTCCGGCACCCCCGCACCGCTCCCCCGCACTCTCCCGTCTCCCCTCACCTTTCCCCTCTCCCTCCTTCCCTCCCTCCGCCGTACCCTCGACCAGGAGCACAGCCCATGAGAACGCACATCACCCGCCGACTCCTCGGCGCCCTCGCCGTCGTCTCCACGCTCGCGCTGACCGCCACGGCCTGCGGCTCGGACGCCTCGGACGGCGGTGGCGACAGTGGACCGAAGGACGTCGCGGCCGCGCTCGAGAAGGGCGGCAAGGTGACCGTGTGGGCCTGGGAGCCCACGCTCAAGAAGGTGGCGGAGGACTTCGAGAAGAAGTACCCCGAGGTCGACATCGAGCTGGTCAACGCGGGCACCGGCGACAAGCAGTACACCGCCCTGCAGAACGCGATGGCCGCCGGCTCCGGCGCCCCCGACGTGGCACAGGTCGAGTACTACGCCCTCGGCCAGTTCACCATAGGCAAGTCCGTCGAGGACCTCGCCTCCTACGGGGCCCAGAAGTACGGCACGACCTTCACCTCGGGCCCGTGGACCGCCGTCACCCGGGACAAGGCCATCTACGCGCTGCCCATGGACTCGGGGCCCATGGCGTTCTTCTACAACAAGAAGGTCTTCGACAAGCACGGCATCAAGGTGCCGACGACCTGGGACGAGTACGTGGAGGCGGCCCGCGCCCTCCACGAGGCCGACCCGAAGATCTTCATCACCAACGACACCGGGGACGCCGGCGCCACCACCAGCCTCATCTGGCAGGCCGGCGGCCGTCCGTACCGGACCCACGGCACGGACGTCACGATCGACTTCGGCGACGAGGGCACCAAGAAGTACACCGCGACCTGGCAGAAACTCCTCGACGAGAAGCTGGTCGCGCCGATCAGCTCGTGGAGCGACGCCTGGTACAAGGGCCTGGCCGACGGCTCCCTCGCCACCCTCTCCATCGGCGCCTGGATGCCGGCCAACCTGACGTCCGGCGTCGCCTCCGCGTCCGGCGACTGGCGGGTCGCGCCGCTGCCGCAGTGGACGAAGGGCGAGAAGACGAGCGCGGAGAACGGCGGCAGCTCGCTCGCCGTGCCGAAGGCCGCCAAGAACAAGGAACTCGCCTACGCCTTCACGGAGTTCGCGACCACCGGCGCCGGAGCCAGTGCCCGGGTCGCCGCCGGCGCCTTCCCCGCGACCCGCGCGGACCTGGAGTCGAAGGCGTTCCTCGACACCGCCTTCCCGTACTTCGGCGGCCAGCAGGCCAACCGGATCTTCGCCGAGTCCGCCCGCAACGTCGGCGAGGACTGGTCCTACCTGCCCTACCAGGTGTACGCGAACTCGATCTTCAACGACACCGTGGGCAAGGCGTACGTCTCCCCCACCACGCTCACCGACGGCCTGAAGCAGTGGCAGGAGGCCGGCGTGACGTACGGGAACGACCAGGGCTTCACGGTCAACAAGTAACCGGAGCCACGTTCACCGGCCGCCGGGCGGGTCCCGGTCGACGAGTCCGGCGCCCCCGCGCGTAGCGTGAGGCGTGTCGGCTCCGTCGTCTCTCACCTGGAGATCCGCCTGTGTCCAGCGCCGCCCCGACCCGTACCGCCGTCGTCGAATCCCTCATGGACCGCTTCCCCGGAGTCCCTCCGGAGGCCGTTCTCAAGGAGGACCTGCTGCGCGGCGGGCTCGCCTTCGACCCGTCCGCGCTGTCCGGGAACGAGGGGGGCGAGGTGAAGCCGAAGTCGTACTTCATCTTCTCCTTCGACCACCGCACGCTGCCGGAGCTCGGGGAGGCGGCACTGAACCGCCCGCCGGAGGAGATCGTGCTCACGGGCGGGCCGTACGGGCTCCGCCGCACGGTGGTGTCGGTACGGGTCAACCCGTCGTCCCCCTACCGGGTGGCGCCGGACGGCGACGGGGCGCTCGCGCTGTTCCTCGACGGCGTCAGGATCGCCGACGTCGGTCTGCCGCCGATGCCCGAGTACTACCGGCACCCGCTGGCCAACGGGAAGTCCGTGATGGAGGTCGCGCCGACCATCCAGTGGGGCTATCTGATCTATCTGACGGTCTTCCGGGTCTGCCAGTACTTCGGCGCCAAGGAGGAGTGCCAGTACTGCGACATCAACCACAACTGGCGCCAGCACAAGGCGGCGGGCCGCCCGTACACCGGGGTGAAGCCGGTCGACGAGGTCCTGGAGGCGCTGGAGATCATCGACCGCCACGACACCGCCCGAACCTCCACCGCGTACACCCTCACGGGCGGGGCGGTCACGTCCCAGGTCGGCGGGAAGGACGAGGCCGACTTCTACGGGCAGTACGCGCGCGCGATCGAGGAGCGGTTCCCCGGCCGCTGGATCGGCAAGGTCGTCGCGCAGGCGCTGCCGAAGGAGGACGTGCAGAGGTTCCACGACTACGGCATCCGGATCTACCACCCGAACTACGAGGTGTGGGACCGCCGGCTCTTCGAGCTGTACTGCCCCGGCAAGGAGCGCTACATCGGCCGGGACGAGTGGCACCGCCGCATCCTGGACTCCGCCGAGGTCTTCGGGCCGCGCAACGTCATCCCGAACTTCGTCGCGGGCGTCGAGATGGCCAGGCCCTCCGGCTTCCTGACGGTGGACGAGGCGATCGCGTCCACCCGGGAGGGCCTGCGGTTCTTCATGTCGCGCGGGATCACCCCCCGGTTCACCACCTGGTGCCCGGAGCCGACGACCCCCCTGGGCCGGGAGAACCCGGACGGGGCGCCGCTCGAATACCACCTGCGGCTCCTCGAGGCGTACACGGCGACGCTGCAGGAGTACGGGCTGACGGCACCGCCCGGGTACGGGCCGGCCGGCCCGGGGCGCGCGGTGTTCTCGGTGAGCTCGTTCATGGACGCGCTGCCGCCGGCGCCGGGCGAGTGACCAGGACCGAACGACGCGAGAGAGCCGGTACCCCTTTCGGGGTACCGGCTCTCTCGCGTCAGGGGGGTCCGGCGGGGGCGTCAGGCGGCGAGGAGGCCGAGGGCGACGGCCGGGACGGTGAAGCCGGACCGGGCGTCGACCGTGGTCAGCAGGGCGGAGGAACCGGCCATGACCAGCATGCCGGCCAGGATGAGGAGCCGGTTGCCGTCTTCTACGGGCTCGAGGTGGTCCTGGACGGCCTGGAGATGCGGCTGCCGCGCTGAGGAGAGGCGGGGGCGTCCGCGAAGGGGGCTTCCGCCGAGGGTGCCTCCGCGACGAGGGCTTCGACGGCGGGGACCGCTGCGACCGGGGCCTCCGCAACGGGGACCGCTGCGACCGGGGCCTCTCCGGCCGGGGACTCCGTGCCCCGGACGTGCGCCCGCCGACCCGTGGTCGGGGCCGGACGCGGCCACAGCCTCGCCGCGCCCGCGGCCCCCGCCAGCGCCACGGCGGTGAGGACGCCCGCCGAGGCGGCCGGGCCCGCCGTCGCGGCGAGCCAGCCGGCGAGCGGGTAGGTGAGCAGCCAGCAGGCGTGCGAGAGGGAGAACCGGGCCGCGAAGGCGGCGGGCAGGTCGCCGCTCCGGACGGAACCGCGCACCACCCGGCCGCCCGGGGTGAGCACGGCCGAGCCGGCGGCGCCCGTGACCAGCCAGACCACGAGCAGCGCGGGCCAGGACCAGGCCCCGGGTGTGACCGCGAGGCCGAGGGCCAGCAGCCCCAGGGCTCCGGGCAGGACGAAGGCGGCCTGCACCATGACCGCGCGGTCGCCGCCCCGTTCCAGGACGCGCGGCAGCAACAGGGCGACCGTCATCGATCCCGCGCCGTACGCGCCGAGGGCGAGGGGTACGTCCCCGGCGGGGCGGCCGAGGGTGTCGCGGACGAGGATCACGGTGTCGACGAGGACGACGGCCCCGGCGGCCGCGACGGCCAGGTCGAGGGCGAGGAGGGCGCGCAGCCGCGGGGCGGCGAGGACGAGCCGGATGCCGGAGACCGCCCTGGTGTACGTACGGGGGCAGGAGGCCGTGCCACCGGCGGGCTTCGCCGGCCGGCCCGGGTCGCGATCCGGCTCCGGGACCGGGTCGGGATCCGCCGGGTCGGGATCCTCCGCGTCGGGGCCGGGGGCCGGGGCGGGCAGGGTCGTCGTGCGGACCAGGAGGGCGGAGGCGGCGAAGCCCACGGCGGTGCCGGCGAAGAGCCAGGCGTACGGGACGACCGTCAGCAGCGCGGCGGCGAGCACCGGGCTGGCCAGGCTCTCCAGGTCGTAGGCGAGCCGGGCGAGCGACAGGGCGCCGGTGTAGTCGCGTTCGTCGGGCAGCACCTGCGGGATCGTCGCCTGGAAGGCCGGAGTGAAGGCGGCCGAGGCGGCCTGCAGCAGCAGGATCAGGACGTACACCTGCCAGACCCGGCTGACGAACGGCAGGGCGAGCACGACCGCCGCGCGCGCCAGGTCCATGGAGACGAGCAGCGCCCGCCGGGGCACGCGGTCGGCGAGGGCACCGACGAGCGGGGCGAGGACGACGTACGCGGCCATCTTGATCGCGAGGGCGGTGCCGAGGACGGCGGCGGCGTTCGTGCCCGCCAGGTCGTACGCGAGAAGGCTCAGGGCCACGGTCGCCAGGCCGGTGCCGGTGAGGGCGACGACCTGCGCGCCGAAGAGGCGGCGATAGGTGGGGTTGCGCAGCACGGACAGCATGAGGACGCCCCCGGTCGGCCACGGCGGACTGCGGACGTCACCAACGTAGCGGACATGTGCACACTTGCGCACATGTTGATGTCAGGGGCCGGGCTGCGGTGAGGCCCTCAGTCGTGCCAGGGCTCGCCGCTCACCTCGTGATCGGCGCGGCTGATCGCCTCGACCACGAGCCGCTTGAGGTGCCCGTCCGGCATGGCGTACACGACGCGGCGTCCGTCCTTGCGGGACTGGACGAGCCCGGCCAGACGCAGCTTGGCCAGGTGCTGGCTGACGGCGGGACGCGCGGCCCCGCAGGCCTCCGTCAGGGCGGTCACATCGGCCTCGCCGCGGGTGAGCAGCCAGACCAGGTGCAGCCGGGTGGGATCGGAGAGCAGGCCGAACACCTCCGCCGCCGCCGAGAGTTCGAGCGCCCCCGGCGTCCGCCCGTGCGGCCGGGACGCGGCCGGGACCGCGGGATCTACACGCTCAGACATGGGCCCATCGTAGGCAGGCGGACGGGCGCCCCTCAGCCGCCCGCGCTCCGGACCGTGCCCAGGAAGCGGATGTGGGGAGGTCCCTCGGGGTCGGGGCGGGTCACGGCGGCGCGGACGCGGTAGACATCGGCGATCAGCTCCTCGGTGAGGACCTCCCCCGGCGTGCCGGTGGCGACCACGCGGCCGGCGGCGAGGACCACCAGCCGGTCGCAGTACATCGCCGCCAGGTTGAGGTCGTGCAGGGCGACGACGGCGGTGAGGCGCAGCTCGGCGACGAGGGCCAGGAGGTCCAGCTGGTGCTGGATGTCGAGGTGGTTGGTGGGCTCGTCGAGGAGCAGCTCGCGCGGCTCCTGGGCGAGGGCCCGGGCGATCTGGACGCGCTGGCGCTCGCCGCCGGAGAGGGTCCGCCAGGGCTGCCGGGCCCGGTCGGTGAGCCCCGTGCGCGCGAGGGCGGAACGCACGGCGGTCTCGTCGGCCGCCGATGCCGGGGTCCAGGCGCGGCGGTGCGGGACGCGGCCGAGGCGTACGACGTCGGCAACGGTCAGGTCGGTCTGGGTGTCTGCCTGTTGCTCGACGGTGGCGAGGCGCCGGGCGACGGCCCGGCGGCCGAGCGACCCCAGGGGATCGCCGTCGAGGGCGACGACCCCGGAGTCCGGGGCGAGGACGCCGGCGAGCAGCCTGAGCAGGGTCGACTTCCCCGAACCGTTGGGGCCGAGCAGCCCGGTGACGGTGCCGGGGGTGAGGGTGACGCTGACCCCGTCGAGGACGAGGACTCCACCGAGGGCACGGGAGACACGATCGGCCCGGAGCCCGGCGGTGGGCGGGTGGGGGGCCTCGGCGGCTGCCGGGGCGAGGGTGGCCGCGGGAGCTGTGCGGGAGCCGGTGGGCGGGTTCGCCGTCATCGCGCGCCCCCCTTCGTGCGGTACAGGACGAGCACGAACGCCGGTACGCCGATCAGCGACGTCACCACACCCACCGGTACCTCCTGCGGGTCGAGGACCGTCCGCGCGAGCGTGTCGGCCCACACCAGGAACACCGCGCCCGTCACGGCCGTGACGGGCAGCAGCCTCGCGTGGCCCGGGCCCGCGAGCGCCCGTGCCGCGTGCGGCAGCACGAGGCCGACGAAGCCGATCGCTCCGGCGGCGGAGACCAGGGCCGCCGTCAGGAGGGCGGTGACGCACAGCAGGACGAGCCGGGTCCGGAGGACGGCGACGCCGAGCGCCGCCGCGGCCTCCTCGCCGAACGCGAACGCGTCCAGGGTCCTCGCGTGTCCGCCGCAGATCAGCAGGGCCACCGCGAGCACCGCGCCGCACACGCCGACGTCGCCCCAGCCGGCCCCGCCGAGCGAGCCGAGCAGCCAGAACAGGACCCCGCGCGTGGTCTCGGCGTCCGCCGCCGTCATCACGACGAACGAGGTGAGGGCGGAGAAGAGCTGCATCGCGGCGACGCCCGAGAGGACCACGCGGTCCGTGGAGCCGCCGAGGGTGTGGCTCAGGAGCAGCACGAGGGCGAAGGAGCACACCGCCCCGAGGAACGCCCCTCCGGTGACGGTGACGACTCCCCCGCCCGCGCCGAGGACGACGACGGCGACCGCTCCGGTCGAGGCGCCGGAGGAGACGCCGAGGACGAAGGGGTCGGCGAGCGGATTGCGCAGCAGCGACTGCATCACCGCCCCGCAGACCGCGAGTCCGGCGCCGCAGACGGCGGCGAGGAGGGTGCGGGGCAGTCGCAGGTCCCACACGATGCCGTCCCGGATCGGAGAGACGTCCGGGACTCCCCCGGCGAGATGGGCGGCGACCACGGACCACACGTCGCCGACACCGATCTCCGCCGGCCCGATGGTGATCGCCACGGCGACGGAGACGGCCAGGACGGCGAGCCCCGCCACCGTCCACAGCAGCGCCGCGCCCCCTCCGCGTACGACCGCCGCCGACCGGGTGAGCGGTGGCGCGGTCACTTCGCGAGACCGTACGAGCGGAGCGCCGCCGCCACCTTCTCGACGGCGTCGACCGTGCGGACGGTCGGGTTCATCGCCTGGCCGCTGAGCAGCACGTACCGCTTCTCGCGTACCGCCTTCATGTTCCGGGTGACCGGGTCCGACTCCAGGAACTCGATCTTCTTGGCGGCGCTCTCGGCCGACTGCGACCGGCGGGTCAGGTCGCCGATGACGAGGACGTCGGGGTCGCGGTCGGCGACGGTCTCCCAGTTGATCTGGGGCCACTCGGCGCGTGTGTCGTCGAAGACGTTCTTCGCTCCGAGGGTCCGGGTGACGATCCCGGGAGCGCCGCAGCAGCCCGCCATGTAGGGCGCCTCGGCGTTGGCGAACCAGTAGAGGACCGTGACGTCCTCGAAGCCTCCGGTGGAAGTGGCCTTCTTCACACGGGACTTGAGGGAGGCAACGAGCTTCTCGCCGCGCTCCGGCACCGCGAAGACCCGGGCCAGGTCACGGATCTCGCCGTACACCGTCTCCATGGTCAGCGGCCGGGTGCGGACTCCGTCGCCGTCGCCGCTGTTGTCCTTGCCGACGCAGTCGGTGGGCGAGAGGTACGTGGGGACGCCGAGTTCCTCGAAGCGCTCGCGGGGCGCCACTCCGCCCTTGCCCAGGGTGTACGAGAAGGAGGCCGCCGCGAAGTCGGGTTCGGCGTCGAGGACCTTCTCGAAGGAGGGGTAGCGGTCGGCGAGGCGCGGGACCTTGGCGTTCTCCTCCTCCAGGCCCTGGAGCACCGGGTCCGTCCAGGTGGCGGTGCCGGCCATGCGGTCGGCGAGGCCGAGGGAGAGCATGATCTCCGCCGCGCCCTGGTCGAGGGCGACGGCCCGCTGCGGGGCCCGGTCGACCGTGACCCGCTGTCCGCAGTTGTCGTCGAGGGTCACGGGATACTCCGCCCCGGAAGCCGCGGCGCGCTTCGGGGAGGGGGCGGTGGTCCCGCCCCCGCACCCGGTCGCGGTCAGGAGCAGGAGGCCTGCCGTCAGGAACAGCGCGGCGGAACGGACGGGTTGTGCGAGCGGCACGGGAACTTCCTCTGCGGCCACGGCTCATACGCGGAGCCTGTCGTACGGTGCTCCCCGCACGACAGCGTGCCGCCGGGGCCGCCAGCAGGTCTTCGGACTCGGGGTCAGCCGGACGGAGCGCCTTCCCGGGCCCGTCGTGCCGCCCAGTGGCCGATGCTCCGCCCGTCGCCCTCACCGCTGCGCGTCAGTTCCGGTCTCGCACCGGATTCCCTGACCCGTGCACGTACCCGTTCAGGTGCGTACAAAGGTGCGACTGGCCTCGGCACGGTACCACCGGCGCACCTTCCCGCCCGGGGCCAGGTCCTGTCATCACGCTCCCGTCGTCGCCCGAGATCGCGGGACGGGCGGGAGCGTGACGGCAGGGCCTACGAGGAGCCGTCCGTCAGACGCGCAGTTCCTTCGCCTCGAAGCGGCCGTCGCCGAGGACCAGGACGAAGGAGACCTGCTGCCCCTCGGAGAGCGTGCGGCCCTCGCCCTCGATGTCCTCGGCGCTGAAGTACACCTGTTCCTCGGAGCCCACGGGAACGACGAACCCGTACCCGCCGGCACGGTTGAAGGACTGCACGAACCCTTTGCTTCTGCCGTCCACGGCGGCCTCCTCGTCGTCGTCACCGGGGGCGCGGCGGAGGGGCGGGAGCCCCGGTCGGCCACATCCGCGCCTCAGGGGAGGTGTACCCCGTGCGGCCGCCCTTCGCCCGTCGGCAGGGCTTCCCCAGCGCCCTGCCGGGCCTTCTCGCGGGCCTGATGCCGGGGCCGGGGCCGTACGCGTTCTCGGCGGCGGAGTGAATCGGCGCGGGTGGTGCAGACCACTCCCCCGCGTCTCGTAGAATATTCAACAGAGGCCCGGTGTCGGAGATCCCCCGTGTCCGACACCGGGCCTCTTCCTCTTGCCCCACGTCAGGTTGACGCCGTACCGGTCAGGCCCTGCCGCCCGGGTACGCGATCCTCGGCGTGATCGCGGCGACGAGGCGGTAGGCCGCGTCGAGCACCTGCTCGCACAGCAGGGACCGAGCACTCTCGCGAGAACGCGTCATCGTGCGCCCGCTGCAGCCATCGGGCCGGTCACGGAGCCGCCCCTCGGACCCCGCCTCCTCGCCCGGCCCGGGACGACCGCCCCGACCCCTGAGTCGACCAATCAACCGCAGCCTGATCGATATTCGATCATTCGACACTTCTGCATTGACTCGCTCATCGGCCCCACCTAGCTTCTGGCGGCACCAGACCTCGAGAAAGGTGTCGCGTCATGACCATGGAGGCATTCCCGGGGCGGCGTGCGGCGGTCGGCGGGCTCGTCGCCGTCGCGCTCGCCCTCGCCGGCAGCGTCGCCCTCCCCGCCCCGCCCGCCTCGGCCGCCGGGAGCACCACCTACGTGGACTGCTCGCGTCCGGCCGCCGGCGACGGCAGCCAGGCCGCGCCGTTCAACAGCATCGCCCAGGCCAACGGGAGGACGTACGCGGCCGGGGACACCCTCGCCTTCGCGTCCGGCACCACCTGCACCGGGTCCCTCGCCCCCCAGGGCAGCGGCACCGCCGGCGCCCCCATCACGCTGACGAGTCACGGCACCGGCGCCCTGCCCGTGATCGACGGCGGCGGCGCCCCGAACGCCGTCTCCCTGACCAATCAGGACCACTGGCGCATCAGCAACCTCAAGATAACCAACCCCGCCGCCACCCTCGCCCGCCGTACCGGACTGCGGATCTCCGCGACCGACGGACGGGCGCACCGCGGCTTCGACATCGGGTACCTGGTCGTCGACCGGGTCGCCGGCCAGACGAGCAAGAACAGCCCGACCACCGAGGACTTCGTCCAGTCCGCCGGGATCGTCACGGGGGCGAGCGGCACGAACTCGACGCTCCACGACGTCCACGTCCACCACAACGAGATCAGCAACACCGGCGGGGGCGGCCTCAAGATCCGGGTCGGCGCCATGGCGGTCAAGGGCTCCGGCGTCCTGATCGAACACAACGTCGTCAGAGACGTCGGCGGCGACGGCATCATCGCGAGCTACGCCGACGCGCCCATGATCCAGTACAACAACGCCTCCGGCGTCGGCAACGGCGTCTACCCCTTCTCCGGCGGCAACTTCGCCGGCATCTGGGTGCTCGGCGACCACAACCCGACCATCCAGAAGAACGCCGTGTACGGCATCACCCGGATGTCCGTGGCCGACAGCCAGGCCTTCGACTGCGACTGGGGCAACACCGGTACCTGTCTGATCCAGTACAACTTCAGCCGCGACAACATCGGCGGTTTCTTCCTCGACTGCGACGGGTGCGGCACCATCGGCGGCGCCCAGCAGGTCGTCCGCTACAACATCTCCGAGAACGACTGCCGGATGAGCAGCGTCAGCGCGGGCCGGTCCGCGCTGCGCATGTACAACAACGTCCTCTACTGCACCGACAGGAAGTTCAGCATCACCCTCCCCGACGAGAGCGTCGTCGAGAACAACATCTGGGTGGGCACCACCGACTCCCGGCTCCCGACGGCCGCGGGGATCTCCTGGCTCTGGAACGTCTTCCAGGGCGTGCCGAGGCCGACCGCCAACGGCATCGTGGGCGACCCGCACTTCGTGAACCCCGGCACGGGCGGCGACTCGCTCGGCTCCGCCGACGGGTACAGGCTGCGCGCCACGTCGCCGGCACTGGACAACGGCTCCGTGATCAGCGGCAGCGGGGGCCGCGACTACTGGGGCAACCCGGTGTCCGCGACCTCCAAGCCGCACCGCGGCGCCTACAACGGCCCCGGGATGTAGGTCCTGTCGTCGCACTCCCGGCGGCCGGCGTCAGGCGCCGGGGGTGCCCGACCCCGTCAGCCACGGAGCGGCGGCCGCGAGCAGGGCGGTCACGCCGAGCGGGATCGTCGGCCCGGGAACGGGGGCGAAGTGCGGCGAGTGGTTGGCGGGGACGGTGTCGGGGAGGCCGTCCTCCAGGAGCGAGCCGGGGTCGATGCCCGCGTAGAGGGCGGGGTCGGCGCCGCCGAAGTGCCAGAAGACGGAGGGGACGCCGAGCGCGGTCCCGAAGGTGCCGAAGTCCTCGCTGCCGGTGATGATCTGAGTGAGCGTGAAGACCCTTTTCGTGCCGAGGACTTCGGTGAGGGAGTCCTGTACGACGGCGGTCGCCGCCGCGTCGTTGACGGTGACCGGGAAGGAGTTGAGCGGGGTGAACTCGGGCTCCCTGGGGGCGCCCGAGGCGACGGCCTCGGCCCGCACGATGCGCGTGACGGCGGCGAGGATCCGGTCCCGTACGGCAGGAGTCGTCGAGCGGACGTTGATCCGCAGTTCGGCGGTGTCCGGGATGATGTTCTCCTTCGTCCCGGCGTGCAGCGAGCCGACGGTGACGACACCGGTCTGGGCGGGGCCGATCTCCCGGGAGACCACCGTCTGCAGCCGCATCACGACCGCCGCCGCGAGGACCACGGGGTCGACGGCCGTCTCCGGGGAGGAGCCGTGGCCGCCCCGGCCGAAGAGCGTCACCCGGAAACTGTCGGAGGCCGCCATCACCGGTCCCGGCCGGGTACCGACGAAGCCCACCGGGGCGGGGGCCACATGCTGGCCGAGGCAGACCTCGGCACGCGGGAAGCGGTCGAGGAAACCGTCCTCGAGCATCGCGGGCGCGCCCCCGACCTCCTCGGCGGGCTGGAAGACGGCGACGACGGTGCCGTGCCAGGCCTTCCGGTGGGCGGCGAGCTGGGCGGTGGCGCCGAGCAGACAGGTGACGTGCATGTCGTGCCCGCAGGCGTGCATGACGGGCACCACGTCGCCGTCGGGGTCGGTGCCGGTGGCGGTGGAGGCGTACGGGAGTCCGGTCTCCTCCTTGACGGGGAGGGCGTCCATGTCGGCGCGGAGCAGGACTACGGGGCCGGGACCGTTGGCGAGGACGCCGACGACTCCGGTGCGGCCGACGCCCTCGGTGACCTCCCAGCCCTGGGCCCGCAGCCGCTCGGCGACCACCCCGGCGGTGCGGAACTCCTGGAACGAGAGCTCCGGATGGGCGTGCAGGTCCTCGTAGAGGGCGAGCAGCTCGGGCAGTCGCGCCTCGAGCCCGGAGAGGAGCGGGGCGACGGGCGCGGCGGCGGTCTCGACGGTCATGCGGAGTCCTTTGCGGTGCGGAGGGAGGGGTACGGCGACGGTTCGTCGGCGGCGGCGCGGAAGGCGGCCGCGTCCTGGGGGGTGAGGCAGGCCATGACGGCGGCGATCAGCGCGCCGAGGACGAGGAAGCCGAAGGCGACCTGGAAGGAGAAGGCGTCGGCGAGGGCGCCCATGACGGGCGGGGCGACCATGCCGGCGACCTGACCGCCGAAGATGACGACGGCGCTGCCCACGCCCACGTACGCCGGGGAGAGACCGGCGAGGGGGACGGCGAAGATCGGCATGTAGGCGAGGGAGGCGGCGAAGACGGCGACGGTGCCGAAGACGACGAAGCCGAGGACGGACGGCGCGTTCGCCATGAGGAGCAGGGCGACGGCCGCGACGGTCATACCGGGGACGATGATCCTGCGGTGGTGGCCGCCGAGCCGGTCGACGAGCCGTCCGCCGAGGACGGTGGCGAGCGCGGCGCCGAGCGCGGGGACGGCGATGAGGGCTCCGGCGGAGGTGAGGGAGACGCCGAGCTCCTCGCTGAGGTACGACGGGACCCAGGTGTTGAGGCCCCAGACGATGGTGTTGTAGCCGAACATCATGAGGGCGAAGCGCCACAGGACGCCCTTGCGCAGGACCGCGCGGAGGGCGGAACGGGCGGTCTCTCCCCCGGCGCCCTCGGCGCTCTCCGTACGGGGCGTGCTTTCCGGGCGGGGCAGCGGGGCCGGGAGCCAGAGGCGTACGGCGACGAGGGCGAGGACGCCGAGGGCTGCGGTCGACCAGAAGGCCGAGCGCCAGCCGAAGACGGCGACGAGCGGGGCCACGGCCAGCGGGGTGATGACGGCGGCGAGGGCGTTGGAGCTCATGACCGTGCCGTTGGCGCTCATCCGTTCCTCGGGCCGGGTGCGCTCGACCAGGACCTTCATGGCGGCGGGCGGGAAGATCCCCTCGGCCGCGCCGAAGGCGAAGCGCAGGGCGAGCAGGACGGCGAAGGACCAGGCGAAACCGGTGAGGGCGGTGAAGACCGACCAGGTCAGCAGCGCCCAGAGGGTGACCCGTCGGCCGCCGAACCGGTCGGCGAGCAGGCCGCCGGGGATCTGGCACAGGGCGTAGGCGAGGAAGAAGGTGGAGACGACGAGGCCCTGCTGGGTGCGGTCGAGGTCGAACTCGGCGCCGAGGGAGGGCAGGACGAGGTTGATCACGAGCCGGTCGGCGTAGTCGACCAGCCAGGCCGCGAAGAGCAGGACGACCGTGACGCGCACGGTTCTGCGGTGCGCGGACCGCGCCGCGGGGGACGCGGGAAGGGTCGGAGCAGGCACGGCACTCCTGTCGCCGGTGGCCGAATCTGGTGGTCGGCCGGAAGTGCCCCTACGATCCGGTCCGTGAGCGAGAGCCCTTCCGGAATGCCGGAAAGCATCAGAGGAACCCTCCCTGCGCCGGATTCCGGCGGGGAGGGTGCCGTCGCGGGCTTCTCCGAGCTGGATCTGGCGCTGATCGACGCGCTGCAGGCGGCCCCTCGGGCCCCGTGGACCCGGATCGGACAGGCGCTCGGCGTGAACGCGACGACGGCCGCCCGCCGCTTCGAACGGCTCCGCGCCGAGGGGCTCGCCTGGGTCACCGCGTACGACGCGGCGAAGACGGCCACGGTCGCCTATGTGGAGGTGCGGTGCCGGCCGCGCGCCTTCGACCGGGTGAGCGCGGCGGTGACGGCGCTGCCCTGGGTGTTCAGCGTCGACGAGACGGCCGGGGACTTCGACCTGTTCCTCTCCGTCGCCGCGCCGGACCTGCCGTCCCTGGGACGCGCGGTGCACCGGGGCATCGGCGGGCTGCGCGGGGTCCGCTCGACCCGGACCCGGCTGGGCATCACGCTGTACGGGGAAGGGCGCGACTGGCGGATGCGGGCGATGAACCCCGCCGAACGCGCCGGCCTGGGCGGGGCGCCGACCGTCCGGCCGCGTACCTACAGCACCCATCTCCACGAGCGGCCGTCCCCGCAGGACCAGGCGCTGCTCACCGCACTCGGCGCCGACGGACGGCTCGGGTACGGGGAGCTGGCCGCGCTCACCGGCATGAGCGAACACACGGCGCGGCGCCGGCTCCAGCGGATGATCCGCGACGGGGACATCACCCTGCGCTGCGACCTGGCGCACCCGATGGCGGGGCTCTCCACGATGGTGGTCTACCGGACGTCGGTGCCGCACGCGCTCCTGGAGCAGACGGGAAACGCGCTCGCCCGGCTGGAGCAGGTGCGGATGTGCGTGTCGGTGAGCGGCCCGTACAACCTGCTCGTCCTCGTCTGGCTGCACGGGCTGGGCGCAGTGGACCCCTTCGAGGCGCTGCTCGCGGAGCGGTTCCCGGCCCTGGAGGTACGGGACCGGACGGTGGCCCTGCACTCCCCCAAGCGCATGAGCTGGCTCCTCGACGAGCACGGGCGGGCCACGGGCAGGGTCCCGCTGGGACTGCCCGGGCACTGAGGCGCCGGGGCCAGGGAGGCGCCGCCACGAGGCGCCGGGACGAGGGAGGTGCCACGGCGCGCCGTCGCTCCCGTTTGGACCCGGTCGGGGGTGGGGCCGGGGGGAGGTGGCGGTGCGCCGTGGCACCGGTCTGTGAGGTGGGTGTTACGAGGCGATGCTCGGGTCCGGGTCGAGGGCCGGGGCCGGGTCGCCGAGCACGTCGACCGGGCTCGCGGGGCCGGGCTCGCCTGGGTGGACCGCGCAGGAGAGGGCGGTCGCCTGGCGGAGGGTCTCCGTCAGGTTCTGCCAGTCGACGGCGGGCCGGGTGTCGGAACGGCCGAGGACCAGGGAGGCGTTCCAGCGCATCCGCGGCACGCCGGGGAGCGGGCGCAGTCCCCCGGCCTCCTGGTGGGAGGCGGCGAGGGCCATGGGGAGCATGGCGCAGCCGAGGCCGGACTGGGTGGCCGCGCGGACACCCGCCATGGAGCCGAGTTCGTGTATCTCGGGCGGGGTGTCGCAGCGCAGCCGGAGGAACTCGGGGAGCCAGCGCTGGGAGGGACAGTCGGGGTCGGCGATGACGACCTGCCGGCCGAGGTTGCCGCGTCGGTGGCCGACGCTGGTTACGGGGATGAACTCGACTTCCTGGAGCCGTACTTCGGTCAGTTCGTCGGGGCGTTCGGTGTGCAGCTGGTCGGCGAGCCGGACGGCCGGGTCCTCGGCGTCGACGACGGTGAGGACGAGGGCGCCGTCGATCGCGCCGGCCCGGAAGGCGTCGTGGACCTCGGCGGTTCCCATGACGCGCAGGGCGAGCTGGACGTTGGAGAGGAGCCGTCGCCCGATGTGGGTGACGCGGGCGAGCTGTTGTCCGTACGCGAGGGCCGGGACGATGCCCACGGTCAGCCGTGGCGGATGGGCAGCGGGCCGGCGCAGGGCGGTCTCCATCTCACCGACGAGGGTGAGGATCTGGCGGGCGTAGTCGCACAGGACGGTCCCGGCGTGGGTGAGCCGGACGCCGTTGGGGAGCCGTTCGAAGACGGGCTCGCCCACCTGCCTCTCCAGCGCACGCATCTGTGCCGTGACGCTGGACTGCGAGTACCCGAGGCGTCGCGCCGCCTGGGTGAACGACCCCGTCAAGGTCACCTCGCGGAAGGTGCGAAGGGTTCTTGCGTCGATGTCCACGTGAAATTCCCCCCTGCCGCGCGAGCGGCAGTTCCTCACATCAGGTGGTTGGTCGCCCACCCGCTTCGATCGCCCCAGTCGGTTGAAACAGCCGCAGGGGTGCCGGACGCTCCTTCGCGCCCGGCACCCCTGCTCGGCCGCGAAGACTCTACTCGGCGAGCTGGGCCGGGACCAACGGAAAGTCCAAGTCCGGCTGCGCAACGTGATTGAAGAAGTTCGACAGCACGTTGAGCGCGACGTGGCCGACGATCTCCGCGATCTCGGCGTCGGTCACGCCGGCGGCGCGGGCGTCGGTGAGGGCCGCGTCGCTGACGCGGCCGCCGGTGGCCATGACGGCGGCGGCGAAGCGGAGGACCTGGTCCATGTGGGGGTCGCCGGCGTCGGTGCCGTGACGGGTGTCGAGCAGCTCCTGTTCGCTGAGGCCGACCTTGCCGCCGCGCAGGGTGTGCGCGGAGACGCAGTAGGTGCAGTCGTTGTGCTGCGCGATGAAGAGGGCGAGCTGCTCGCGCTGCCGGGCGCTGAAGCTGCCGCCGACGAGGGCCTCGCGCATGGCGAGGTAACCGCGGAGGGCGGCGGGGCCGTTGGCCAGGGCGGCGTACAGGTTGGGCAGCTTGCCGAGCTGCTTGAGGGTGCCTTCGAGCAGCTCGCGCTGCTCCTCGTCGGCGGTCTCTACGGTCAGTTGGGGCAGGCGGGGCATGGAGCTCTCCTTGAGCCGGACCAAGACGGAACTGATCGGTACCATCAGGACGGTACCGATCGGTTCCGTCTGGCGCAACGGGAGGCGGTCGCTCCCCTTTTACTTGCGGGATCACCTATACGGCACCGAGTGGTACCGTCTGGTATGGCCACGAACGCGAAAGAACGGCTCCTCAGCGCGGCGGAGCGTCTGTTCTACGAAGAGGGGATCCGGGCCGTCGGCATCGAGCGGATCCTGTCCGAGTCCGGAGTGGGCCGCGCCTCCTTCTACCGCCATTTCCCCAGCAAGGACGATGTCGTCGTCGAGGTCCTGCGGCGCCGGGACGACATGTGGCGCGCCTGGCTCGACGGCCGGATCGCGGTGAGCGAGCGCTCCCCCGATGAGCTGCCGCTGGCACTCTTCGACGGCCTCGCCGAACGCTTCGCCGCGGCGTCCTTCCGCGGCTGCGCCTTCATCAACACGATGGTCGAGACGGCCGATCCGGACAGCCCGGCCCACCATGTGGCGGCCGAGCACAAGGAGAAGGTCATCGCGGTCCTGGACCGCCTGCTCACCGAGGGCGGCTACCGCGACCACGAGGCACTGGCCCGCCAACTGGCCCTGCTCGGCGACGGAGCGATCGTGACGGCCCTCCGCGAGGGCACGCCGGAGGCGGCGGTACGAGCCAGGAGCGTCGCGGAGATCCTGCTGCGGACGGCGGAGAGGGAGTCCGCGCGGGTGTAGGAGCCGTCCCCGCGGGTGCAGGAGCCGTCCGCGCGCCCGCCCGGGCCGCGGGTTCGAACCGCGGCCCGGGCGGAGGGCGGAGTGCCGCCCGGCCCGCCGCCCGGACGGGGGCCGGACTGCGGCTCGGGAGGGATGCCGGCCCGCCGCCCGGACGGGTGCCTGCCCACCGCTGGAACAGACGCGGGCCCACCACTCGGACAGATGTGGGCCCGCGGCTTCGGGACCGTTCGCGGTCAGCGCGTGACGGGCGCCCCCGGGCGCAGTTCGCTCCGTCGCACCTTGCCCGAGCGGGTGCGCGGGAGGTGTGCGATCACCTCGACCCCGCGCGGCACGAAGACCGGAGCGAGCCGCTCGGCGGCCAGCGCGAGCAGCTCCGCGCCGATGCGCCCCTGTACGTCGGTGATCGACTCCCGCCGCTGTGGGCGGAGTTCCACGACCGCGTACGGAGCGAGACCGCCCTCCGGGTCCTCGCACGGCACCACCGCCGCGTCGGCCACCTCCGGGTGGGTGCGGAGCACCGCCTCGATCTCCATCGGGGAGACCCGGTGGCCGTGGGACTTGAAGACCTCGTCCATCCGTCCCAGCAGCCGGATCGAGCCGTCCGCGCACCGCTCGCCCCGGTCGCCCGTGCGGTACACACCGTCGGCGAACGCCTCCGCCGTGCGCTCGGGCAGGCCCGCGTACCCGCGCATCAGGCCGGGCGGACGCTCCGCCAGATCGACGCAGACCTCGCCCGACTCGCCCCGCTCCCCCGTCTCGGGGTCGCGCAGCACGATCCGGTAGCCGGGGAGCGGGTGTCCGAGCGGGGCGAGGGGTTCCGTGCCGCCGGGGGCGCGGCCGATGAGTGCGGTCGCCTCCGTCTGGCCGTAGCCGTCGCGGACCCGTACGCCCCACGCCGCCTCGATCCGTTGCACCGTCTCGGCGGTCAGGGGTTCTCCGGCCGCCGTCGCCTCGCGCAGCCGGGGGGCGGCCGCGCCCCCGCTCACGTACGGGAGCAGGGACCGCCACGCGCTGGGCGGCGCGCAGAAGCTGGTGACCCGCTGTGCGGCGAGGACGCCCGGCAGCACAGCCGGCGGAAGGCCGCCGTCCGGGGGCGCGAGTACGGTCGCCTCCGCCGCCCAGGGCACGAAGAAGCTCGACCAGGAGTGCTTGGCCCAGCCGGGCGCGGAGAGGTTGAGGTGCCGGTCACCGGGGCGCAGACCGCTCCAGTACAGGCTGGAGAGGTGCCCGACGCCGTATCCCGCGTGGCTGTGCTCGACGAGTTTGGGCAGCGAGGTCGTCCCTGAGGTGAAGTAGCAGAAGGACGGGTCGGCGGCGCGGGTCGGCCCGTCCGGGACGAAGCGGGACCGCCCGGGTCGACGGGTGTCGGGGTACGGGACCCAGCCGGCCCGGCCCGCGCCGCCGACGGCCATCCGGACCCCCGGGACCGATACCGGCGCGGGCAACTCGGCGAGCAGTGAGACGAGTTCGGGTGCGCTCACCACATGCCGGATGCCGCCCCGGTCGATCCGGTCGGCCGCCTCGGCGGCGGTCAGGTCCTGGTAGCCGGGGACGACGACCGCGCCGAGCTTGATGCAGCCGAGCAGGGTCTCCCACAGCTCGACGCGGGTGCCGGTCAGGATCAGGACGCGGTCGCCCCGTACGACGCCGTGCTCGCGCAGTGCCGTGGCCAACGCGTCGGAGCGGGCGGAGAGTTCGGCGAACGACACCCGGTCGACGACGGGGACGGCACCGTCGGGACCTGGGTGGCCGAGGAGTTCGAGGGCCGGCCGGTGGTTGTCCTCGGCGATGACGTCGAACCAGTCGAGGGCCCAGTTGAAGTGCTCGGCGCGCGGCCACCGGAAGGCGGCGCAGGCCGTCTCCCGGTCGCCGCGCAGCCTCAGCAGCAGATCCCGCGCGGCCCGGTACTCCTCATGGGCGGGCGTTCCGGCGCCGTTCACCCCGCGTCTCCGAGCAGCGCGCGGCCGGTCGCCCGGCGGCCCGCCGGCCCGCCTCCCGCGTGCGTCGCGACGCTCAACAGTGCCTCCGCGATCGCGTCCGCGTCCCGGGTGAACGAGCCCCACAGGCCCGGCCGGCCGCTGCCCACCTGGGTGAACCAGCGGGTGAACTCGCTCGGGATGCCCAGGACATGGGTGCTGGTGTCGACCGAGCCGTCGGCCCGCACCGGGTGGAACGGGGAGTCGGTGCAGTCCAGGCCTCCGGTGGCGAACTCCCCTTCGCCTTCGGCCGCGTTGGTGAAGGTACGGATCTCCCCGTCCACCATCAGTCCCCGGATCAGGGGGTCCCGGTCGGCGGTCAGATCGGTGCCCGGAACCCTGGCGTCCACGACCACGTCCAGCGGCACCCAGGAGTTCTCCACCTGCGCCGACTCCACCGCGAACCGCCCCTCGACGGGATCCGCCCCGAACCGGGCGCCGGGGCCCACCGGTTCCAGGACCCCGGCCGCGAGCAGCGCGAGGAACTGTTCCGAGCGCAGGGGCGGCGGCCCGGTCGAGACCATCGCCGCGACCGGTCCGAACTCGGCGAGGAACCAGCGGTGCGACGCGGGGGTGAGTCCGCCGAAGTCGACGACGGTACGGATCGTCTGCCGGACGTCCCGGAGGACGTCGGCGGCGGCCTTCAGTGGCCCGTCGGCATTGCCCTGGCGCGCCTCGAAGAGGTCGGCGCGCAGCCACTCGGTCAGCACCTTGTGGTACTCGGCCGGGGAGCCGAAGCGCCGGCTTCCGAACGGCCGGGCGAGCGCGTCGAGTCCGGCGATCGGCCGGGCGTCGACGCGGTATCCGGCGGCGAGGCGTTCCAGGATTCTCGGGTCGGGCCGCGGGTCGGGCCGGTCGGCGAGGGCCTGCGCACCGCGCTCGGTGAACTCCTGGGCGGCCTCGGGGCCGTGGACCTGGCGGATCCGGGCGGCGAGGAGGACGAGGTTGACCTCGGCGAGCAGCCACGGCAGGACCGACTCCTCGAAGTCGAGCGGCGCGTGCTCCGCCCTGAGCGCGGCCATCCGTTCGGCGGTGAACAGCCTGGCCTGGTAGCGGTGTTCGGGCCCTTTCTGGTTGGCACCCCGGGTGAGCAGCGGTACTCCCCCGCGCGAACCCGCGAGGATCCGGGGCTCCTTGCCGCTGGGCAGGTACAGCAGCCCGTCGCAGCCCTCGGTGAAGGTGCCGCCACGCCCCAGGGTCAGCTCGGTGAGGATGTCGTAGAAGGTGAGCCCCATGCCGAGGATGCCGACGCTCGCACCCGCCGGGATCTCGGCGAGCGGCATCTCGCTCGCCGAGCCGCCGGCGATGTAGCGGACGGGGCGGGCGGGTGTGCTGTGCTCACGGGCGAACCGGTTCCAGGCGCGCTGGTCCGCGTCGAGCTCGTTCACGGGATGGCCGGTGGCGAGGACCACCCGGTCGACGGTGAGGACGTCACCGCGGTCGAGTCTCAGCCGGTGGGTGGTGCCGTCCGCGCCGCCGTCCCCGCGGCCCCGGTCCGCGCAGATGACCCGGGCGGGGACGCGGTGGACGGTGAGGGAGGGCGGCAGGGTCTCCTCGATCCGCCGCATGACATGGGTGAGGTAGCGGCCGTAGACGGCGCGGGGCGCGTATCCCTCCGGCTCGGCTCCCGCGGGATCGTCCTCGGCCCACCATGCGCCGAGGGACGGTCCCGCGCCGGGCCGGTGCGGTCCGGCGTCGGCCGGCCCGGAGAACATGGTGACCTCCTGGGCCGGGGTGTTCATCAGGAACCACGGCGACTGGTCCGTCCGCCAGATCCGCCCGGCCCCCGCCTCGTACGGATCCACGGCGAAGACCTCGATCGGCCGGGCGGGCGGCGCCTCGGCACAGCGGGCCGCGAGCCGCTCCAGGACGGAGAGACCGCGCGGGCCCATGCCGACGAACGCGATCCGCAGCGGCTCTTCGGAGGGCGCCGGAGTGTCCCGCGGCACCGGTTCCGGCGGCGGGTTGGCGGCCGCGGCCTGGTCGTGCTCACGGGCGACCCGGCCGAGCATGCCGGAGAGCTGGCGTGAGGTCATCGGAATGGTCCTCCTGCTGGTGGTGAGCAGCGGCAGCGCGCCCAGATCCGTCCACTGCAGGCGCCCGTCCGGTGCGACGGTGGACCGGACGGCGCCCCGGTTGTCGGGGTGCAGGCAGAACGGCACGTCGAGCAGGCCACGGTCGAAGGCCTTGAGGAGGGCGACGCCGAGGTCGTCGGAGAGCCCGAGGACGGCGGTGACCAGGGCGCGCGCCTCGACGAGCGTCTCCTCGGCGTCGGCCTCGGCGGCGGACCTGGCGCCCGGGTGCGTGCCGCGCCGGGGCGCGGAGCGGGCGGCGTCGGCGGCGATCCGCAGGGCGGTCAGGTTCTCCTCGACGGTCGGGATGCGGTGCGCCTCGGTCTCGGTCTTCACGATCAGGCGCTGGGCCCCGCCCCGTACGGCCAGTTCGGCGCTGCGGCGCAGCAGCAGCCGGGCGCCGGGCACGGTCCTGGGATAGACGCCCATGTACGTGTAGAGCACGATGTGGCGGTCGACGGACGGCGGCAGGAACTCGTCGGCGAGCAGCCGCAGGGCGGTGAGCGCACCGGTGTCCTGGCCGGGATGGGTCTGCTGGGCGTAGCTGAGGGAGACGCTGGTGGCGCCGTTGGCCGCGAAGAACAGGCACTCCAGGAGCGAGACGGCGACGAGCAGCGACGGCGGGCAGAGCTGCCCGAGGAGGCAGCCTCCGAAGGATTCGAGGTGGGCCCGGCGGCCGTGCGCGCGGCTCTCCTCGGTGAGGAACTGCACGGAGTCGCGCCAGGCTGCGACGGACTCGGCGAGCGGGGTACGGCCGTAGGGCAGGCAGTAGGAGACGGGTCCGCCCTCGGAGGCGGCGAGCCCCGCGGCGGCCATGGTGCGGAAGATGGCCAGCGGGTCGGCGGAGCCGTGCCGGACCTGGACGGGGGTGGCGCGTCCGGCCGCGGCGGCGACCCGTGCGGTGGTCTTGGGGCCGTGGCTGACCAGTGGGAACCCGTTGAGGGGCCGGCCTGCCCGCAGGGCGGCGGTGGCGGCGGCGTGGTCGCCGACGCGGGTGTAGCTGTCGATGGTGAGGGTGGAGACCGTCCTTTCGGGCAGGGCGGCGACGGCGGCGACTCCGCCGGCCATCACCTCGGGCGCGACCATCCCCATCCGGGGCTGGACGACCAGTTCACCGGCCGCGGCCGACTCCTGGACGAAGGCGCCGAGATCGCCGGGGGCGTACGGGGGCGGGGCGGAGGTCGTCAAGCCGCGGCCCGCCCGGTACACGCGCCGCCGAGGTCGGCCAGCCGGCGCAGCAGGGCGGTGGGCGGGGTTCCGTCCGCGTACACCTCGTCGTATCCGGCGTCGAGGAGTTCGGCGGTGCGGGTGGCGGCGCCTTCCGGGGAGATGCCGAGGAGCCCGCCGATGACCATGGGGAGGGTGCGGGTCTTGCGGTCGGCGCGCAGGGCGCGGGCGGCGCGGAGCCCGTCCTGGTGGCCGTGGCCGTTGACGGAGGAGAGCACCACGAGGTCGGGGCTGGTCATCCGGGCGGTGTCGACGAGCAGTTGCTCGGGGACGCAGGGGCCCAGGTTGAGCACGGAGTGCCCGTGCTCCTCCAGGAAGAGCTGGAGGTGGACGAGGTTCCAGGTGTGGGCGTCGGAGGAACCGGTGGTGAGCAGGACCCGGCGGGAGGGCTCGGGACTGCTGCGCAGGGGCTGGGGCCGTGCGGACGGGGTCATGGCGTCTCTCTCCGGAAGGGTGCGGACGGGGCGGGCGTACGGAGGTGGTGCGGGCGGGACGCGGACGGCGCGGACCGCGTGGGCGGGCCCGGATCACGTGGGCCGCGCGGACTGCGTGGACGGCTCGGTGCGCCGGAGCAGGGCGTCTCTCGGCTCGCCGTGGCCGGCGGGCCGCCCGTGCGGAGCGTGGGCCGGGCCCGTGCCGACGCGAGCGGGTCGTCGTACGGAGCGGGCGGTGTGTCCGCACGGATGCGGGCAGGGGTGGCGTACGTGCGCGGTGCGGGTGTGGCGGTGTGCGGGCCTCAGCCGCGTACGCGGCGAACCCCTGTCGTGCAGCACGGCGCGTACGGTTCGGGCGCCGCGCCCCCGCCCCGCGTACGGGTCGGACGTCGGGCGTGCCGGTCGGGCGTCGGGCCCGTACGGGTCGGGCGTCGGGGGCGCCTGCGGTGTGGGCGCGTACGACGTCGAGCGAGGCGTGCGAGACGCGCGGGGCCGTATCGCACGGGGTCCGAGGCCGCCGGGCCCTCGTGGGGGCGGACCGGTGGCCTCGGAGCCGTGCGGGGCCCGGGCGTTCGTGCGTGCGTGCCCGGGGCGTACCCGGGGGTGGCTCAGGCTCCGGGGAGCCCGGCGCCGACGCCCGTGGTGATCTCTCCGGCCCCGGGTGTGCGGGCGGCCGCGGGGCGGGCGCGGACGGCGAGGACGGTGCAGCCCTCGGCGCTGGACATCTGGTGCCGGGTGCCCGGCTCCTCGACGACGAGGTCCCCGCGGTGGAAGCGGCGCCCGTCGCTGTGGTCGAGGGTGCCGTCGAGGACCAGCATCAGCTCGTGGCCGAGGTGCTCGTGGAAGTCGCCGTGTGCGCCGGGCGGGAAGCGCAGCAGCAGCGAGGCGGAGTCCTCGTCCTCGTCCGGGTCGGGGCCCCAGAGGACGACGAACTCGACGCCGACGCGGCCGGGTTCGGTCCACGGCACCCAGGGCAGGTCGGTCTGGTCGAAGCCGTTGCGGAGCACGTTGCGGAAGACGGTCACGTCAGGCATGGGCGCGGACCTCCGAGCCGGCGTCGCGCTGGGCGACGATGGACGGGATGCCGTCGGGGCCCCACGGCTCGGGCCCGTTGACGATGGGGGCGCCGATGAGCGAGCCGAACTCGCGCCAGGCGCCGTCGTAGTTGCGGATGTCGGGAAGGCCGAGGAGCTCGCTCAGCACGAACCAGCTGTGCGCGGAGCGCCAGCCGACCCGGCAGTAGACGACGGTCGGGGTGTCGGTGCGGACCCCGGCGTAGGCGGCGGCCAGCTCCCCGTCGTCGCGGAAGGTGCCGTCGGGACGGACGGCGGTGTGCCAGGGGATGTGCTCGGCGGAGAGGGCGTGGCCGCAGCGCACCCCGAGGTCCTCGGGTACGCCGGGTGGGGTGTTGCTCTGCCCGAGGTACTCCTCCAGGGAGCGGACGTCGAGGAGCTGGTGGCGTCCGATGTGGTCGAGCATGTCCTCGCGGCGGGCGCGGATCGTCTCGTCGGTGGCCGGCACGGGGTACGTGACCGGCTCGCGCGACGGCACGTCCTGGGTGAGTTCGGCGCCGAGCGCCTCCCAGCGGAGCCGGCCGCCGTCGAGGATCCGCAGCTCCCGGTGGCCGTACAGGGTGAACTGCCAGTATCCGGCGGCGGCCCACCAGTTGTTGTTGCCGCTGAGGAGGACGACGGTGTGGTCGGCGGAGATGCCGTGCCGGCCGAGGAGGTCGGCGAAGGCCTCGGGGCCGATGACGTCCCGGCGTACCGGGTCCTGGAGGTCGCCCGTCCAGTCCAGTCGGACCGAGCCGGGGATCCGGCCCAGCGGGCTGCCGCCGTCGGTGATCTCGACGAGGACCGTGTTCTCGTCCCCGGGCGCGGGGTCGCGCAGCTGTTCCATGATCTGCTCACAGCTGACGAGCAGTCTGTCTCGGTTCACGGGAGCTCCGTTGAGGGTGGGTACGCGGAAGTGCGGGCGGGGTGCGGGGGTTTCACCACCGGTGGACGCCGGTCACCACCAGTACGTCGGGTACTTGCCGATCACGCCGAGGCGGGAGGCGATCAGGCCCACCAGGACGAGCAGGGCGCTGCCGACGGCAAGCAGGACGAGGAAGCGCAGCGGCGCGGGGTCCTGGAGGACGGCGAGTACGGCGGTGGCGGCGGCGGGCGCGTGGACGGCCCGCAGCAGCAGCATGAGGCCGACGCTGAGGCCGGCGGCGACGGCGGCCACCCAGAGGGAGTGGCCGAACAGGGCGACGGCGGCGAGGCCGAGGACCCCGGAGCCGACCTGCCCGAGCATGACGCCGCGGGGCTGGGCGGGGGGCAGCACGGGGGTGCTGCAGATGATCATGGCGGTGGCGGCCAGCGGGGCGATCATCAGGAGCTGGTCGGTGGCCTCGCCGAGGGCGACCAGGATCACCAGGGACACGACGGTGGCGAGGGTGCCGAGGACGGCGGGCCGGCTGCCGGGGAAGGGCGGGGCGCCGCCCGCCCAGCGGCTGCGGGTGGGCGGGGTCGCCGCACCCGTGGGGGTCTGGGTCTGGTTGCTCACGGTGTTCTCTCCTTGGCGGGGCGGGCGGCGACGGGGCGGGCGGCGACGGGGCGGCGCGCGCGAGGACAGGGCGCGCGGGGGCAGGGGCGCGAGGGGGGCAGGCCGCGCGGGGAGGACGGGCCGGCGGCCGGCGCGTCCCGCGGGTGCGGATTCCACCGCGGGACGGGCCTGCCCGGGTCAGCGGTGGGTGCCGCCGAAGTAGCGCATGGCCTGCCGGTGGACGACCTTGCCGATGCGGTGGCCCATCTCGATGCCGGGCTCGTTGTCGAAGCTCCAGTGCATGCCGCCGTAGACCCGGGAGATGCCGGCCTGCCGGGCGGCGTCGCTGAAGGTGGGCCAGTGCAGGACGACGTCGGTGCGCGGGGTGAGGCCGGGCTCGACGGTGGAGGCGCCCGCCTTGAAGCGGTACGAGTCGCCGAAGGAGTCGGAGCCGGTGAAGCGGCGCAGGAACTCGGCGGCGGCGCCGGAGAAGGTGCTGTGTCCGGAGACCGTGGCCGGGAAGGGCGGAACGGCCACGTACGCCTGCCAGTCGAGGCCGTCCATGGTGACGGTGCCCCGGCCGGGGCCGCCCCAGGAGCGGATCTGCTGCCCGCGGCGGTCGAACGGGATGAGGGTCGAGGGGCGCGCGAAGTCGTAGTCGGCCTTGACGGCCCAGGAGCCGATGGCCGCGTCGCACTCGGCCATGTTGAGGCCGAAGAAGATCTGGGCGTCCTCGTCGACACCGTATCCGTCGCGTGCGGAGACGTACCGCCCCCACATCTGCTGGGCGCCGGGCGGGGTGACGTCGTCGTTGAGCCAGAACTCGGCGATGGCCTTCTGTTCGTCCGTCAGGTTGGCGCTGATGTCGATGAGTTCCTCGATCGCGGCGGTCATCCGGACCGAGGGGTACGCGGGCGGGGCGGCGACGGTGAACTGGTCGGGGCGGGACAGCGCGAAGGGCTTCATCACCGCGAACTGCGGGGTGAGGTAGCGCTGCGTCTTGCCGCCGACGATCAGCGGCGTCCAGCGGGCCGGGTCGGTGACCGTGGCCGGGTCGAAGGCCCCGGCGATCTGCGGGGTGTTGCGCGGCTGGTAGCCGGTGGTGTCGGAGTACGCCGGGGTGCCGAGCTGGTTGGCACCGTCGGTGTGGCGGTAGTCCAGGACGGCCTGTGCGGTGCGGCGGCCTATCCAGGCGGGGCTGTTGCGGCGGGGGCTGGTCAGCTCGGGGTCGTGTCCGAGGCTGCGGAGCATGTTGTCGATGGCGACCTTGTACTCGGGGTACAGGTCGAGCAGGGCGAGGTGGGCCGCGTAGCTGATGGCCTCGTTCTTGTTGTCGAGGGTGTGCTCCGAGCGGGGCCGCCGCAGGGCGCCGCCGAAGCGGGTGCCGACGGCACAGCGGTCGTAACAGGCCCAGGCGTCGTAGATGGCGTTGTGGATGATCGCGAGGGCACGGGCGTTCACGGTGGCGGGTCCGAAGCGGTTGCCGGCGGCCTGGTAGCGGCCGAGGATCGCGTCCATCGCGGCCTGGTTCCAGCGGATGACGACGCTGGGGTCGGTCACGGCGCCGGGCCGGCGGCGGCCGGTGCGCGTCTCCGCCTCGAAGCTGGTGGGCACGGCCCACGCGGCGCTGCCGGGCAGGGCGAGCACCCCGGCCGCGGCGGCCGACGTGGTGAGCACCCGGCGCCGGGTGAGGGCGGTGCGGGCCTCGGGGGTCGTGGTGGAGGCGGGTCGGTGGGACATCCGTGGATTCCTTCGCATGCTGCCGGGAGCGGATGGACGCGGTTCGAGTCGAGGGATCAAACACAAACTCGAACAGAGCTCAGGCTGGCGAGATTTGATCGCGTGCGGCAACGCCCTATCGACTTCTTCCATAGCGGCCATGCAAGGAACCGATGGGCGTCGCGGGGGTGCTCGGGACGTGGTTAGCGTGGCCCACGGCGTCCGACCCTCCTGCCGGGATTCGGCGTGATCCGAACGGTCCGCCGCCCCGGCTCCGCCCCACCCGGCCTCGATCCGCCCGCACGGCCCCGCCCGGCCCCGCGTCGACTCGTGATGGAGATGCCCGCGCATGACCGTTTCCTCGCAGGTGATCCCTGCCGCCACAACTCCCGCTCCGGGGACCTCCACCCCGCCGCCGTCCACCTCCCCGACTCTCCTCGGCCGTTTCGACCGGCTCGCGCCACGGCTCCACCGGTACGGCCTGGGCATGCTCAGGGCCGGCCTGGGCGGCGTGTTCGTGTGGTTCGGGATCCTCAAGGTCATCGGGCTCAGCCCGGCGGCCGCCCTCGTCGTCGGCGTCCTGCCGTTCCCTGCGGGCGGCTGGTTCGTACCCGCACTGGGCTGGGCCGAGGTGGCGCTCGGCCTCTGGCTGATGTCGGGGCGCGCCCGCGCGCTGGCTCTCCCGGTGCTCACCGCCCACCTCTGCGGCACCTTCGCGGTGCTCGTCCTCACACCGTCGGTGGCCTTCGCCCACTCCAACCCGCTGCTGCTCACGCTGGTCGGCGAGTTCGTCGTCAAGAACGTGGTGCTGCTCGCGGGCGTGGTCGTGGTGACGACACACCCGCGCCCCTGAGTCCGGGGGCCCGCGGCCACGGCGTCACGGCAGAGCACGCCCTCTGCCGCCGAGCCCGGCCACCGCGTCCGCGCTCCGGAACGGACGACGACGCCGGTCGCCCGATCCACGCGGAAACGCTCAGCAGTGCAGGAAAAGCCCGTACGATACCAAGCAGTCGGTTTGGACTTGTCGAGCGGTACGGCGCGCCGGGGCGCACGCCCATGCCCTCACCGCGACGCACGGTGCTACGGGAGCCACGGGTGACCAAACAAGCGCGGGCCGCACGGACCCGCGAGGCGCTGATCACGTCGGCGGCAGGGGAGTTCGACCGGCACGGCTACACCTCGGCCAGGTTGTCGGCGATCAGCACGGGCGCGGGGGTGAGCCCCGGCGCGCTCCACTTCCACTTCGAGAGCAAGCCCGCCGTGGCCGCCGCCGTCGAGCACGAGGCGTCCACCGCCCTGCGCAGAACGGCCCGGACCGTGTCCCGGCAGGGGGCCAACGCCCTGCAGAACCTCGCCGACACCACGCACGCCCTGGCCCGGCTGCTCCGCGAGGACGTCGTCGTCCGCGCCGGGTTCCGGCTCAGCTGCTCCCGGAGCCGTCGTACGGACCTGAACCTGCGGCTGGAGTGGCAGAGCTGCGTCCAGCAACGGCTCACGGAGGCGGCGGACGAGGGCCTGCTCGCCACCGGACACGGCGGCCGACAGGACCTCGCCCGCACCGTGGTGGCCGCCACCGTCGGTCTGGAGGCCCTGTGCCGGGACAACGGCGAGTGGCTGTCGCCCGACTCCGTCACCGGCCTGTGGCGGACGCTCCTGCCGATGCTCGCCGCCCCCGGGACACTCGCCGGTCTGGAACCGGCGGGCAGTTCGGCCGTCACCGGCCCCGCACCTGGACCGGCACCCGCACCGGTGGGCTGAGTCAGAGCGCGGTCCCTCCCGTGGCGTCCACGTACTGGCCGGTGATCCAGCGCGCGTCGTCCGAGACGAGGAAGCCGACCACGTCCGCGATGTCGGCCGGCGTCCCGATCCGGTTGAAGACCGAGAGTGCCGCGAGGGCCGCGCTCGCCTCCGGGGTCGCCCTGCGCCGCGCGTTCATGTCCGTCGCGATGTAGCCGGGGGCCACGGCGTTGACCGTGATCCCCCGGGGGCCCAGCTCCTTGGCGAGGGCGAGGGTCATGGTGTCGACGGCCCCCTTGGTCATCGCGTAGGTGACCGAGTCGGGAAACGCGTGCCGCGTCACCGCGGAGGAGATGTTGACGATCCGGCCGCCGTCCCGCAGCCGGCCGAGGCCCTGCTGGACGAGGAAGAGCGGGGCCTTCACGTTGATCGTGAACAGCCGGTCGAACACCTCGGGGGTGAGCTGCTGGATGCGGCCCGAGCCGCTGGCGGCGGCGTTGTTGACGAGGATGTCGAACCCGGGATCCGCACCGCGCTCCGCCAGACCCGCGTCCAGGGCGGTGTAGAACGTGTCGACGGCGTCGGGCGCTTCGAGGTCCGCGCGGAACGCGAAGGCCCGGCCGCCCCGCTCCTCGATGATCTCCACCGTCTCGCGGGCGGCCTTCTCGTTGCTGCCGTAGTGGGCGGCGACCAGGGCCCCGTCCCCGGCCAGCCGCTCGGCGATACCTCTTCCGATGCCGCGGCTCGCCCCTGTGACGATCGCGGTCCTGCCGGCCAACGCGGACATGTCGGTGGTGCCTGCCTTCTGTTCAGGAGTGGTCGAGGAGACCGCGGTACCACCGAACGTGGTCCGCGAACCCCGCGGTGAAGCCCGGCCCCGGATCGCAGCCCAGCTCCCGCCAGGGGCGGTCGTCCGCGAACCAGTGGTCGGTGGCGAGCATGTCCAGGTGGTGCAGCGCGAAGGGGACCCCGGCGAACCGCGCGCGGGCGGTGGCGACGTCCACCGCCGCTCCTCGGGCCTTCCCGGTCCGCCCGGCGAGCAGGTCCTCGCCGGCCGCGAGCAGCTCCCCGACGGGGACGGGATCGGGGTGCTGGACGTAGTACGGCCCCGGCTCGGTCGCCGGCGAGAGCGCCGCACCGAGCAGGGCGCCCGCCAGGCTGTCCACGTCGATCAGGGAGTGCAGCGAGGTGCCGCCGTCGAGGGGGCCCGGCAGGGCGGTGAGGAGCCGGACCAGGCCGGGGATCACCCGCCGGTCGCCGGTGCCGTAGACGAGATGGGGCCGCAGGACGGTCCCGCCGGCGTCCCTCACGTGCCGGTCGCCCGCCGCCCGGGTGCGGCTGGTCGCCGACAGCGGGGCGAGCGGCAGGGTGCCGGGGGCGGCGGCCCGGAAGGGACCGCGGCCGTGGACGGACGCGGTGCTCAGGGAGACGATCCGGGTCGCCCCGGCTGCCACGGCCGCGTCGACCAGGGCACGGGTGCCCTCGTCGTTGACCGCGCGGGCCGGTTCCTCGTCGCCGCCGATCGCCGAGGCGCAGTGGATCAGGACGTCGATCCCCTCGCAGGCACGGCGGAGCGAGCCGGAGTCCCCGAGGTCGCCGGGGACGGTCTCCGTCCGCGGTCCTGCGAGCTCCGCCGGGACGGCCGCCGGCCGACGGGCGAGCAGGCGGACGTGTGCGGGCTCCTCGGCCGAGGCCGCCTTCGCCGCCACCCGGCCGCCGATGAATCCGGTCGCGCCGGTGATCAGAATGCGAGGGCCCATCGTTCCGTGCCGGTTCAGCCCGCGAGCCGGCCGTCGAGGCCGACGCCGGCCACCGCGAGTTCCGGGGACGGGGAGGCGAGCGTGCACACGAAGACCGGCAGGCCGTCCTGCCGGCCCGTGACCCGGACCGCGGTCGTCGTGCGGTCGGTGGTGGGCACGACCTCGGCCTCTATCCAGCAGGGGCTGTCGAGCTCGGCGTAGCGCTCGAAGGAGACGTTCACGGCGGTGGGCATGAACGCACCGCCGCCGGCCGCGATCGTCGCGGCCTGTCGGGCGGCTTCGAGGAGCATCATCCCGGGCGCGTGGTCGTTCTGGCGCCGGAAGAGTATGGAGTGGCTGGTGTCGACTCTCAGCCGCCACTGGCCCGGCCGGGTACCCGGGCCGAGGACGACGTCCTGCGGCCGACGGCGGCCGACCAGGTGCGGAGCGACTCCCTGAATCAGGGGGACGGGCCTGCCGAGCGCGGCCATCCGGTCGCCCCGGAGGCGGCGGTACGCGGCGGCCGAGGTGTATCCCGCGAGGCCGCCGCCGGTGGCGAGCGAGCGTCCGCCCCGGGTGAGCCGCACGAGGGTGGGCAGGTTCCTGGCGCGGCCGCGGCGGGTGCCGAGGTCGGGGAAGTGGATGTCGACGGTGACGTCCGACGGGAGGCCGTTGACGGCGAGCGCCGCGGGGTCCGCGGAGAAATGGAGGTCCCACATGACGAACTGGTCGTCCACGGGTACCCCCAGTTCCGCGTGAGCCACGAGCATGGTGGCCTGGCGTATCGTCTCGGCCACCAGAACGGGGTCGTGACGGTCCCCTGTCACCGGAGTGAAGAAGGGATGTACGGCGGGCCAGTGAGCAGAGACGGAGAATCGATTCTCCCCCCGCTGCGTCCAGCCGGTGGGGAAGATGTCGGCGGGGTCCGCTCGATGGACGAACTCCCCGGGGACGCGCGTCGTCGCACCGCGGCAGTTCTGATCCATGGTTCCCCCTCGCGTCCCCGCGTACCCCTGGGCGGCAGGCCCGCCCGCCATAGAGTACGTACAGCGCGGTTTTCTTTTCAATGCTTCACGTCACACGTCGAGCACAGTCAGCGATACAGCAGGAGGCGCCTTGGCACAGCAAGCGCGTGCGATCCGAACCCGGCGGGCGATCCTGGAGTCGGCCGCGGCCGTCTTCGCGGAGCGTGGCTACGAGCGCACGACCATCGGGGAGATCTTGGTGCGCGCCGGGGTGACCAAGGGGGCTCTGTACTTCCACTTTGCCTCCAAGGAAGATCTGGCCCTCGGCGTGCTCGACGCCCAGATGCTCGACGAGCCCCTCACGCCGCAGCCCGTGAAGCTCCAGGAGCTGGTGGACCAGGGCTTCCTCCTCGCCCACCGGCTGCAGCGTGACGCGCTGGTGCGGGCGAGCGTCGCGCTGGCCCTGGACAGCGGCGCCACGGGGGTCGACCGGGCGGCTCCGTTCCGGGCCTGGATCGACCAGGTCTCGGAGGTCCTGACGGTGGCGAAGGCCCGCGGGGAGCTTCTCGTCCACGTGAACGTGACGGATACGGCCGAGCTGTTCTCGGGCGCCTTCGCGGGCATCCAGACGATGTCCCAGATCCTGTGCGATCGCAACGATCTCACCCATCGCATCACGGTACTGCTCCGGCATGTACTGCCGACGATCTGCACCCCCGCCCTGCTGACCACGATCGAGATGACCGAGGAACGCGCACGACGACTGGCCGCCGAGTACGACGTGCGTCGACTCCAAAGGGGAGAAGGAAACCTCGCAGATACTCCTGGTTAAAAAAACCGGCCAACCGGTTCCTTGAGCGCCCCGACGCAGATCAGCGTCGGGGCGCTCTGGCATCATGGCACTGAGTGTGTTTTGCTGAGGGTACTCAGTGCCAAAAGCGTCTAGGGGAGTTCCACATCATGGGCAAGGACTTCGACCTGTACCGGCCCTCCGAGGAGCACGACATGCTCCGGGAGTCGGTGCGTGCGCTCGCGGAGGCGAAGATCGCGCCGTTCGCCGCGGCGGTGGACGAGGAGGGCCG
>NZ_JBVHZJ010000063.1:0-52058 GCF_055574655.1 Streptomyces sp. NPDC029956 | reverse complement strand
CCGAGTTGGAACGCAGGTGCCTGGAACGGGGAGTGTTCTGCTCACTCGACGACCTCAAGACCGCGCTCGAAGAGTGGATCAAGGTCTGGAACGACCAGGCCCGGCCCTTCAAATGGACCAAGACCGCCGACCAGATCCTCGACCGCATCTGCCGCTACTGCGACAGGATCTCCGAACCAGGTCACTAGGTCCTGTCGTCGAACTGCTCTCGTCACACTCCCGCCTGCTCTTCGGGCGACGACGGGAAGGTGAGTCGGGACCTGGCCGTGCACCCGGGGGCAGCGCCGGAATCAGGGGTGGCCGGGGGCCGGTTCGGGGTGCGGGCGGGTCCGGGCGGTGACCGTGATGCGCCGGCCCGCGAGGCGGCAGCCGAGGCAGTCGGGGTGGCCGTGGCGGGCGCCGGTGTCGCGGACCCGCCAGTCCCACTGGTCGGAGGGGCGGGGGCCGGAGGGCTTGCCCCAGCCCGTCAGATGGAGGGTCCAGGTCGTGGCGGCGGCGAGAACGGCCAGTGCCGCGCCGAGCCACAGGGCCCAGGTGCGGTCGAGGCAGATTCCGGCTCCGGCGACGGTGGTGCCCAGACCGGCGAGGGCGGTTCCGGTCCATCCGGCCAGGGTGTGGCCGAGGTCGACGTCGCCGTGGGCGCTCATGGATGCTCCTGTGGGGTGTCGGGGCAGGCAGGATGAAGGCATCGGTGAGACGGTTTATCTCGCGAGCTAAGTAACTTAGATGCTAAGGAGTCTCTGCGTGGAGGGCAAGAGCCGTCCCCCGGCCACCGTCGGCGAGGCGATCCATCGGATGGACGCGTACGTGGCCCTGGGCCTCATCGGCCAGCAGGAGGTCGCCCAGGCCCTCGGCATCAACGTGACCGACCTGACCTGCCTCGGGCACGTGCTCGGCGCCGGCGAGGATCCGCTGTCGGCCGGGGACCTTGCGGAGCGGGCCAACCTCACCACGGGGGCCGTGACCGGCGTGCTCAACCGTCTGGAGAAGGCCGGGTACGCCCGCCGGGCCCCCGACCCGGCCGACCGGCGGCGGGTGCGCGTGGTCGCGGACCCGGACGCGGCCGCCCGGGTCGTCGCGCTGTACCAGCCGTTCTACGCCCGCCTGGAGGACGTCTTCGCCCGGTACACCCCGGAGGAGACCGCGGTCATCGCCGACTGGTTCACCCATGCCGCCGAGGCCGCCCGCGCCCATCTGCACTCCCTGCGCGGCCGCGCCCTCTGACCCGGGAGGGGGCCGGGGCAGGGGCACTCGGCCGCTCCGGGGCCCTCGGCGGCTCAGGGGCTCTCTGTGGGTCGGGGGTCCTCAGGGGGCCTCAGTGGCTCAGGAGTCCTCAGCGACGCAGGGAGGTCTCCGGCCATCTGGTGCGGGCCTGTTCCGGCGAGCGCATCAGGGCCAGGGTCGGGAGGCCCTGGGTGTGACCGCCGGCGAGGAGCTCCGGGAGCTGGGGGAGCGGGGCCACGGCGGCGACGTCGTCCAGGACGAGGGTCATTGGTGGGTCGAGCCGACCGTCGGATGACCGTGCGGCCATGCGGCGGCCGTGCTCGACCACGCTTGCGGCGAGCGCCGTCAGGAGCGGCATCGCGCCGGGGTGGGTGCGGGGATCCTCGATCGGCTCCCCCACCACGTAGAGGGTGCCCCCTTCGGGGAGGAAAGATGCCAGCGCCAGCGAATCCGTTCGATTCGGGGTGCAGGCCTCCCGGATGTGGACCGAGGAGAGCGAAGCCAGCGCACGGGCCGTCAGTTCCTGTGCCGTGCGGCGGCTTTCCGGGTGTGCGGTGAGCGCCGATTCGAGCAGTCCCGCGTGGCCGGAGGCCGCCTTCGGGTGGCTCCGGAGGATCCGTACCGGCTCGTGGGCGCCCGTGCCCTGGGCCCAGCGGTGGACCTGGCGGAACGGTCGTCCGTCCACGGCGGCCGCGTGCAGCCAGCAGCGCAGGAGCGTTTCCGCAGTGTCCGCGGTGGCCGCGTCCAGCCGGGAGTGCGGACGTACCGGAGCCAGCAGGGCGACCGCCCGCTCGGCGGCCACGGCCGGGTCCTCGCAGCGCTCGGACGGCGACCAGTGGAGTCGCGCGGGGGTGTCGCACAGGTGGCCGGGGTCGTGGACGAGGACCGGGCCGAGCTTGCCGCGCGCGTCCTTGGTCGCGGACCAGAGGCCGGGGTCGGAGGTGACGACCAGGACCGCGCCCTCGGCGTCCCGGACGGCCTGGACGGCTGCGGGGCGGCGGGCGTCGGGCGGGCCGTAGAACGTACGGCCGGGGCCCGTGGGGCCGGGACCGTGAGCCGCCACCGGGGCCGGTGCCGCGGTCGGGACGGGGGCCGGTGCCGGGACGGGGGCGGCGGCCGGTGCCGGCGGTGTGGTCGGGATCGGGGCCGTGGGCGGCTCCGGCGCGTGCGTCGCCGCCGGACGGCGGGGGGCCGGGGGCGCCGGGACAGCCGGGGGAGCCTCGCGTACGTGCTCCTCGCGTACGGGTTCCTCACGCGGCCTCTCGTGGGCCGGCTCGTCGTACGCGGTCTTCTCGTACGGGTACTTCCCGTAAGGGGGCCTCTCGCGCGCCCGCTCGCGGGTCGCCCGTACCGGCTCCTCACCCCCTCCGTACACCCCCGCCTTCCTGCTCGCGCGCACCGCCCGCCAGCGGGCCAGGGTGCCCAGGGCGAAGACCGCGAGGACGAGGAGGATCATCGCCTCGCCGATCAGCAGACCCCAGAACAGGCCGTACCCCGACAGCTGGCCCGGCGGGGTGGCCGGCCAGGCGGCCGCGAGGTCCGTCGGGGCCGTGGCCAGGGAACGCAGGGCCGCGGGCGTGCCCGTGTAGGCGACGCCCTGCGGCCAGGCACCGTGGGAGAACAGACCGGCCAGGCCGGTCGCCGTCCACACCAGGACCGTGAGGCACAGAAGGAGGCCGAACAGGCTGAGCAGCAGCCCGTCGGAGACCCCTCCCCCGCCCTTCCGTGCCGTCTCCATCTACGCCACCGTCGACTGCGAAGTGCCGTTCATCTGCTGCTCGATGAGGATCGCCCGCTGCTCCGTCTCCCATTCGAGGTCCGGGTCTCCCGACGGGGCCGAGGCTTCCGTCATGGCGCGGTCCGTGTAGACCAGCGGGCGTTCTCGTTCGGTGATGAGGTGTTTGACCACCTGCACGTTGCCGTTGACGTCCCAGACCGCGATGCCGGGAGTGAGGGTCGGGATGATCTCGACCGCCCAGCGCGGCAGGCCGAGGACCCGGCCCGTGTTGCGTGCCTCGTCGGCCTTCTGGGCGTAGATGGTCCGGGTGGAGGCCATCTTGAGGATCGCCGCGGCCTCCTTCGCCGCCGCTCCGTCGACGACGTCGGAGAGGTGGTGGACGACGGCGACGAAGGACAGGCCGAGGCGACGGCCGAACTTGAGCAGCCGCTGGAACAGCTGTGCCACGAAGGGACTGTTGATGATGTGCCAGGCCTCCTCGACGAGGAAGATGCGCTTCTTCCGGTCGGGGCGGATCCAGGTGTGCTCCAGCCAGACGCCGACGATCGCCATGAGGATCGGCATGGCGATGGAGTTGCGGTCGATGTGGGACAGGTCGAAGACGATCAGGGGCGCGTCGAGGTCGATGCCGACGGTCGTCGGGCCGTCGAACATGCCCCGGAGGTCACCGTCGACCAGCCGGTCCAGGACGAGGGCGACGTCCAGGCCCCAGGCCCGTACATCGTCTATGTCGACGTTCATCGCCTCGGCGGATTCCGCCTCGGGATGGCGGAGCCGCTCCACGATGTCGGTGAGGATCGGCTGGCGGTGGGCGGTGTGCTCGACGACGTGGGCGTGGGCGACCTTGAGGGCGAAGCCGGACCGCTCGTCGAGGCCGTGACCCATCGCCACCTCGATGATCGTCCGGAGCAGGGCGAGCTGCCCGGTCGTGGTGATCGACGGGTCGAGCGGGTTGAGGCGGATCCCGGAGTCGTTGGCGACCATGGGGTCCAGGCGGATGGGGGTTATCCCCAGCTCCTGCGCGATGAGGTTCCATTCGCCGACGCCGTCCTCGCCCTGGGCGTCGAGGACGACGACCTGCCGGTCGCGGAAGCGGAGCTGGCGGAGCACGTACGTCTTCTCCAGCGCCGACTTGCCGTTGCCGGACTCGCCGAGGACCAGCCAGTGGGGGGCGGGGAGCTGCTGCCCGTACAGCTGGAAGGGGTCGTAGATGTAGCCCTTGCCGCTGTAGACCTCGCGGCCGATGATGACGCCGGAGTCGCCGAGCCCGGGGGCGGCGGTCGGCAGATAGACGGCCTGGGCCTGGCCCGTGGAGGTACGGACGGGCAGCCGGGTCGTCTCCACCTTCCCGAAGACGAAGGAGGTGAAGGCGTCGGTGAGGACGGACAGCGGATCTCGCATGGGTCTGTGCCCCTTCGGCCCTAGCGGCGGATGCCGGTCGCGAACGGCAGGGTGTTCACAAAGGCCCGGTGGTGCTCGCGGTCGCACCACTCCAGCTTCAGATACGACTTGCCGGCGGAGGCCCTGATCGTGCGCTTGTCCCGGGCCAGGGCCTCGGGCGAACGCGACGACACCGTGATGTACCCGACCAGGTTCACTCCGGCCGCGCCACTGGCGAGATCTTCACCCCGCTGGTCGAGCCGGCCGTGCGCGGCGATGTCGCGCGGGTCGACCGTGCGGTTCATCTTGGCGGCGCGGCTGGCGTCGGCCTCGTCGTTGGTCTTCTCGGTGAGCATCCGCTCGATGGCGACCTCGGTGGGCTCCAGATCCATCGTCACGGCGACCGTGCGGATCACGTCCGGGGTGTGGACGAGCAGCGGGGCGAGGAAGTTGACTCCGACCGGGGTCATCGGCCACTCCTTCACCCAGGCCGTGGCGTGGCACCAGGGGGCGCGGGTCGAGGACTCGCGGGTCTTCGCCTGGAGGTACGTCGGCTCCATCGCGTCCAGTTCCGCGGGCCAAGCGTTTCGTTTCGTCATGGCCTGGATGTGGTCGATGGGGTGGTCCGGGTCGTACATGGAGTGCACGAGGGAGGCGAGCCGGGACTGGCCGAGGGGCTGGCGGACGCGGATGTCGGCCTCGGCGAGGCGGGCGCAGATGTCGGTGAGCTCGCGGGCCATGACGACGGCGAGGCCGGCGTCGCGGTCGAGCTTGCGGGCGCCGGAGGCGTGCTTGGCGGCGCGGGCCATGGCGTTGGCCTCGGCGGCGAGTTCGCGCGTGTAGTGCATGCAGGCGACGAGATAGGCGCGGTGCTGCTCGCTGGAGGTGGAGACCATCGACTGGAGCTGCTCGTACGACTCCATGAGCCACGCGGGCGCGTGGGGGTCGCCGCGCTGGCCGACGTCCTTGGCGTGGGCGTCCGGGTCGGCGGGGAGGGTACGGGCCAGCATCTGGAGGCGGGTCACGAAGCCGTCGCCGTTGGCGACGTGCTTGAGGAGGGTGCCGAAGCGGTCGACCAGCGCCTCCTGGTCCTCGCTGTCGCGCAGGCCGACGCCGGGGCCCTCGATCTCGATGGCGGCGGTGACGGTGCGGCGGTCGGCGTGCAGGAGGACGGCGATCTCGTCCGGGCCGAAGGGGGCGGCGAGCCAGCCGATGCGGCCGATGCCGGGCGGCGGGCCGATCTCGACCTCGCGGCCGTCGAGGCGGGTGCCGGCCTCGGAGACGACGGAGCGGTAGGCCGTGCCCCGCTTGAGCATCCGCTTGTAGCTGCGGTTGATCTCGAACCACTTGTAGAACGTGCGGTGCTTGTACGGGAGGTACACGGCGGCGATCGCGAGCATCGGGAGGCCGGCGAGGAGCGCGATCCGCAGGGGGAGGAGGGGGACGAGGAGTCCGCTCATCATGCCGAGGAAGGCGCCGACGATGATCAGGGCGATCTCGCCGGTCTCGCGGTTCTTGCCGACGATCGCGTTCGGCCGGGCCCGGCCCACGAGATACGTACGGCGGGGCGCGACCGGCTGGGACTGGGTCGTCAACGCCCTGCACCTCCAGAGTTCTTGCGGCTGCTGTGCGGGGTTCCCGCGGTGGGACTGCTGCTGCGGGGCGGGGGCGGAGGAGTCGCGCCGCCGCCACCGCTTCCGCCACGGCTGCTGTGGGCGGCCATGCCGCCGGACATCGGATTGGCGGGGCGGGCGGGCTGGGAGCCCTGGCCGCCGCCTCCGTCGCCGCGGGAGCTGTGGGTCTTGATGCCCTGGGAGACGAGGGAGGCGGGGGAGGAGATGACCGCGGCGGCCGCGTTCTCGCCCGCGCGGTGGAGGCGGTTGTTGCGGGAGGCGGCGATCTCGTCGCCGAAGCCGGGGACGAAGCGGTAGATCATCGCAGAGGCGAAGATCGCGAGCAGGATGATCGCGAGACCGGAGACGACGGCGGAGAACGAGTCGGGTCCGGTGCCGGAGGAGAGCGCGCCGGCCAGGCCGAGGACGATGACGATGACCGGCTTGACCAGGATGATCGCGATCATGATGCCCGCCCAGCGGCGGACGTGGCCCCACATGTTCTTGTCGACGAGGCCCGAGTAGACGACGACGCCGAGGAGTGCGCCGACGTACAGCATGACGGCGCGGAGGAAGAGCTCCAGGTAGAGCACGCCCGCGGCGATGACGGTCACCAGCGACACGATGATCAGCATGATGGGGCCGCCACCGATGCTGTCGCCCTTCTGGAGGGCCTCCTTGAAGCTGCCGAAGAACACGTCGGTCTGCTTGCCGGTGCCGGAGGCGATGACCTCGGTGACGGCGTCCGTGGCGTTGACGACGGTGTAGAGGATCAGGGGGGTGAAGGCGGAGGCGAGGACCGTCAGCCAGAGGAATCCGATGGCCTCGGAGAGCGCGGTGGTGAGGGGGACGCCCCGGATGGCGCGCTTGGCGACGGCGAGGAGCCAGAGGAGGAGGGTGAGGACGGTGGAGGCGGCGAAGACGATCGCGTACCGGCCGAGGAACTCCGTGTTGGTGAAGTCGACGTCGGCGGTTTCTTTGACGGCCTTGGAGAGGTAGTCGATGGTGGCGATGGCGGCGTCGGAGAAGCCGCGGGCGAGGGAGCTGAGGGGGTCGACGGCGGAGGTGGGGTCGGTGACGGGTGCGCCGCCGCCTCCGGTCTGACCCTGCTCGCACAGTTCTCTCGCCTGGCCCACGATGAGATCGCAGCGGGTGTCCGAGGGGCTCGGGGACGGCGTGGGCGCGGTCGGCGTCGGGGTGGGCGCGGCCTGAGCGGTCGAGAGGGACAGGAAGGGCGCGGCGAGGAAGGCGGCGGTGAGCGTGGCCGACACGCGGCCCGCCAGGCTGCGGCTAGCGGGCATAGGTGAAGCCTCCGTATCCCTCGACGGCCTCGGCGATGTCGTCGGCGACCGAGGCACGGTTGTCGCCGTTGACCGGGGTCGGGCCCTCGCTCTGGGTGGACGACGCGATCCGCCAGTCGCCGTCGACCCAGGTGAGTTTCTGGGTGAGCGTGAACCAGGTGGACGTGACGGGCTTGGTCGAGCCCGTCCCGGCCAGACCGACGAGACCGGTGCACCAGACATCGACCGTCGCGGAGGTGTCCGTGTAGTCGCGGACCTTGGCGCCGACCGGGACGGTGCGGGACACGAAGGTGAGGCCGGTGGGCGCGGCGCCGTTCGCGTCGAGTCCGATGCCGGTGAGGAACTCGGCCGAGTAGGAGATGTCCAGACGGTTCAGCAGATCGTCCGCGACGGCCGGATCGTGGGTGGCGCGGATGAGGTCCTCGCGGGGGCCGTCCTGGAACATCCCGACAGAACCGAGCGCCACCGCGTAGTTCGTCGCCGCGCTCTGCGCCCCCTGCTCGTCCTGGCTGTAGCCCGTGGGGATCTGGCCGTTCTTGCCGGTGACCGGGCGGACGCCCGTCGCCGCCGTGGGGGCCGTCTTGGCGGGGGTGTCGGAGGAGGGGCCCGCCGCGTCCGCGGGGTCGCCGCCGCCGCGGTTGGCGAAGGCGATGGCGGCGACGAGGAGGACCACCACGCCGACGACCGTGATGAGGGAGCGGGAGCTGCGGACGGGGCGGCGGGCGCCGCCGTACACGTCGCCGCTGTTGCCTTCGGGCAGGCGGGTCCGGGTCTGGCCCGAGCCGCCCACGCCGCCGAAGCTGTCGTGCTCGTCACCGGGACTCATGCCGGGAACGCCCCCTCACTGGTTCGCGGTACGGGCAGTACGTCGTGCTGGACATCTGGGGAACGCATTCTCAGGGGGTTGGTGTCCGACGGGGGGTCAGACCGCCATCCCGTACACGATGGTGAACAGCGTCCCCAGGGATCCGATGATGAAGACGCCGGTCAGACCGGCCACGATGAGGCCCTTGCCCTGTTCCGCGCTGAAGGTGTCGCGGAGGGCGGTCGCGCCGATGCGCTGCTTGGCCGCTCCCCAGATGGCGATGCCGAGGCAGAGCAGGATGGCCACGGCCATCACCACCTCGATCATGATCTTGGCCTCGGCGCCCAGGCTGCCGAAGGGGCCCCAGTTCGGGGCGATTCCACCGATGATGGTGGTGATGTCGCCTTTTTCTGCCGCCAGGTACATGTAACTCACCGCCCCTGTATGGGTAGTTAGTCGCCCCTGCCGGACGGCATGGGTCATCGCCCTATCTTCGCTGATGAAACCGCTCGCGTGTGACGGCTTGACGGCTCTCTTTACCCGATCCCCGCACATCTGACCGACTTGACCGTCTTGACCTGCGGTGGTCTGGCCGGTTTCTATGCAAAGACGCGTATGGTCACTCTGTGTATCACGGAGAGTGACTCCGGGCAATGATTGTCGTTGTTGCACTCTTGGGGCGGTGTCGGCGGCCCACCGCCTAGACTCGTTCCCCGGGGCGTACTGCCATGAGCCGAGGGGTGGTTGACGGTGCGTAGGGCCGGCAAGGCGTGGCTGGTGGCCGGTGGGGCCTTCGGGGTCTGTCTGAGCTTCGTCGCACTGCTCGTCGTCGGTACGTACTCGGCGGCGGCGGGTCTCGCCGGCGGCGCGGACGGCCGCGCGAACGGCTCCGTGGGGCTCGCCAAGGGCGCCGTCCCGGCGCTCTATCAGGGGCTCGTGCAGAAATGGGGCAACCTCTGCCCCGCCATCAACCCGGCCCTGCTCGCCGCACAGCTCTACCAGGAGAGCGGCTGGAACCCGCGGGCCGTCTCCTCGGCCGACGCGCGGGGCATCGCCCAGTTCATCCCCGGCACGTGGGCCGGTCACGGGGTGGACGGCGACGGGGACGGCGACCGGGACATCTGGGACCCCAAGGACGCGATCCCCTCGGCCGCCTCGTACGACTGCGAGCTCGCCGGCTATGTGAAGAACGTGCCCGGGGACCCGGCGAGCAACATGCTGGCCGCGTACAACGCGGGCGCGTACCGGGTGATCAAGCACGGCGGGGTGCCGCCGATCAGCGAGACCCGGAACTACGTACGCATCATCAAGTCCCTGGAGAAGAGCTTCGCCCAGCCCGTCGGCCGTGTCGATCCCTCCCGGCAGGCGGCCAGTGCGATCCACTACGCACAGGGGAAGCTCGGCACCCCGTACCTCTGGGGCGGTACGGGCACGGCCGCGCAGAACGGCCGGTTCGACTGCTCGGGGCTCACCCAGGCCGCGTACGAGAGCGTCGGCATCCGGCTGCCGCGCGTGGCCAACGACCAGTACAACGCCGGACCGCACCCCTCGCGCGAGGAGCTGCTCCCCGGGGACCTGGTCTTCTTCTCCGACGACCTGACCAACTCGCGGGCCATTCGGCACGTCGGCATCTACGTCGGCGGCGGGTACATGATCGACGCACCGCGCACCGGGGCGGTGATCCGTTTCGACCGGATCGACACCCCGGACTACTTCGGTGCGACCCGGGTCACCGCGGAGGGCGCGGCGGCGCTGCCCACCCATCTCCCGCAGGCCTGAGCGGTGCAGACGGACCGTCGGCAGGTACGCGCCCGCCGGTCGTACCGGACATGGCCGGAACTCTCCGTCATGCACAGGCCCTGAGCTGCGGTGAGCCGTCACTCTTCGATAACGTCATCATGATCCATCGGAGAGATCGGAACGTGCGCCTCAGGCGGTTCGTTCCTTGGTCCGACCGCTCTGACCACGGGGGTTGGAAAACACAGACACGAGAGCAAGGGGCCTCAGCAGATGGCTGGACTCGCATCGGACGGTTCGAACCCCGATGTCAGCCTGCTCTACGACATCAACGGGCTGGCCAAGGCCGCCCCGCCGTGGTTCGACCGCGTCATGGAGTTCGTCGGCGAGTACGGGATCATGCTCGCGATGGCCCTCGTCATGCTGTGGTGCTGGTGGAGCGTCCGCCGCCGCGGCACCCTGGCCGACTCCGTCTCGGCCGTCGCCGGGCTCGTCTGGGCCCCGCTGGCCGCCGGCGTCGCCCTCCTGGTGAACATCCCCATCCGCGGCTTCGTCGAGCGCCCCAGGCCCTTCAGGGACCATCAGGGGCTCGAGGTCCTCGTCGCGGGGAAGACCGACTTCTCCTTCGTCAGCGATCACGCCACGCTGGCGATGGCCCTCGGTGTCGGTGTCTTCGTCGCCCACCGCAGGTTCGGGCTGGCCGCGATCGGCCTCGCCCTCGCCGAGGGCTTCGCACGGGTCTACATGGGGGTCCACTACCCGACCGACGTGATCGGCGGCTTCGCCCTCGGTACGGCGGTGGCGCTGCTCCTCGCCCCGCTCGCCCTCGCGCTGCTCACCCCGGTGATCTCCGCCGTCGCCCGCTCGGGCCGCTGCGCGGGGCTGGTCCGCTCCCGCCGGGCCGAGCCGACGCGGCACCCGGAGGCGATCGGCATCCCCGAACCGCGCATCGGGGGCCCGGCCTCCGGCCCCGGCCACAACGACCTCGCCGCCTAGGGTCCGTCCGGCGTCCGGCGGACGGACGTTCCCGCCCGCGCGGCCTCGCCGCCCGGGTCTCGAACGTGACGGCAGGTCCTAGCCCTCCGTGGTCCCCGTGGCGCGGAGGTGGTCCGCCGCGTCCGTGCGGGCCCGGTCCCGGGATCTGCGGGCAGGTCCCGTCCAGCCGCAGCTGCAGCGAGCGAGCGCGAACGAGCCGCGCTCCGACATCGTGGTGGTGTGGGGGGAGGGCTGCGCGTGCACCTCACCACCGTACTGCGCGTGACGGCACGCCCCGACCGTCGTTATGCGGATCGGGCGTCCCCAGGGCCCGCGGGCCCGGGGAAGGGCGTGTCCCGGGCAAACAGCGGTGAGGCGTTGGGGGTTGGCAGGCGATGGTGGTGCAGCTGAGATACGGTCGTCCGGGCATCCGCGGGAGCGGGGCGTTCGCCGTCACCGCCGTCCTGGTCGGCTCCCTCGTCGGGACCGCGGGAGCGGTCACGGGCTGCGCCGCCCCCGACGACGCCCGGCCGAAGACCGACCCCGCCCTCGCCGTACGGAACGCCCCCGACGCACTGACGAAGGCCGGCACCGCCAAGGCGAGCACCTCCATGGAGATGGCCTCGGGCGGGACGCGGGTCACCATCCGGGGCGAGGGCGGCTACGACTTCCGGCGCCGTACCGGCCGGCTCCAGGTGGTGCTGCCCAAGGACCCGGCCGGGACCAGCGAGCACCGGCCGATCACCGAGCTCCTCACCCCCGGCGCCCTCTACATGAAGAACCGGGGGGCCGGGGTGCCCGCCGACAAGTGGGTGCGGGTCGACACCACCACCCTCGACGACGGCAACCTCGTCACGGGCGGGGCCACCGATCCGGCCGCCGCGGCGGAGCTGCTGCGGGGCGCCCGGAAGGTCACGTACGTCGGGGAGGTCGATCTGGCAGGGGTGAAAGTCAGCCACTACCGGGGGGTCGCGGACATCGCGCACGCCGCCCGGGTCGCCTCGCCGCAGCTCCGGGGGGCGCTCGCCGCGGCGGCGAAAGGGTTCGCCACGGACACCGTGCCCTTCGACGCGTACCTCGACGGGGAGGGGCGGCTGCGGAAGGTGCGCCACCAGTTCAGCTTCAGCAACCAGGGCCGCACGGTCGCGGTCGCGTCGACGACCCTGCTGTACGGCTTCGGGGTCCCGGTCCGGGTGACGCTGCCGGACCGCCGGGACATCTACGCCGGGAAGATCAAGGCCTGATCGGCCTGACCTGGCCCGGTGTCGGCGTGGACCATCGGCAAATGGTCCGGACGTGTCATGCGCGGTGCGTGTCGCCGTCCCTACGCTGGGAGACCGCTGGGAGACCGACGCCGGCAGGAAGAGGTGGATGCGCGTGGCCCCGCCCGGTACAGCAACCGTGACCGCAGACCCGGACTGCGTCGCCCTCGCCGAGATCGAACTGTGCGGCGAGCTGATCATCGCGGCGTCCGCCGCGGACGGGGAGCGGCTCAGCGCCGACCGGATCGACGAGGTGCTGAGGGTGGCGGTGGAGCGGGCCGTGGAGGACCTCTGACGGGACGGCCCGGCTCACCACCGCATACGGGAGGAGCGGGTGCAGCGGGGGGAGGAGCGGGAGGGAGGCCTCAGGTCCGCATCATGCGGGCGATGGCCTTCGTGGCCTCCTCGACCTTGGCGTCGATGCCCTCGCCGCCCTTGGTCGCCGCCTCCGCGACGCAGTGCCGCAGGTGCTCCTCGAGGAGCTGGAGGGCGAACGACTGGAGCGCCTTCGTCGAGGCGGAGACCTGCGTGAGTATGTCGATGCAGTAGACGTCCTCGTCGACCATCCGCTGGAGACCGCGGATCTGGCCCTCGATCCGGCGGAGTCGCTTGAGGTGCTCGTCCTTCTGCTTGTGGTAACCGTGCACGCCGTGCTCGTGGTCGGCCGGCCCGACGGCCTCGACGGCCTCGGGGGTGACCTGGTCCGCCTCGGTGGTCGTCATGGCGTCCTCCCGTTGTCCAATAAGGGGGTGTATACCCCTCGTGGGTATATGGTACCGATCCCCGCCGATCCGGGCGGGGGCCCGTGCTGTTCACTGTGCCTGATGGGCGACACTGAGAGACGCCGGTTAGCCGTGGCCGGATGATGCGCCTAGCATCAGCCTGACCGAAACCCAGCACCCCGAGGACCTCACGTGCGATTTCGTCTGACCCCCAGGGAGACGAGCTTCTACGACATGTTCGCCGCGTCCGCGGACAACATCGTCACGGGCTCGAAACTCCTGATGGAACTGCTCGGAGCGGAGCCTTCCGCCCGGGCCGAGATCGCGGAGCGGATGCGGGCAGCGGAGCACGCCGGCGACGACGCGACCCATGCCATCTTCCACCAGCTGAACTCCTCGTTCATCACTCCGTTCGACCGCGAGGACATCTACAACCTCGCGTCCTCCCTCGACGACATCATGGACTTCATGGAGGAGGCCGTCGACCTGGTCGTCCTCTACAACGTCGAGGAGCTCCCCAAGGGCGTCGAGCAGCAGATCGAGGTGCTGGCGCGGGCGGCGGAGCTGACCGCCGAGGCGATGCCGAACCTGCGGACGATGGCCAACCTGACCGAGTACTGGATCGAGGTCAACCGGCTGGAGAACCAGGCGGACCAGATCCACCGCAAGCTGCTCGCGACGCTCTTCAACGGCAAGTACGACGCCATCGAGGTGCTGAAGCTCAAGCAGATCGTCGACGTGCTGGAAGAGGCGGCCGACGCGTTCGAGCACGTGGCCAACACGGTGGAGACCATCGCGGTCAAGGAGTCCTGAGGCTTCGTGGACACCTTTGCTCTGATCGTGACCATCGGTGTCGCGCTCGGCTTCACCTATACGAACGGCTTTCACGACTCGGCCAACGCCATCGCCACCTCGGTGTCGACGCGTGCGCTGACCCCTCGCGCGGCCCTGGCCATGGCCGCCGTCATGAACCTCGCCGGTGCCTTCATGGGCAGCGGGGTCGCCAAGACGGTCAGCGAGGGCCTGATCGAGACGCCGCACGGCGACAAGGGGATGGGAATCCTCTTCGCCGCGCTGGTCGGCGCGATCATCTGGAACCTGGTGACCTGGTACTTCGGTCTGCCGTCCTCCTCCTCGCACGCCCTGTTCGGCGGCATGGTGGGTGCGGCGCTGGCCGGCGGTACGGAGGTCATCTGGGGCGGCGTCCTCGACAAGGTCGTCATCCCGATGTTCATCTCGCCGGTGGTCGGTCTCGTGGCCGGTTACCTGGTGATGTGCGCGATCATGTGGATGTTCCGCAAGGCCAACCCGCACAAGGCCAAGCGCGGCTTCCGTATCGCGCAGACGGTGTCGGCGGCCGGCATGGCGCTCGGCCACGGTCTGCAGGACGCGCAGAAGACGATGGGCATCGTGGTGATGGCCCTCGTCATCGCCGATGTGCAGGACTCCGGCGACGACATCCCGGTGTGGGTGAAGATCGCGTGCGCCGTGATGCTCTCGCTGGGTACGTACGCGGGTGGCTGGCGCATCATGCGGACGCTCGGCCGGAAGATCATCGAGCTCGACCCGCCGCAGGGTTTCGCGGCGGAGACCACGGGCGCGTCGATCATGTTCGGGTCGGCGTTCCTCTTCCACGCGCCGATCTCGACGACCCACGTCATCACCTCCGCGATCATGGGCGTGGGCGCGACGAAGCGGGTCAACGCGGTCCGGTGGGGCGTCGCCAAGAACATCATTCTCGGCTGGTTCATCACGATGCCGGCGGCGGCGCTGGTCGCTGCGGCGAGCTTCTACGTGGTGCAGCTGCTCTTCGGCTGACGGGCGATCCCCCCGCTGTCTGCTGGGGGTCCGGGGGTCGCGCCCCCCCGGGGGGCGCGGTATCACGATGCCGGCGGCGGCGCTGGTCGCCGCGGCGAGCTTCTCCGTGGTGCAGCTGTTCTTCGGCTGAGGCCGGTGCATGGCTTGAAAGGGTCGGGCCCGGCTCCCCTGTGGGGGAGCCGGGCCCTTCGTCGTACGGTGGCACCGCCATGCAGCACCGCAGACGAGTCTCTGTCCGAGGCTCAGCCGAAGCGGCCCGAGATGTAGTCCTCGGTCGCCTGGACGCTCGGGTTCGAGAAGATGCGCTCGGTGTCGTCGAGCTCGATCAGCTTGCCGGGCTGGCCGACGGCCGCCAGGTTGAAGAAGGCCGTGCGGTCCGAGACGCGGGCGGCCTGCTGCATGTTGTGCGTCACGATGACGATCGTGAAGCGCTCCTTCAGCTCGCCGATCAGGTCCTCGATCGCCAGCGTCGAGATCGGGTCGAGGGCCGAGCAGGGCTCGTCCATCAGCAGGACGTCGGGCTCGACCGCGATGGCGCGGGCGATGCACAGACGCTGCTGCTGACCGCCGGAGAGGCCGGAGCCCGGCTTGTTGAGGCGGTCCTTGACCTCGTTCCAGAGGTTGGCGCCCTTGAGGGACTTCTCGACGATGTCGTTGAGCTGCGACTTCTTGTACTTGCCGTTGAGGCGCAGGCCCGCCGCCACGTTGTCGAAGATCGACATGGTGGGGAAGGGGTTCGGGCGCTGGAAGACCATGCCGACCGTACGGCGCACGGCGACCGGGTCGACGTTCGTGCCGTACAGGTTCTCGTCGTCCAGCATCACCTTGCCCTCGACGCGGCCGCCGGGGGTGACCTCGTGCATCCGGTTCAGGGTGCGCAGGAAGGTGGACTTGCCGCAGCCGGACGGGCCGATGAAGGCCGTCACGGAGCGGGGCTCGACGGTCATGGAGATGTCGTCGATCGCCTTGTGGGCGCCGTAGTAGGCGGAGAGGCCGCTGACGTCGATGCGCTTGGCCATGTGAATCACTTCCAATGTGCCGCGGTCAGCGGCCGGTCTTGGGGGCCTTCCAGCGGGCGATGCCGCGGGCCACCAGGTTGAGGATCATGACGAAGGCGATCAGGACGAGCGCTGCGGCCCATGCGCGGGACACGGCTGCGTCGGTGCCGACCGCGTACTGCTCGTACACGTAGAGCGGCAGGGAGGACTGAGCGCCTTCGAAGGGGTTCGGGTTGATGAGCTTCGTACCGAACACGAGGAGCAGGACCGGGGCCGTCTCACCGGTGATACGGGCGACCGCGAGCATGACGCCCGTGGTGATGCCGCCGATCGCGGTGGGGAGGACCACCTTCAGGATGGTGCGCCACTTGGGGATGCCGAGGGCGAGGGAGGCCTCGCGGAGCTCGTTCGGGACGAGCTTGAGCATCTCCTCGGTGGAGCGGACCACGACCGGCATCATCAGGATGGCGAGGGCCATCGCGCCGGCGAAACCGGAGGGGCCGAAGCCCAGCATCAGGTTCCAGGTGGCGAGGATGAAGAGGCCGGCGACGATCGACGGGATGCCCGTCATGACGTCGACGAAGAAGGTGACGGCCTGGGCGAGCCTGCCGCCGCCGTACTCGACGAGGTAGACGGCGGTGAGGAGGCCGATCGGGGCGGCGATCACGGTCGCGATGGCGACCTGCTCGATGGTGCCGAGCAGCGCGTGGTAGACACCGCCGCCGGCCTCGGCGTCGAGGACGCCGTTCATCGAGTGGGTCAGGAAGTACATGTCGAGTACTTCCATGCCCTTGCTGATCGTGACCCAGGCGAGGGAGAGCAGCGGGATGACGGCGAGGACGAAGCAGACCCAGACGAGGCTGGTGGCGACGCGGTCCTTGGCCTGGCGGCTGCCCTCGACCTTGGTCGTCAGCACGTACGTGATGACGACGAAGAGCAGCGCGGCGAGCATGCCCCACTGGACCTTGCTGTGCCAGCCGGCGCCGAGGCCGATGCCGACGCCCGCGGCGATGGAGCCGGCGGCGATGGCGATCGGGCTCCAGCGGGGGAGGCGGGCGCTGGAGAGCGAACCGGCGCGCTTGACCGTCGCGACCGGACGATCCTGTATGGCGTGGCTCATGCCGCGGCCCCCGAGTACTCCTTGCGGCGGCCGATGATCCAGCGGGCGGCGCCGTTGACCAGCAGGGTGATGGCGAAGAGGACGAGACCGGACGCGATCAGGGCGTCCCGGCCGAACTCGTTGGCCTCGTTGAACTTGGCGGCGATGTTCTGCGCGAACGTGCCGCCGCCCGGGTCCAGAAGGTGGCCCGAGATGAGGAAGCTGGGGGAGAGGACCACGGCGACGGCCATGGTCTCGCCGAGTGCGCGGCCGAGGCCCAGCATGGAGGCGGAGATGATGCCGGAGCGGCCGAAGGGCAGCACCGACATGCGGATGACCTCCCAGCGCGTGGCGCCGAGGGCGAGCGCGGCTTCCTCGTGCATCTTCGGGGCCTGGAGGAAGACCTCACGGGTGACGTTGGTGATGATCGGAAGGATCATGATCGCCAGCAGGATGCCCACGGTGAAGAGGTTGCGGGCGGGGCCGTCGTTGGCCTTGTCGAAGATGTACGTCCAGCCGAAGTACTCGTTGAGCCACTTGTTGAGGCCGTCGAGGTACGGGACGAGGAAGATCGCGCCCCAGAGGCCGTAGATGATGCTGGGCACGGCGGCGAGCAGGTCGACGACGTACGCGAGCGGCTTGGCCAGCTTGCGCGGGGCGTAGTGCGAGATGAAGAGCGCGATGCCGATCGCGACGGGCACGGCGATGGCCATGGCGATGATCGACGAGACGACCGTGCCGAAGGCGAGGACGGCGATGCCGAAGACCGGCGGGTCGCCGGCGGGGTTCCACTCGAAGGTGGTGAAGAAGTTCGTGCTGTCCTTCGAGATCGCGAGGACGGCGCGGTAGGTGAGGAAGCCGGCGATCGCGGCCATGATCACGAGCAGGGTGATGCCGGAGCCTCGGGACAGACCGCTGAAGATGCGGTCCCCGGGGCGGGACGCGCTCTTGGCGCTCCGGCTCCTGTTTATGTCTGGTGTGGTGGTAGCCATCTGCTTCTCCGGTCTGCGGGGCCCCTACGGACGTACGGGCTCCTGGCGGCGGTGCACCGGATGCCGGTTCCGGCCCCCTCTGGGTGGGGGCCGGAACCGGCCGGGGGTCAGGACAGGGTGGGGACGATCGCGCGGACCTTCGCGGCGATCTCGGCCGGGAGCGGCGCGTAGCCGGCTTCGGCGAGGACCTTCTGGCCCTCCTCGCTGACGGTGTAGTTGAGGAAGGCCTTCAGGGTCGGCAGGGTCTCCGCCTTGTTGCCCTTGTCGCAGGCGATCTCGTAGGTGACGAGGACGATCGGGTAGGCACCCTCGGCCTTCGTCGCGTAGTCGAGGGAGAGGGCGACGTCGCTGCCCGTGCCCTTGACCTTGGCGGCGGCGATGGCCTTGGACGCGTTCTCCGAGGAGGCGGCGACCGGGGCGGCGGCGCCGGTGTTGATGCTGACGGTGGAGATCTTGTTCGCGGTGGCGTACGAGAGCTCGAAGTAGCCGATGGAGCCCTCGGCGTCCTTCACCGCGGTGGCGACACCGGAGGAGCCGTTGGCGGCCTGGCCGCCCTGGGCGGGCCACGACTTCGACTTCGGGTCGTGCTTCCAGTCGGCGGCGGCCGCGGTGGAGAGGTACTTGCCCAGGTTCTGGGTGGTGCCCGACTCGTCCGAGCGGTGGAAGGCCTGGATCGAGCTGTCGGGGAGCTTGGCGCCCGGGTTCAGCTTGGCGATCGCCGGGTCGTTCCACTTGGTGATCTTGTTGTCGAAGATCTTGGCGATGGTGGAGGCGTCGAGGACCAGGTTGTCCACGCCCTCCAGCTTGTAGCCGATGGCGATGGGGCCGCCGACCATGGGCAGGTTGACGCCCTTGCCGCCCTTGCAGATCTTCTGGGACTCGGTGACCTCTTCGTCCTTCAGGGCGGAGTCGGAGCCCGCGAAGGCGACCTGGCCCTGGTTGAACTTGGTGATGCCGCCGCCGGAGCCGATGGCCTGGTAGTTGATCTCGACACCGGAGCACGCGGCCTGGAAGTTCTTGACCCAGAGGTCCATCGCGTTCTTCTGCGCGCTGGAGCCGGCCGCGAGGAGCTGGCCCTTGGCACCCTCGCACGCGATGTTCGAGGCGGCGGCGGAGGTCGTGGTGCCGCCTTCCTTGGCCGGCGTCTCCGTGTTGTTGTCCGAGCCACACGCCGAGAGGACGAGCGCACCGGAGACGACGAGGGCACCGATCGCGGAGGCGCGAAGCCCGTTCTTGCGCGAAAGCTTCACTTTCGGGTGTTCCTTCCAGAAGCCGCCTTGTCGCGGACCGAGTGTCCTGAACGTTCTACGGCGGCGTGTGTCGGTGGGCGGTGCATCGTGGAGCGCTGTGCACCGTGTAAGGCCGAAATTAGGCAGAACAGGTGAAGCCGTCGACGGAACAGAGTGAACGGAAAGTGAACCGTGCCGTAAGGCCGGGTGCGGGGCCCTCGGGCGGGCGGCCGCGGAGGGTGGCCTCCGGGGGGCGCTGCCGGGAGCCGAAGGCGGTGCACTGCCCGGGCCGCTTCACGGACGCTGCCCGGGCGCTTCACGGACGCACGTCCTTTCCCCGGGGGCATCGCCGTCGACGGCGAGCACCCCACGGGCGCTCGCCGTCGACGGTCGGCTGAGGTCAGCCGGTTGTCGTGGTGACCGCGGCGTCCAGGAGTTCGCGGTCCCTGGGCTGGGTGAGGCGGGCGCGGGCCGCGGCCGGGGGCAGCCAGAGCAGCCGGTCGACCTCGCGGCTCGGCGTGAAGGTGCCGTCCAGGGCGCGCGCCGACCAGTACGCGACCTCCTTCGGGCGCCCGTCCACCGTGTAGTGGACCGTCGGCAGGCGGGGGCCGAGCGCGCAGGGCCGGCCCGTCTCCTCCAGGACCTCGCGCAGCGCGCAGTCCTCCGCCGACTCCCCGCGCTTCCGCTTCCCCTTCGGATGGGACCAGTCGTCGTACTTCGGTCTGTGGACGAGGGCGATCTCGATGCCGTGGCCGGAACGCGCCGGGCGCCAGAGGACGCAGCCGGCGGCGAGGATCGGGGGCTCGGGGGTGGGGGCGGTCATGGGACGGGTGCCGTCGTTCTCCGCCAGGCGCGTTGGAAGGCGAAGCGGGAGGCCTCGACCTCGTGGCGCTGGTCGGCGTGGAGGACGCCCAGGGCGTACGCGGTCGCCGGGGCGATCCGGGGTGTGCGGGCGGCTGCGGCGGCCGCCGACGCGGCCTCGGCGGCGTCGCGGTGGCGGTCGAGGGCCCGGGCGGCCTCGAACAGGACGGCGTCGGGTTCGCCCCCGGTGTGCAGGGCCTCGGTGGCGTACCGGTGCAGCCGGAGCAGGAGCCGCGTCTGGTGCCAGGGGGCGTCCTGGCTCTCCCCGGCGGCGAGTGCGAGGGCGTCCGCGTTGTACGGGTGGGCCGCGCGGGTCAGCGGCAGGGCGGCCACCGAGTCCAGGAGGCGCCGCTCGGCGACCTCGGCGGGGCCGTCCAGGACCTCGACGGCCGGGGCGCCGCCCACGGGGCCGAGGGGGACCTCGGAGGCGAGGAGCGCGACGGCGTCGGCGACCGCGTGGAAGCGGGCCGAGCCCAGTGCCTGGAGCGACGCCGAGTGGGCGCGCGTCCGGGCCAGGGTCAGCTGGCGTTCCAGGAGGGCGCCCGCCCGGGCGGCGCCGACGGTGAGGCCGGCCGCCTCGCTGCCGCGGGCGGCGGGGACGGGGCCGCTGCCGCTCAGCCCGCCCGGACCGCCCGTGCCGTTCGACAGGCGGGACAGCGCGTCCACCAGGCGGACCAGCCGCGAGGTGCAGGCGTGCTCGAGGGCGAGGGTGCCCGAGAGCCAGGCGAGCTCGGTGCGCAGCTGGTCCGCCCAGGCCGTGTCGAGCAGCGGCCGGAACGTGTGGAGCGTCCCGCCGATGCGGCGGGCGGAGCCGCGCAGGGTGCGGGCCGCCTCCTCCGATCCGGCCGTGTCCGAGCCGCTCTCGCGGTGGAGCCGGAGGCCGCGGAGGAAGTCCGCGGCCCGGGCGTGCAGGTAGGGGGCCAGGACCTCGCCCGCCGAGACGTCCTGCGACTGGTCAGGGTTGTGCACGCCGGCGCCTCCGCGCGTCGATGAGCATCTCCTGGACGTGCCGGAGCGGTCGGCCGTCGGGGTCGGTCGCGTGCCGCGTCCAGTTCCCGTCGGGGCCGAGGTGCCAGGAGGAGGTGGTGTCGGACATCCCGGTCTCCAGGAGCCGGGTGAGCGCTGCCCGGTGCGCCGGGTCCGAGACCCGCACGAGGGCCTCGATCCGGCGGTCCAGGTTGCGGTGCATCATGTCGGCGCTGCCGAACCACACCTCGGGTTCGCCGCCGTTGCCGAAGGCGAAGATCCGGGAGTGCTCCAGGAAGCGGCCGAGGACGGAACGGACCCGGATGTTGTCCGAGAGGCCGGTGACCCCGGGGCGTACGGCGCAGATGCCGCGGACCCAGATGTCGACCGGGACGCCCGCCCGCGAGGCCTGGTAGCAGGCGTCGATGACGGCCTCGTCGACCATCGAGTTGACCTTGATCCGGACGTACGCGGGCCGGCCGGCGCGGTGGTGGGCGATCTCCTTGGTGATCCGGGAGACGAGCCCGTCGCGCAGCGACTTCGGGGCCGTGAGCAGGCGCCGGTACGTCTCGCGGCGGGAGTAGCCGGAGAGCCGGTTGAACAGGTCCGAGAGGTCCGCGCCGACCTGGGGGTCGGCGGTCAGCAGGCCCAGGTCCTCGTAGAGGCGGGCCGTCTTGGGGTGGTAGTTGCCGGTGCCGACGTGGGAGTAGCGGCGCAGCAGCTCGCCCTCCTGCCGTACGACGAGCGACAGCTTGCAGTGGGTCTTCAGGCCGACGAGGCCGTACACGACGTGGCAGCCGGCCTCTTCCAGCTTGCGCGCCCACTTGATGTTGGCCTGCTCGTCGAAGCGGGCCTTGATCTCGACGAGGACGAGGACCTGCTTGCCGGACTCGGCGGCGTCGATGAGGGCGTCGACTATCGGCGAGTCGCCGGAGGTCCGGTACAGCGTCTGCTTGATCGCGAGGACGTCCGGGTCGGCGGCGGCCTGTTCCAGGAAGGCCTGGACGGACGTCGAGAAGGAGTCGTACGGGTGGTGGAGCAGGACGTCCCGTTCGCGCAGTGCCGCGAAGATGTCCGGTGCGGACGCCGACTCGACCTCGGCGAGGTCGCGGTGGGTGCCGGCCACGAACTTGGGGAACTTGAGCTCCGGCCGGTCCTGTCCGGCGATGCCGAAGAGGCCGGTGAGGTCGAGCGGGCCGGGCAGCGGGTAGACCTCGGCGTCGGAGACCTTCAGCTCACGGACGAGCAGGTCGAGGACGTAGGGGTCGATGGACTCCTCGACCTCCAGGCGTACCGGCGGGCCGAAGCGGCGCCGCATGAGCTCCTTCTCCAGGGCCTGGAGCAGGTTCTCGGCGTCGTCCTCCTCGACCTCCAGGTCCTCGTTCCTGGTCACCCGGAACATGTGGTGCGCGAGCACCTCCATGCCGGGGAAGAGCTCCTCCAGGTGTGCCGCGATGACGTCCTCGAGGGGGACGTAGCGCTGCGGGGAGGCCTCCAGGAAGCGGGACAGCAGCGGCGGCACCTTGACGCGCGCGAAGTGCCGGTGGCCGCTGACCGGATTGCGTACGACCACGGCGAGGTTGAGGGAGAGTCCCGAGATGTACGGGAAGGGGTGCGCCGGGTCCACGGCCAGCGGGGTGAGGACCGGGAAGATCTGCTGCCGGAACAGGGTGAAGAGGCGCGCCTGCTCCTTCTCCGTGAGCTCGGGCCAGCGGATCAGGTGGATGCCCTCGTCGGCCAGGGCCGGGGCCACGTCCTGCTGGAAGCAGGCGGCGTGCCGGGCCATGAGTTCGCGCGAGCGCGTCCAGATCAGGTCCAGGACCTCGCGGGGCTGGAGGCCGGAGGCCGAACGGGTGGCGACGCCGGTGGCGATGCGGCGCTTGAGGCCGGCGACCCGGACCATGAAGAACTCGTCGAGGTTCGACGCGAAGATCGCGAGGAAGTTCGCCCGTTCGAGGAGCGGGGTGGTGGGGTCCTCGGCCAGTTCGAGCACGCGCTCGTTGAAGGCGAGCCAGCTGCGCTCCCGGTCGAGGAATCGCCCCTGCGGCAGTTCGTCGGCGAGCTTGCCGTCGTCCTCGTAGGTGTCCGGGTCGGAGTCCAGGTCGGCGTCGAGATCGGTGACGACGGCGCCGTTCACCACCGTCGCGCGGCGTGCGGCTATCGCGTCGGCGGGCGCGGGAGCGGACGACGGGACGGACGGCGTGGCGGAGGACTGGACCGGGACCTCGGCGGGCTGCTGGCTCATGGCCCCATTCTTCCGCGCGAAAGGGTGGTTGGGCGCGTCGGAGCGGGCCGTGGGGGAGGGAAGTCTCCCTTTGGGGAGGGCCGCCCTGCCGGGCGGGGTCACGGAGCGCTTCATTGCGTGAGCGTCGCAAGCGCGTCTGAATGGCCGGTAACGACGACATGTCGTCCGGGAATCGGGGGCGGGGCCGTGTGCGGGCCCCGCCCCCGGTTTCTCAGGGAGTGTTACGGGTGCCGGGCGCGCAGGACGCGGAAGGCGGCGACGGCCGCCAGGGCGGCGAGGGCGAGGAGGATGCCGCCCTCGATGAGCTGGGTGGGCCAGAAGTGTGACTCGGGGTGGTAGTCGACGTACTGGCTGGTGACGCCGCGCTGGGCGAGGCAGCGCTCGAACAGCTTCATTCCACCGTCCTGCATGCTGTCCAGGCCGGGGACCCTGTTCACCTCGTCCCAGCAGACCGACTGGTCGAAGCGGGCACCGGAGGCCGTGAGCAGCCCCGCGTCCATCATCAGGCCGTCCCCCGGTGTCCAGAGCGTCGGGCCCGCGGGGCCGGTGACCGTGTCCACCGGGAGGAAGGACCAGCGGAACGCGCCGAGGACCAGCAGGGCCACGCCCATGACCAGGCCCGTGGCCGCCATGGCGACGAGGGTGCGCCGGATCAGCAGGCCGATGAGCCCGCCGACGGCGACGGCCGCGAGGACGTACGCGGGAAGCACGAGGCCGCCTGCCGCGTACGGTTCGCTGTCGGCCCAGTGGAAGTTGAAGCTGCCGGAGACGCGGCCCCAGCCGAGCTGGTAGACGCCCATGAGGGCGAGGGTCGCGGTGAGGGCGACGGCGGACGTGGTGAGGAGCTTGGAGCGGAGCCAGGCCGCCGGGCTCACCGACTGGGTGAGGGAGAGCCGGTACGTCCCCGACTCGAATTCGCGGGCGACGAGCGGGCCGGCGACGAAGGCGCCGACGAGCAGCGGCAGGACGAGCAGGTACATGCCGCCGTATTCGAGAGCGATCCGCAGGGCGTCGTAGCCGCGGTTGCCGTCGGGGGCGTATCTCTGGCCGCCCTCGAAGTAGCGGTCGGGGGTCTGGGCGTCCCAGATCCGCAGGCCGCCGATCACGGTGAGGGACAGGGCCACCGCCGCCCCCACCAGCCACAGCGTGCGGCGGTACTGGCGGACCGTCACCCAGTAGGGGCCCTTCAGGGCGAGGGTGCTCATGCCGGGGCTCCTTCGGTGGTGCGGAGGTGGGCGAGGAGGAGGTCCTCGAGGGAGGGGTCCCGGGTCTCCCAGGGGCCTTCGACCGGCCCTTCGCGGCGTATCAGGGCGGTGAGTTGACGGCCCGTCGTGCGGGACTCGACGACCGTGTGCGGGGCGAGGTCGGCGACCGGGCCGGTGATCAGGGTGTGGGCGGCGATGAGCTCGTCGACGGGTCCGTCGAGGCGGATCCGGCCGCCGTGGAGCAGCAGGAGGTGGTCGCAGGCGCCCTCCAGCTCGGTGAGGATGTGGGAGGACATGACGACGGTGGTGCCGCGTTCGGCGGCGTCGGCCATGAGCAGGCCCATCAGCTGGTGCCGGGCGAGGGGGTCGAGGTCGGCCATCGGCTCGTCGAGGAGGAGCAGTTCGGGTCGCTTGCCGAGGGCGAGTGCGAGGGCGACGCGGGTGCGCTGGCCGCCGGAGAGGGTCCGTACGACGGTCTCGGGGTCGAGCGTGTCGGCCAGGACGCGCCGGGCGGCGGCGTCGTCCCAGCGGCCGGGGTTGAGTTCGCGGCCCATCCGCAGGGTGTCGGCGACGGTGAGCCGGGGGTGGAGCGGCTTGTCCTGGGCGACGTAGGCGAGGTGTTCGCGGGCCGGGGCGTGGAGGGTTCCCTCGGTGGGGCGGAGGAGTCCGGCCGCGAGGGCCAGGAGGGTGGATTTTCCGGCGCCGTTGGGGCCGACGAGGGCGCAGACGCGGCCGGTGGGGAGGGCGAAGTCGCACTCCCGCAGGGCCCAGCCGCGGGTTCTTCCCCCGTATTTCTTGCCCAGGAGATCGGCCTCCAGCGCGATGCCGTCTCTCGTCATGCGTCGTCCCCCTCGAAGTGTTCCTTCAGTACGGATGTGAAGAGCGCGGACACGTCCTCGCGGTCCAGGCCGGCGGTGCGGGCGCGGCGGGCCCAGTCGGAGAGTTCGCCGCGCAGGGGCGAGTCGGCCGGGCCGGTGCCGAGCGTGGCGCGGACGAAGGTGCCGAGGCCGCGGCGGGCCTCGACGAGGCCTTCGCGTTCGAGCTCGCGGTAGGCCTTGAGGACCGTGTTGGGATTGATGGCCGTCGCTTCGACGACCTCGCGTGCGGTGGGCAGTCGGTCGCCGGGCTCCAGGAGGCCCATCCGGAGGGCCTGTTTCGTCTGCTGGACGATCTGGAGGTAGGTGGCGACGCCACTGCGCCGGTCGATGCGGTACTCGACCACGATCGCTTCCACCACCCTTTCACTAATCAAGTAGTGAAAGGGTGGTGGAAAGAAGGGGGCGGTGTCAACCGCCCCCTGAGTCACAGGTGTGACAACTCCACGCCGATGACGCCCTGTTCACGGCGTCCTGCCTACGGCGCCACGCCGACGGCGTCCTGCCTACGGCGCCACGCCGACGACGTCCCGCTCACGGCTCCGTGCTCACGACTCCGTGCGGTACATCAGGTCCACCTCGTGCGTGACGAAGCCCAGCCGCTCGTACACCGTCACCGCCGCCGTGTTGTCCGCGTCCACGTACAGCATCGCCGTCGGCATCCCCTGCGCCGCCAGGTGCCGGAGGCCGGTCGCGGTGAGCGCCTTGCCGAGGCCGCCGCCCTGGGCGTCGGGCAGGATGCCGACGACGTACACCTCGCCGAGCTGCTCCTCGGCGTGGGTCTTCGTCCAGTGGAAGCCGACGAGCCGGCCGTCCTTCTCGGCGAGGAAGAAGCCCTTCGGGTCGAACCAGGGCTCGGCCATCCGGTCGTCCAGGTCCCGCTGGGCGAGCGAGCCCTGCTCGGGGTGGTGGGCGAAGGCCGCGGAGTTGACGGCCAGCCAGGCCGCGTCGTCCTGGCCGGGGACGAAGGTGCGGACGGTGACGCCCTCGGGGAACACCGGCTCCGGGATGTCGAGCGGGGTCAGGGAGCGGCGGAGCTGGCGCAGTTCACGGAAGAGCGTCAGGCCGAGGACCTGGGCGAGGTGCCGGGCGGCGGACTTCCCGCCGTGCGCCCAGACGCGGAGCCGCTTGCCGGAGGCGGCGAGCAGGGCGGTGCCGAGCGCCCGGCCGTGGCCGCGGCCGCGGTGGCCGGGGTGGACCACGAGTTCGGCGGCCGGGGCCTCGATGGGGTCGGTCTCCTCCAGCTGGGCGTAGCCGTACAGGTGGGGGCCGACGGTGAGGAGGAAGTGCCGCACGCCCTCGCGGCCGCCGTGCCGGAGGTAGAGCCTGCCCTGCTCGGAGACGGCGTGTACGCCGTCGGACCGGTCCGCGGCCTCCAGCAGGTCCAGTACGTCCTGGATCTGCTCGGGCGTGAGCTCGTCGTAGGTGTGGATCTGCCGTCCGGGTTCGAGGGCCGGCGCCGCGTCGGAAGTCATGGACCCGAGCCTACGGTGACCCGCGGCCGCCCCGGGGAAAGGCGACGGCAACTGTCTCGTAACCCGCTACCCCCTGTTGCGCTACGCGCGTTGACTCTAGGCTTCGCTGGCACGTCAGCAGTCGAGAGGCGCACCGGAACGGGCGCGGGGACAAGGGGAGCGATGGCAGCGACACCGAAGAAGAAGAGGACAGCCGGACGGATACTCGCCGTCGGCGCGGGGCTCGCCACCGTCGGCGCGCTCGTCGCCGCGCTGCCCGCGGGCGCCTCGGGCACCAAGGGCGGGAGCAACCACGGGCGGTACGTCGACGTCCAGCTGCTCTCCTTCAACGACCTGCACGGCAACCTGGAGCCGCCGACCGGCTCGTCGGGGCGGGTCACCCACACCAACCCGGACGGCACCACCAGGACCATCGACGCCGGTGGCGTCGAGTACCTGGCCACGCACCTGCGCCAGGCCCGCGAGGGCAACCGGTACTCCATCACCGCCGCCGCCGGCGACATGATCGGCGCCTCTCCGCTGGTCTCCGGGCTCTTCCACGACGAGCCGACCGTCGAGGCGCTCAACCGCCTGGATCTCGACGTCACCTCGGTGGGCAACCACGAGTTCGACGAGGGTGCCCAGGAGCTGGCCCGGATCCAGAACGGCGGCTGTCACCCGACCGCCGGCTGTTTCGAGGAGGGCAAGCGGTTCCGCGGAGCGGACTTCCCGTACCTCGCCGCCAACGTGACGAAGGAGAAGAGCGGCAAGCCGCTGCTCGACCCCTACTTCATCTGGGAGCGCAACGGCGTCAAGATCGGCTTCATCGGCGTGACCCTGGAGGGCACGGCCAACATCGTCTCCGCCGAGGGCATCAAGGGCCTGAAGTTCGGCGACGAGGTCGAGACGATCAACAAGTACACCAAGGTGCTGGAGCGCAAGGGCGTCAAGTCGATCGTCGCCCTGCTGCACGAGGGCGGCGCGCCGGCCTCGGGCTCGTACAACTACAACTGCGACAGCCCCGGCCCCGGCGACGGCATCTCCGGCCCGATCGTGGACATCGCGAAGAACGTCAGCCCGCAGGTCGACGCCCTGGTCACGGGCCACACCCACCAGGCGTACGCGTGCACCATCCCGGACCCGGCGGGCAAGCCGCGCACGGTCACGTCGGCGGCCTCGTTCGGCAGGCTCTACACCGACACGACGCTCACCTACGACCGCCGTTCCAAGGACATCGTCCGCACGGCCGTCGCCTCCGCGAACCACGTCGTCACCCGTGACGTGCCGAAGGCCGCGGACATGACCCGGCTGATCACCCGCTGGAACGCGCTGGCGGCGCCGATCGCGAGCCGTCCCGTCGGCTACATCTCCGGTGACGTCGACAACCCGGCCGACGTGTTCGAGAAGCCGCTGGGCAACCTGATCGCCGACGCGCAGCTCGAGGGCATGACCCCGGCCGACAAGGGCGGCGCGCAGCTGGCCCTGATGAACCCGGGCGGTGTCCGCGCGCCGCTGGTCCACAAGGCGTCCGGCGCCGAGGGCGACGGTGTGGTGACCTACGGCGAGGCGTACACCGTCCAGCCGTTCACCAACATGATGACGGCGGTCGACCTGACCGGCGCCCAGCTCATCACCACGCTCCAGCAGCAGGTCAGCGGTGCCAACCAGGCCGCCCCGAAGATCCTCCAGGTCTCGAAGGGCTTCACCTACACCCTGGACATGACGAAGACCGGTGCCGACCGGATCGTGACGTCCTCGGTGCGGCTGAACGGCGAGGCGATCGACCCGTCGAAGACCTACCGGGTCGCGATGAACGAGTTCCTGGCCGGTGGCGGTGACGGCTTCGCCGTCCTGAAGGAGCACAAGAACAAGCTGGTCGGCGCGTCCGACCTGGACATGTTCACCGGCTACCTGGCGGCGCACTCCACCCCGGGCGCCCCGCTGGCTCCGCCGGCGACGGGCCGGATCACGGTCGTGAAGTAACTCCGTACGTCCGAGGGGGCGGTGGACCGTTCGACGGTCCGCCGCCCCCTTTGTCTTCCGCCGACGCGGGCCTCTCGGCGCCTGTCGGCGCGGCACTCCGGCGTCTATGTGCGCGGACATTCCGGCGCCTGCGTGCGCAGGCACTTCGGCGCCTGTCGGTGCGGCACCCTGGCGCGTGCTGACGCGTACACGTCATAATCCGCGCATGGACCGTAGAAGCTTTCTCGCGGGAGCCGCGGCAGCGGGTGCCGTCCTCCTGGTCGGCGCCCCCTCCGCGCGGGCGGCCACGACCCAGGACTGGATGGCCGGCCACGGCGACCCCACCCCGCTCCAGAAGCTCACCATCCCCGGCACCCACGACTCCGGCGCCCGCTTCGGCGGCCTCTGGTCCGAGTGCCAGAACACCACGATCGCGCAGCAGCTCGCCGCCGGAATCAGGTTCCTCGACGTCCGCTGCCGGGTCACCGGCGGCTCCTTCGCCATCCACCACGGCGTCTCGTACCAGAACATGATGTTCGGCGACGTCCTCGTCGCCTGCCGCGACTTCCTGGCCGCCCACCCCTCCGAGACCGTCCTGATGAGGGTCAAGCAGGAGTACTCGTCGGACTCCGACGCCACCTTCGGCGCCGTCTTCACCGACTACCTCGACAACCGGGGCTGGCGCTCGCTGTTCCGCATCGGCGACACCGTGCCCTCCCTGGGCGAGGCCCGCGGCAAGGTCGTCCTCATCGCCGACAACGGCGGCCTGCCCGGCCTCAAGTGGTGGGACGGCGGAGCCATCGCGCTCCAGGACGACTGGAACGCCCTGCCGACCGCCAAGTACCCCAAGGTCGAGGCCCACTACCGCAAGGCCGTGGAGCAGCCCGGCAAGCTGTACATCAACTTCGTCAGCACCTCCGCGTCCCTGCCGCCGCGATGGAACTCCGACAACCTCAACCCCCGCGTCCACGGCTTCCTGGACGGCACCGCCGCCAGCTGGAAGGGCCTCGGCATCACCGTCCTGGACTACCCGAACACCCGCTCAGGCCTCGTCGAGTCCCTCATCCGCCACAACTGACGGCGGCGGGGTCGGCGCCCCCGGCAGGCGGAGCGTCGCCACCGTGCCGCCGCCCTCCGCCGGGGTCAGCGCGATCGTGCCGCCCGCGTGGTGGACCGTGCGGGCCACGATCGAGAGGCCGAGGCCCGAACCAGGAAGGCTGCGTGCCGACGGGGAGCGCCAGAACCGGTCGAAGACGTGCGGGAGCTCGTCCGGAGGGATGCCGGGACCCTGGTCGCGGACGGTCAGTTCGCCGCGCATCAGGGTCACCTCGACCCTGCCCCGGGGCGGCGAGAACTTCACCGCGTTGTCCAGGACGTTCACCAGGGCCCGCTCCAGGCCGGCCGGTTCCGCCCGTACGTACCAGGGCGCCAGATCGGTCACGAAGCTCAGCTCGGGGCCGCGCAGCCGCGCCCGGTCCAGGGCCGCCCGCAGGATCGTGTGGAGCGGGACCACTTCGAGGGGCCCCTGCTGCGCGGTGTCCGGCCGGGCCAGCTCCTGGAGGTCCCCGATCAGCGCCGCCAGCTCCGTCATCTGCGCCTTCACCGAGGCCATCAGGGCCCGCCGGTCGTCCGGCGGGATCGCCCGGCCGGTCTCCTCGCTGCGCGCGAGGAGCTCGACGTTCGTCCGCAGCGAGGTCAGCGGCGTCCGCAGTTCGTGCCCGGCGTCCGCGATCAGCTGCGCCTGCCGGTCGCGGGACGTCGCGAGCGCCGCCGTCATCGCGTTGAACGAGCGCGAGAGCCGGGCGATCTCGTCCTCGCCCTCGACCGGGATCCGCACGGTCAGGTCCTCGGTCGCGGCCACGTGCTCGACCGCCCCGGTCAGCCGGTTCACCGGCTCCAGGCCGGTCCGCGCCACCCACAGGCCGGCCGCGCCGGCGCCGACGACGCCGATCCCGGAGACCAGGAGGAGCACCCAGCGCAGGGTGGACATCGAGTTGTCGATCTCGTCGAGGGGGCGGGCCACGGAGACGGCGAGGCCGATCCGGCCCTCCTGCGGGTAGGTGAACACCCGCATCTCCCGTCCGGCCTCGTCCTTCACCGTGTGCAGGGCGAACTCCAGCTGCCCCCGGGCCACCGCGAGATCCCCGGCCACGGCCGGGATCGCGGCCTTGCCGGAGGTGCACACGCTGCCGTCGGGGAAGATCACCTGCACCGTGTACGAGCCGGCCACCGGCGGCGGTGTGGTGCCCCCCCGGCAGAGGGCGAGCAGACTCTGCACCCCGTTCGGGTCGAGCCGGGTGCTGCGCAGGGAGGCGTCCATCTCGTTCTCCAGCTGCGTCCGCGTCACGAACCAGCACGCGAGCGACACCGCGGCCACGGCCACGGCCACGGCGAACGCCGTGAGGAGGGCGAGCCGCGACCGCAGCGGCCGCGACCGGAACCAGGCGAGGGGACTTCTCACTCCCCGCCCCCTCCGCGCAGCGCGTATCCCACGCCCCGCACCGTGTGCACGAGGCGCGGCTCGCCGCCGGCCTCCGTCTTGCGTCGCAGGTACATCACGTACACGTCCAGTGAGTTCGAGCTCGGTTCGAAGTCGAAGCCCCATACGGCCTTGAGGATCTGCTCCCGGGTCAGCACCTGCCGCGGGTGCGCCAGGAACATCTCCAGGAGCGTGAACTCCGTCCGCGTCAGCTCCACGGTCCGCCCGCCCCGGGTCACCTCGCGGGTGGCCAGGTCCATCCGCAGGTCCTCGAAGGACAGCACGTCGGCGTCGGCCGGGCCGGAGGCCGTGGCGGCGGCGTACGAACTGCGCCGCAGCAGCGCCCTGATCCGGGCGAACAGCTCGTCCAGCTCGAACGGCTTCACGAGGTAGTCGTCGGCGCCCGCGTCGAGCCCGGTGACCCGGTCGCCGACCGTGTCGCGCGCGGTGAGCATCAGGATCGGCACGGTCGAGCCGGACGCCCTGATCCTGCGGGCCGCCGTGAGCCCGTCCATGCGGGGCATCTGGACGTCGAGGACGACGAGATCGGGGGCGTACGACTCCATCCGGGCGAGCGCGTCGAGTCCGTCCACGGCGTCCTGCGTCCCGTACCCCTCGAAGGCGAGGCTGCGGCGCAGGGCCTCCCGGACGGCGGGCTCGTCGTCGACGATGAGGATGCGTTCGGGCTCGTTTCGCTGGGCGGTCATGGGCTCAGCGTCGCATGTCGCCCGGTCGCCGGTCAGCTGTCACCGCCCGCGCGCAGGCTGTCCAGGTCGGCCTTCAGGGTGTCGACCGGGATGGCGAATCCGAGACCGACGCTGCCGGCCGTCGAACCGTTCGAAGAACTGGGCGAATACATGGCGGAATTGATTCCGATGATCTCGCCGTTCATATTGATCAACGCGCCGCCGGAATTCCCCGGATTGAGCGAGGCGTCGGTCTGCAGCGCCTTGTACGTGGTCTTCGACGAACCGGTGTCGCCGTTGAACTGCTGTCCGCCGAACTCGAACGGCCAGCCCTGCCGCGGGTCGTACTGCTGCCCCTGCTGCTGGTCCCGGCCGTCGCCGCCGTCGTCCTTCGCGACGGTCACGTCCCGGTCGAGCGCGGAGACGATGCCGCTGGTGACGGTTCCGGTCAGGCCCTCGGGGGAGCCGATCGCGACGACCTGGTCGCCGACCCGCACCGCGGACGAGTCGCCGAGGGTGGCGGCCTTGAGGCCGGAGGCGCCCTGGAGCTTGATGAGGGCGAGGTCCTTGTCGGGGTCGGTGCCGACGACCTCGGCCCGGTAGGACTTGCCGTCGCTGAGTTGCACGGTGATCTCGGACGCGCCGGAGATCACGTGGTTGTTGGTGACGATCTCACCGGCGGAGGTGATGATCACGCCCGAGCCGGTGGACTTGCCGGAGCCGGAGCTCGCGGAGATCTCGACGATGGACGGGGAGACGGCCTGGGCGACGCCGGCGACCGTGCCCGTGCTGCTCGCGGAGACGTTGGTGCCGTTCACGTTCGAGGAGGCGGCGACGGGGGTGTCCGAGGTGACCTGCTGGACCAGCGTCGCCGTACCGCCGCCGATCGCGGCGGCCGCGATGGCCACGGCGGCCATGAGGCCGACCCCGCGTTTGGCGCGGCGCCGGGAGCCGGGGCCCCCGGCGGGTGCGGCGGCCGTGGAGCCCATGGCGGCGACGGGCGGGACGGGCGGACCCGACGGCGGTACGTACCCGCCGGACGGCCAGACGGTGGTGCCGGGCTCGGTGACGATCGGCTGGGTGGCGTGCGCCTGCGTCGCGTACGGCGGCTCGGTGTCGATCGGCCGGGTGGCGGTCTGCTCGGCGCCCACCGGTGGCTGCGGCGGGGCGTAGGGCGGCCTCGGCGGGTAGGGCTGGTGCGGCTGCTGCTCCTGGAAGTCCGTCATGGCTATGACTCTCGGAGTTGTTCATGAGAGCCGTCTGAGGACCGGCTGAGAAGCCCGACAGAAGCCTGTATGCCCGATATGAAGAACCCTCCTGGGAGGGAGGGCTCTCGGTGGGGCGAACCGCTCAGCCGCCGTCGCAGCCGCAGGAGCGGCGGACGACCAGGGCCGACGGGAAGAGCTTCACGCGCTCGCGGCGGGAGCCCGCCACGCGCAGCGAGTCGTCCAGGACCAGGTCCACGGCCGCACGGGCCATCGCCGGCCGGTCCGAGGAGATCGTGGTCAGCGGCGGGTCGGTGAGCGCCGCCTCCTTCACGTCGTCGAAGCCCGCGACCGCCAGTTCCGTCGGCACCTCGATGCGCAGCTCGCGCGCCGCCCGCAGGACACCGAAGGCCTGGTCGTCGGTGGAGCAGAAGATGGCCGGCGGCCTGTCCGGGCCCGCGAGCAGCTTCAGGGCCACCTGGTAGGCGTCGTAGCGGTTGTACGGGGCCTGGAAGAGCCGGCCCTCGATCGAGCGGCCCGCCTCCAGCATGGCCCGCCGCCAGCCCTCCTCGTGGTCGGCGACGGGGTCGCCGACGGCCGGGGTGTTCGGGATGCCGCCCATGCAGGCCACGTACGCGTGGCCGTGCTCCAGGAGGTGCCGGGTGGCGAGCTGGGCGCCGCCGATGTCGTCGGTGACGACGGCCACGTCGTCGAGGGCCTCGGGCCGCTCGTGCAGCAGCACCACGCGCGCGTCCCAGGCCTCGATCTCGCTCGCGGCCCGCTCGCTCATGCCCTGGCTGACCAGGATCAGTCCGGAGACCCGCATGCCGAGGAAGGCCCGCAGGTAGTGGACCTCGCGCTCGTCGCGGTAGTCGGAGTTGCCGACCAGGACCATTTTCCCGCGCTCGGCGGCGGCCTGTTCGACCGCGTGCGCCATCTCCGCGAAGAACGGCTGCCGCGCGTCCGGCACGATCATGCCTATGAGGTCCGTGCGCCGGGACGCCATCGCCTGGGCGACCCGGTCGGGGCGGTAGCCCAGTTCCTTGATCGCGGCGAGGACACGCTCGCGCGTGGCCGGGGCGACCGGCCGGGGTCCGTTGTTGATGACGTAGCTCACGACCGCGGTCGAAGTACCTGCCAGTCGAGCTACGTCATCCCGCGTCACCTTGGCCACGCGCGGCAGTCTACGCGGGGTGACCTACCTACCGGCAGGTCGCACTGTGGCATCTGCCACGTTCCTGTCCGCCAGGGGGGTGACGTCCCCCGTGGCTTCCTTGACGCGGGCGGTCGCCCGCGCCTCCTCCTGCGCACGGGCCTCGTCGGCCTTGGCACGCGCCTCCTCCGCCGCCCGCTCGACCTTCTCGGGGGTGACGAAGCGGTAGCCGACGTTGCGGACGGTGCCGATGAGCGACTCGTGCTCGGGGCCGAGCTTGGCCCGCAGCCGCCGTACGTGGACGTCGACCGTCCGGGTGCCGCCGAAGTAGTCGTACCCCCACACCTCCTGCAGGAGCTGCGCGCGGGTGAAGACGCGGCCCGGGTGCTGGGCCAGGTACTTGAGGAGCTCGAACTCCTTGAAGGTCAGGTCGAGGACCCGGCCCTTGAGCTTGGCGCTGTACGTCGCCTCGTCGACCGACAGGTCGCCGTTGCGGATCTCCATGGGGGAGTCGTCCGCGACGATCTGCTGGCGGCCCATCGCGAGCCGCAGCCGCGCCTCGACCTCGGCGGGTCCCGCGGTGTCGAGGAGGACGTCGTCGATGCCCCAGTCGGCGGTGACGGCCGCGAGACCGCCCTCGGTGACGACGAGGATCAGCGGACAGCCGGGCCCGGTGGAGCGGAGGAGCTGGCAGAGCGACCGGACCTGCGGGAGGTCGCGCCGCCCGTCGACGAGGATCACGTCCGCGCCGGGGGTGTCCACGAGGGCGGGGCCCTCGGCCGGGGCGACCCGGACGTTGTGCAGGAGCAGGCCGAGGGCGGGCAGCACCTCGGTGGAAGGCTGGAGAGCGTTGGTCAGGAGCAGCAAGGCGCTCATCGCGCACCACCTGCCGTCCCTGCCGTCGGTCGGTCGTGCTTCGGTCGCTCGCTCATAACGTCGGTTCCTCCTCGGTCCCTGCGAGGACGTGCACTGCTTCGTACGGATCACTGCCGGCTCTCGCGCCCTGAGAGCTTTTGTTCATCCGTCCGTAACAACGGTCGGAAAACGCAAAAGGACCCGGGGGCTACGTCGCCCGGATCCTCTGACAAGGAGAATAGCCCACATGAGTTCAGAGGGAGAGGGCGGATTTCATATGGTGGATGTCTCCCTGATCACTTCCGGCTCCCGTCGAGCCATGTTGCGTACGGATGACGATGTCCGGATCGAGGCGGTTTACGAACCCGCTTCGGCACATGTCACCGATACGGCGGTCGTCGTCGCCCACGGGTTCACCGGGTCGGCCGACCGGCCCGCCGTCCGCCGTGCCGCACGTGTGTTCGCCGAGCGGGGTGCGGCCGTCATCACCTTCTCCTTCCGCGGCCACGGAGGCTCCGGGGGCCTCTCCACCGTCGGCGACCGGGAGGTCCTCGACCTGGCCGCCGCCGTCCGCTGGGCACGTGACCTCGGCCACGCGCGCGTGGCGACGGTCGGCTTCTCCATGGGCGGCTCCGTGGTCCTGCGCCACGCGGCCCTCGCCCGGGAGACGGACGGACGCGTCGACGCGGTGGCCGCCGTCTCCGCGCCCGCCCGCTGGTACTACCGGGGGACGGCGCCGATGCGCCGTCTCCACTGGGTGGTCACCCGGCCGGCGGGCCGCCTCGTCGGGCGGTACGGGTTCCGCACCCGCATCGACCGCCGCGCCTGGGACCCGGTACCCCTCTCTCCCGTGGAGGCGGTGCCGCTGATCGCGCCGACCCCGCTGCTGATCGTGCACGGCGACCGGGACGCGTACTTCCCGCTCGACCACCCGCGGATGCTGGCCGGGGCGGGCGAGGCGGAGCTGTGGCTGGAGCGGGGGATGGGCCACGCGGAGAACGCGGCGGACGAGGAGCTGCTCGCCCGGCTCGGGAACTGGCTCACACGCGCATAGCCCATCATGGGGGGCGGCGCGCACACGAACGAAGGGAGCGCCGCTATGGCAGCGGGAACCATCCGCTACTGGGCCGCGGCCAAGGCCGCCGCCGGTGTCGCGGAGGAGCCGTACACCGCCGAGCATCTCGCCGAGGCCCTCGACGCGGCCCGCGCGAAGCACCCGGGCGAGCTCGTCCAGGTCCTCAGGCGGTGCTCGTTCCTGGTCGACGGAGACCCCGTCGGGACCCGGAGCCATGAGACGGTACGGCTTGCCGAGGGCGGCACGGTCGAGGTGCTCCCCCCGTTCGCAGGAGGGTGAACCCCAGAAGCATGAGCAACGACCAGTACTACGGCGGGCAGCAGTACGACCCGTACGCGAACGGGACCGGGAACGGGGCCGGGAGTGCGGCCGGGAACGGGCAGCAGGAGCAGCCGGGCCCCGACGTCACCCAGACGTGGGAGGGCCAGACGTGGGACACCCAGTTCCAGCCCGCCGTCACGTACGAGCAGGTCCAGGCCGACCGGGCGCAGGCCGCCCAGGCTCAGCAGGCCTACCAGCACCCGCAGCAGCAGCCGCACCAGCCCCAGCAGCAGCCGTACGAGACGTACACGCCGTCGGGCCAGGCCTCCTACGAGTCGTACGGGGCCCCCGCCGCGTACTACACGGAGCCGGAGCCGCAGCAGGCACACCAGCAGCAGGCGCACCAGCGGCAGCCCGTGGCGGCACCGGCCCCCGCGCCGACCCCGGCCACCCCCGTGGCCGGGCCCGTTCCCGCGCCCTCCGGTGAGGCGGGTCCCGGCTGGTCCTCGCCGACCACCTCCGGCAACACCCGCATCACCGACGCCCAGCGCGCCCGCGCCGAGGGCCGCTCGCCGATCATCGCGCCGGGGATGCAGCCCGCCGCGCTGACCGCCGTCCTGGGACTGCTGCTCGCCGGTGGCGCCGCCCTCGGCACGTACGGGCTCCTCGTCCCGCTCGTGCTGCTCCAGGGCCTCACCGCCGCCGGCTGGTTCCGGCTCAACGGCATGTGGCCCGCCCGCCAGGGCATCGCCCTCGCCTTCGCCGGCGGCCTCGCCGCCGACGCGGTCCTGCTCGTCACCGGGCGGGAGAACACGGCCGCCGCGATCTTCGGCACGCTCGGCGTCTGGGTGCTGCTCTGCCTGGTCCTCCAGCTGCGCAGCCACGCCGACCCGGACGAGCGCATGTACGGCCTGATGGCCACCATCGCCTCGGCGGCGCTCACCGTCGTCGCCACCGGACACCTGGGCGCCGACCCGGACGCGGTCGTCGTCGGCGGGGTCGCCGTCGCCGCGGCCGTCCTCGCCCGGGCGCTCCCGCTGCCCGGACCCGTCTCCCTGGTCGCCGCCCTGGCGGCCTCGGCGGGCGCGGGGATCGCGGCCGGCGGTCTCACCGACCTGGGCTCCTCCGGTGCGCTGCTCGGCCTCGGGGCCGGGGTCTGCGCGCTGATCGGCCTGCGGGTGGCGAGCTACGACTATCCGTCCCGCTTCGTGCACATGACGGCCGGTGTCGCGCTGCCGCTGACGGCCGCCGCGCCCGCCGTCTACCTGCTGGGCAGGGCTCTGGTCTGACCCCGTGCGCGGCCCTGGGCGGATCCCGGGTCCGGCCCGGGCCCGGCACGGGCACGGGAACCAACCGGCCCCCCGACGCGTCGATCTTCGTGTCGGGGGGGCCGGGACACATCCATTTCCATCGGGGGGACGTACAGCCCATGCGAGCACTGCGGATTCTGTTGATCGTGGCCGTCGTGCTGGGCGGGGTCCTGGTGGGGATCGACCGGCTGGCCGTGGCGTACGCCGAGGACGAGGCGGCGGGCCGGGTGAAGCTGGCCTCCGTCGACAGCGACGCCATAGAGGTCGACATCAAGGGCTTCCCGTTCCTGACCCAGGTCGCGGACAAGCACTTCGACGAGGTCGACGTGAAGGCGACCGGCGTCAGGGCGCAGGCGGGCAGCAAGCGCATCCGGGTCGGCGAGCTGACCGTGGCGCTGCGGGACGTGACCGTGACCGGCGACTGGGCGGGCGCGAAGGCGGGTTCCGCGAGCGGCACCGCCCTCATCTCGTACGCGGACCTCACCGCCGCCTCCGACCAGGAGGCCACCGTCGCCTACGGCGGCAACGGCAAGGTGAAGGTGACCGGCGGCGTGAAGGTGATGGGCCGCACGCTGACCCGTACGGTCCTCTCGACGGTGACCGTGGTGAACGGCGACACGATCCGGGTCCGCGCCGACGAGGTGCCCGGCGAGGGCATCCCGGGCATCGAGGACCTGGTCCGCGCGCGGACCGACTTCGAGCGCCCCATCGGCGTGATCGCCGGGATGAAGGTGGAGAAGGTCGAGCCGAGGCCGGACGGTCTGGCCGTCACCGTGAGCGGCAAGGACGTCGTCCTGGCGGGCTGACGGCCCCCGGAAAGCCGCCAGGGCAGCCCCTGGACGCCGCACGGGCGGCCCTCGACGGCTGCCCGGCCGGCCCCGGGGTGTACCCGTTGGTCACATGCTGAGACACCGCTGTCCGACCAGCAGAATCAGAACCGGACGCCCCGGCACGGAGGCGCCCGGAGCCCTCTCGTACGGTGATCTCGTCTCGCATCTCGGACGATCGCGTCTCAAAATACGACACACCGGTGACACGGCCGCCTGTCCGTCCCTACGATCGAGGGCATGAAGCGACAGGCGGATCTCACGAAGCGGCGGGCAGTAGACCTGTGCCGCGTCGCCGCCATGCTCTGTCGCTCCGTCTGAGCGGGACTCACCACTCCCGTATTCCTCAGGCCCTCCGACCGAGGTCGGGGCCGCCCCGTGTAGCCGTACGCACGTCCGTCACGCACGTCCGCTTGCCCGACACGTCCCCTGACACGTCACCCGACGAGCCGCCCGCGACGAGGCGTACCGCACCACATCGCACACCCGCACCACACCGCCGCACACTGCCCCGGAGGAGAACAGCATGGCTCGCAGCGACGTCCTGGTCGACGCGGACTGGGTCGAGGCCAACCTCGACAACCCGCAGGTCGCCCTCGTCGAGGTCGACGAGGACACCTCGGCCTACGAGAAGAACCACATCCGCAACGCCATCCGTATCGACTGGACCCAGGACCTGCAGGACCCGGTCCGCCGCGACTTCATCGACCAGGAGGGCTTCGAGAAGCTCCTCTCGGCGAAGGGCATCGCGAACGACACCACGGTCGTCCTCTACGGCGGCAACAACAACTGGTTCGCCTCCTACGCCTACTGGTACTTCAAGCTCTACGGCCACCAGGACGTGAAGCTCCTCGACGGCGGCCGCAAGAAGTGGGAGCTCGACTCCCGCGACCTGGTCGACGGCTCCGAGGTCCCGGCCCGCCCGGCCACCGAGTACAAGGCCAAGGCCCAGGACTCCTCGATCCGCGCGTTCCGCGACGACGTCGTGGCCGCGATCGGCGCCCAGAACCTGGTCGACGTCCGCTCGCCCGACGAGTTCTCCGGCAAGCTGCTCGCCCCGGCGCACCTCCCGCAGGAGCAGTCGCAGCGCCCCGGCCACGTGCCGAGCGCCCGCAACATCCCGTGGTCGAAGAACGCCAACGACGACGGCACGTTCAAGTCGGACGACGAGCTCAAGGCCCTCTACGAGGACGAGCAGGTCGATCTGGCGAAGGACACCATCGCCTACTGCCGCATCGGTGAGCGCTCCGCGCTCACGTGGTTCGTGCTGCACGAGCTGCTCGAGGTCTCGAACGTCAAGAACTACGACGGTTCGTGGACCGAGTACGGCTCCCTCGTCGGCGTGCCGATCGAGCTCGGCGCCAACAAGTAACTCCTCCGGACCCTCCCCTCCTCCGGACCCCTCGACCGTAAGGACAGAACGACATGTGTGGAGCGCAGCCCGGCGGCCCCGACGCCTCGACGATCAAGCCCGGTGAGACCACCATCCAGGGCTTCGTGACCAAGGACGGCCAGCCCGTCACCGGTTACGTCCGCCTCCTGGACTCGACCGGCGAGTTCACGGCCGAGGTCCCGACCTCCGCCACCGGCCAGTTCCGTTTCTACGCGGCCGAGGGCACCTGGACCGTTCGCGCCCTGGTCCCCGGCGGCACCGCCGACCGTCAGGTCGTGGCGCAGCACGGTGGCCTCGCGGAGGTCGCCATCGCGGTCTGATCCGCGACACCGAACCGGCCGAAGGGCCGTGCCTCCTGGGGGGTTGGACGCCGTTTCCAGGACTTGAGGCACGGCCCTTCGGTCGTACCCTGAAGGTGTGTACGCACGACGTCGGCACGTCTACTTCTGGATGATGGGCGCCTGCCTGCTGCTCTTCGTGGGCGCCTGGGCCGTCGTGCGCCTCTTCTCGATGCCGGTGGCCATCGGCATGTGCGTGGTCGCCATGCTCATCCCCCCGGTCGCCGCGATGGTCGCGAACCGTCGGGGCCCGGAGGATCGCTGGTGGGACGACCCCTCGGGCGACCCGAAGTCGGACGAGTGGTGGGACGAGCTGGACGGCAAGAAACGCCGGGAGCCCTGACCGCCGGCCGCCTAGTAGACGAGTGCCTGCGTCCCGTCCGCCATCGCCTCCTGCACGAACAGCTGGGCGCCCGCGATGCGGAAGCCCTCCAGGAGATCCTTCTCCTCGATGTCACGGCGGGCCGCGCACTGCGTGCAGACCGTGATGCGGCCGCCGGACGCCACGATCCCGTCGATCAGGTCGGGGAGCGGCGCGGCGTGCGGGAGCTCGAACTCGGCGGCGCGGCCCGGGAGGGCGAACCACGAGGACTCGCCGGTCAGCCAGAGCGAGACCTCGACGCCGCTGGCGGCGGCCACGGCGGCCACCGTGAAGGCCTGGGAACAGCGTTCGGGGGCCTCGGCCCCCGCGGTCACCTTGATCACGAGCTTCTTCGGCATATGCCGAACTGTAATGTGCAGCACCGCAACCCCCGGTGTCCCCCGCGTGTCTGGTGGGTGCGCGGATGACGGAATCCGCGCTTCAGGTCTCGTGGGGGGACTCTTGAGCAACGAAGAAACTGCCCGAAATCCGGAAAAGGCGCCGCCGCCGGACTCGGAGCAGGGCGCGGAAACCGCGTCTCCGGTCGCGTCGCAGGACGCGCCGAAGGATGTGGCTCCGGTCACAGAGCCGGTCGCAGAGCCCGTCACGGAGCCGGTCGCGGCCGCGGTGGCACCGCCGGTCGCAGAGCCGGTCGTGGCCGCCGTCGCACCGCAGGTCACGGAGCCGGTCGCGCCGCCCGTCGCCGTACGGCCGCGCCGCCGTGCCCTCCGTACCGTCGGGCTGATCGCCGTCGCCGCCGTCCTCGGCCTCGTCGGTGGCGTCGCCGTCGGCTACGGCATCCAGGCCGACCGCGAGCCGACCGCGCTGCCGCCGCTGAACCAGCCGGACCTCGCCCACCCGAAGCCGCTCCCCAAGGGACAGAAGGCGAAGCCGCTCCCGGCCTCGGAGGACCTCCGGGCGAAGGCGGAGGGCGACCTGCGGAAGCTGCTGCTGCCGAAGCCCGCCGGAGCGAAGAAGTCCGAGTTCGCCGACGCCGACGGCTGGATGCCGGCGTACGAGTTCGCGTCGAACTTCACGAAGCCCGGCAAGGCGCTCGACTACCAGCTGGACCTGGGCATCCGGCGGGTCGCGGCCACCGTCTGGACGTCGGGCGAGCACAGGGTGACCGAGATCCGGCTCGTCCAGTACCGCTCGAACGACGTCCTCGGCGCACAGGAGTTCGTCGACGACCAGCAGAGCTACATGCCGGACGAGGAATTCGCCCGCAACGAGGGCAAGGCCCTCAAGGGCTCGTCCGACGGCCGCTACTACCTCTTCCCCGTCCAGAGGAAGGCCGGCTACCTGGACCTCCACGAGGCCCGGGCCTACTTCCACCGCGGTGACATCGCGGTGGAGATCTTCGTCGTCGACACCAAGAAGATCGCCGAGAAGGACATCCGTTCGCTGGCCGAGCGACAGCTGGGGCGCCTGTGAGTGAGGACCGGAACGACGTGACCGAACCCGTGGCCGAAGCGGTGACCGAGCCCGCGACCGAGCCCGTGGCCGAAGCGGTGAGCGACGCGGTGGCCGAACCCGGGACCGCACCCGTGGCGAAGCGGGGTGTCCGGAGGGTCCTCCTCGGGGTCGTCCTGCCCTCCGTGCTCGTCCTCGGCCTGATCGGCGGCGGCGTCACCTACACCGCGCTCACCGTCTCCTCCGCCGACCGGACCGCGCCGACGCAACTGTGGGGCACGCCCGAGAAGAGCGCGCGTGACGAGGACCCGGCCGCCGCGCTGGCGCGCGGCAAGACCGGAACGCCGCTGAGCAAACTCCTGCTGCCGCTGCCGGAGGGGTACGAGTTCGGCCCCGACGAGGAGCTGTTCGGCAACGACGGCGAGCTCGGCGCCGCGGAGGCCGTCGCCCTGATGAAGCAGGCGGGCGAGGGGCTCTCCGGGAAGAAGCGCCGCGCGTTCGAGAAGGACGTCGACAAGCTCGGCATCGAGGGCACCGGAGTCCGGTCCTTCGCCGACCTGAACAACGACGTCGTCGTCTCCGTCGAGCTGGTGCGGATGAAGGACAAGAAGCAGATCAAGAACACCTACCGGCTGCGCAAGAAGGTCATGGACCTTCTGGAGTTCCCGGAGGGCCCCAAGGTGAAGGACCACCGGAACGCCGTCTGCTACGTCGCGCCCGAGGACGACTCCCTGGACAAGAAGGAGCGGGCCGCGGCACTGCAGGAGATGTACTGCCTCGCGTACGACTCCGAGGTCTTCGTCACCGTCAAGGCGGCGGGCGCCAAGCCGTTCGACAAGGCGCGCGTGGCGAAGCTGCTGACGCAGCAACTCGACCACATCGCATCTCCGGGGGAGTACGTATGACCGAGCAGACCCTGACCCAGCCCGAGGCCCAGGACGTGCCCGAGGCGCAGGACGTGCCCGAGGCCCAGGACGTGCCCGCGGCGCAGGACCGGCCCGAGGCGCCGGTTCCGGCACAGGACCAGGCCCCCGCCCCCGTTCCGGAGAAGCCGAAGAAGTCCCGCCGGCCGCTGCTCTGGGGCATCGTCCGCTGGACCGCCGCCGTGCTCGTCCTCGGCGGTGTCGGCGCCGGTACGGCCATGGGGATCACCGCCATGGAGCGCACCGACGTACCGGGGCTCGCGACCGAGTCCGACGGCCGCTGGGACTACCCGAAGCTCAGCCTTCCGGCGCTTCCCGCGGACGCTCCGCGCCCGTGGACGGAGGGCAACGACGCCGAGATCCACCACGCCGACCTGCGGAAGCTCCTGCTGCCCGCCCCGGCGGGCGCGACGGTCGACCCGAAGCTCAAGGGCGGCTGGACCGGTCTCGACTCGTACCTCGCGCTCCTTGCGGAGCAGGACCGGGGCGAGGTGAAGGAGTACATGAAGGAGTCGGCGCTCCGGCACGTCGCCGCCCGCGGCTGGACCATGCCGGACGGCACGACCACCCGGATCCACCTGCTGCGGTTCTCCTCGGTGGCGTTCTCGGAGGCCTTCAAGGACGAGGTCACGCGCGAGATCTCCCAGAGCAGCCGGCTGCCCCTCGGCGTCGAGACGGCGGAGATCGACACGTCCACCCAGGACGTCGAGGTGCAGTACGTCTCCGTCTACTCCTACGAGGAGGTGGAGCCGTACGGCCCGCAGCAGACCCGCTGGTCCTACATCCAGGCCGGTGACACCTTCGCGGTGATCACCCAGACCCGGAAGGACGGGGTGCGGACCGTTCCGTTCCAGCAGACCGTGGCACTCCAGTCGCAGCTGCTCGGCTAGCTAGGTCCCGTCGACGTCAGGACCTGACCTCGCGACGGTCACAGCCTGCGAGACCCACCTCACCGAGTGGGCCGGGCCCCCGCCCACTAAGCTGGGGTCCGGCCCGTTCCGCCTTCACCGCTCAGTCGAGGAGCACCCCGTGATCATCTTCTTCGAAACCCTCCTGGTCCTGGTCGCCGTCGGCGTGATCGCCTTCGCCGGTCTGGCCGTGAAGAAGCTGTACCAGGGCCAGCGTTGATCCTTCTCGCCAACCACTTCTAGAGAACGCCAGAGCTGCTCATGATCGAGATCCCGTCCGACCTCAACCCGGACCTCGTCCCCCTCGCGTTCCTGCTCGGCACGTGGGAGGGCGCGGGTGTCTCCGACTTCCCCGGCGCCGAGAAGTGCAACTTCGGGCAGTCCGTGACGTTCAGCCACGACGGCCGGGACTTCCTCGAGTACACGTCCCACTCCTGGGTCCTGGACAACGAGGGCAACAAGGTCCGTCCGCTGGAGAGCGAGAGCGGCTACTGGCGTATCGACAAGGACCGCAAGGTCGAGGTCGTCATGGTCCGCGACCAGGGCATCGTCGAGATCTGGTACGGCGAGCTCGCCGACCAGAAGCCGCAGATCGACCTGGCCACGGACGCCGTCGCCCGCACCGCGGCCTCGGGCCCGTACTCCGGTGGCAAGCGGCTCTACGGCTACGTCAAGAGCGACCTCATGTGGGTGGGCGAGAAGGCGACCCCCGAGGTCCCGCTGCGGCCGTACATGTCGGCGCACCTGAAGAAGGTCGTGACGCCGGAAGAGGTCGCGGACATGGCCCGCAACCTGGGTGACCTGCCGGACGACGGCATCGCCTTCTTCCGCTAGAACCCTCTGGACCCTGGGGCGGAGCGCCGCGCCCTCCTACACTGGGGGGCGTGGTGAGTACCGACTGGAAAAGCGACCTGCGGCAGCGCGGCTACCGGCTGACGCCGCAGCGTCAGCTCGTCCTGGAGGCGGTCGACGCGCTCGAACACGCGACGCCCGACGACATCCTCGTCGAGGTCCGCAGGACCGCGTCCGGGGTGAACATCTCCACCGTCTACCGGACCCTGGAGCTCCTGGAGGAGCTCGGCCTGGTGAGCCACGCCCATCTGGGGCACGGGGCTCCGACGTACCACCTCGCCGACCGGCACCACCATCTGCACCTGGTCTGCCGGGACTGCTCCGAGGTGATCGAGGCGGATGTCGAGGTGGCCGCCGAGTTCACCGGCAAGCTCCGTGAGACCTTCGGCTTCGAGACGGACATGAAGCACTTCGCCATCTTCGGGCGGTGCGCGGACTGCACGCGGAAGGCGCTGGACAGCGAGTCGTAGGCTTGCCCCATGCAGCGACATTCCACGACCAGCCCTCTGCTGTCCCTGCCCGGCGCCGTCGCCGCGGAAGGCCGCGACGAAGGTGTCGCCGCGCACTACGGCGACCTGTTCCGCGAACAGCGTGCCCTCGCCGACGGACGCGGCTTCGTCGACCTCTCGCACCGCGGTGTCGTCGCCGTCACCGGTGACGACCGGCTGAGCTGGCTGCACCTGCTCGTCACCCAGCACATGACCGACCTCGCGCCCGGACAGGCCACCGAGGCGCTGATCCTCTCCGCGAACGGGCACATCGAGCACGCCCTCTACCTCGTCGACGACGGCGAGACGGTGTGGGCGCACGTCGAGCCGGGGACGCGCGAGGAGCTCGTCGCGTACCTGGAGTCGATGAAGTTCTTCTACCGGGTCGAGGTCGCCGACCGTACGGACGACATCGCCGTCGTCCACCTCCCGGCCGGTTCCATCGCCGAGGTGCCCGAGGGCGCCGTCGTGCGGGAGACCCCGCACGGCCGTGACCTCTTCCTGCCCCGCGCCGGCCTGGAGGCCTTCGCGGCCTCGCACGGCCCGGCCGCCGGCATCCTCGCGTACGAGGCGCTGCGCGTCGAGGCGCACCGGCCCCGGCTCGGCTTCGAGACCGACCACCGGACCATCCCGCACGAGGTCGGCCTCATCGGCAGCGCCGTCCACCTGCAGAAGGGCTGCTACCGGGGCCAGGAGACCGTCGCCCGGGTGCAGAACCTGGGGAAGCCGCCGCGCCGTCTGGTCTTCCTGCACCTGGACGGCAGCGAGGTGCTGCTGCCCGGGCACGGCACCCCGCTCCGGCTCGCCGCCGACGGCGAGGAGGGCCGCCAGCTCGGCTTCGTGACCAGCTCCGTCCGCCACCACGAGCTGGGGCCGATCGCCCTGGCCCTGGTGAAGCGGAACGTGCCGGTGGACGCCCCGCTGATCGCCGGGACGACCGCCGCCGCGCAGGAGACCGTCGTCGAGCCGTAGTCCCGGGCCTGCCGGCGGTTCAGACGTCGATCAGCACCGTGAACGGGCCGTGATTCGTGAGCGAGACGCGCATGTCCGCTCCGAACCGGCCCGTCTCCACGTGCGCGCCCAGTGCGCGCAGCCGGGCCACGACCTCGTCCACGAGGGGCTCCGCGACCGGGCCGGGCGCGGCCGCGTTCCAGGTGGGCCGGCGGCCCTTGCGGGCGTCCCCGTAGAGCGTGAACTGGGAGATGACGAGCAGCGGCGCGTTCACGTCCGAGCACGACTTCTCGTCGTCCAGTACCCGGACGGACCAGAGCTTTCTGGCCAATTGGGCCGCCTTCTCCGGGGTGTCGTCGTGGGTCACCCCGACCAGCACGCACAAGCCCTCGCCGGTGATCTCACCGACGGTCTCCCCTGCGACGACGACACTCGCGCCGTCCACCCTCTGCACCACTGCACGCATGCGCCCCAACCTACCCAGTGGCCACCACTCCGACGGATGAGGGGCCGAACGGGTGCAGAGCGCCTGCACGCGCACATGCATGAGTGGCACGATGCGTGTCAGGCGGTGCGGCTCCGCACCGGTCGAGGGGACGATTCTCATGAGTGCACCTGGCACCGGGCCGACGCCGTCCGGCCCCGTACCGCTGATCCGTGCCGGAACCGGGGGCGGTGGACCGGGCGGAGGCCCGGCCACGCGCCCACCCGTACAGAGGACCGCCGAACCCGCCCTGCCGGACCGGACCCAGCCCGAGCTCGGTGCGCTTCGGCTGCCCGAGCTGCGCGCCCTGCGCCGGGACGCGCAGAGCGACGAGGCCGACCTGAGCTACGTGCGCCGGATGCTCCAGGGCCGGATCGACATCCTCCGTGCCGAGCTGGCGCGACGCACCGACCCGGAGGCCCCGGTCCTCGACCGGCTCTCCGAGATCCTCGCCGACGTGCCCTCGCGGCACCGCACGTCGGCCCGGCACGTGACGCTGTCGACGCCGCGCAGCGAGGAGTACCGGCGGCTCGCGTCCGAGATGCTGTCGGAGGTCGAGCTGTCGGACCTCACGGCCCGCACTGACGACGAGCTGCACGCGGGGATGGGGCGGCTCGCCGGGTACGAGCAGCAGATCTCCCGGCGCCGGCAGCACCTCCAGCGGACCGCCGACGACTGCAGCGCGGAGATCGCCCGCCGCTACCGGGAGGGCGAGGCGCAGGTCGACGACCTGCTGGCGTGAGCCCGCCGACGCGAGCCGACGCGAGCCGACGAGTTCGTGGAGGTCTGTGGAGGTCGGGGAGATCGGGGAGGCGGGCCGCCGGGCCGCCGGGCCGTGAGGCAGCCGGGCCGCTGGGCGGGCCGGGCCCCGGAGGGCGCCGGGAAACTCGGGTGCGGGTGCGCCGGGGCCGTGCGTAGGGTCGAAGGATGACTGTCGACGTACGCGCGGTGACGGAGTCCGAGTTCCCCGACTGGCAGCGTGCCCTGCGCACCGGCTTCCTCCGCCCGCCGGTCGTGACCGACGCGGAGGTCGCCGACCGGCTGGCGAACGTCGACCTCGCGCGGACGCTCGGGGCCTTCGACGGGGACCGGCTCGTCGCCACCTTCCGGTCCTTCCGGCAGGAGGTCAGCACGGTCGGCGGCGGCAGCCTCACCGCCGACGCGATCACCCAGGTCACCGTCTCCCCGACGCACCGCAGGCGCGGACTGCTCAGCCGGATGATGGCCGCCGACCTGGCCGTCGCGAAGGAGCGGGGCGACGCGATCGCCACCCTGATCGCCGCCGAGTACCCGATCTACGGGCGGTACGGCTTCGGCCCTGCCAGCTGGTGCAGCGAGTGGAGCGTGGACGTCCGCAGGACCGGGCTCGACCCGCGCCGCTCGGGCCGCCCGGAGGACGGCGGCCGGATCGATCTGACCGACGCCGACGAGATCCGCAAGACCGGCCCCGAGGTTCACCGCCGGCTCGCCGGCGTCCGCGCCGGGGTGACCGACCGCTCCCCACGCGACTGGGAGGTCGGCACCGGCCTCGGTGTGCAGAGCGATCCGTGGCGGGAGCCGTACTACGCGGTGTACCGGTCGGAGTCCGGCGAGATCGAGGGCTTCGTGGGGTACACCGCGGACGACAAGTGGGACGACGCCAAGCAGCCGATGAACACGGCGACCGTGCGGGACCTGATCGCGGTCACCCCGGCCGCCGAGCGCGCTCTCTGGCACTACCTCTGCTCCGTCGACTGGATCACCACCGTCCGCTCCGGCTACCGGGCGCCCGACGACACGCTGCCGCTGCTCCTGCCGGACCCGCGCGCCGCGAAGCTGCTGACGTACGCGGACATGCTGTGGGTCCGGGTCCTCGACGTCGTCCGGGTCCTGGAGAGCCGGACGTACCCGGTGGCGGACGGTCTGGTGCTCGACCTGCGGGACGGCGACGGGTTCGCCGGCGGGCGCTACCGGCTCGACGCCTCCCCGGAGGGCGTCTCCTGTGTCCGTACGGACGAGTCCGCCGATCTCGCCTTCGACATCGCCGAGTTGGGCGTCCTCGCCTTCGGCGACGAGTCGGCGGTACGGCTCACCCGGCTCGGGCGCGTCGAGGAGCTGACGGCCGGCGCGGCCGCCCGCGCCGACCTGCTGTTCCGTACGCCGCTGCGGCCCTTCTCGCCCGACATCTTCTGAGCGCCGTCCGCCCGTCCGCCCGTCAGCGGGTACGGAGTCGGAAGAGGAGACCTGACGCGGCGACCGCCAGGGCCAGCAGGCCCGCGCACCAGCCCAGCGCGATCCACGGCGAGTCGCCGACCGGCCGGTCGAGCAGCAGGCCCCGCATCGACTCGATCAGCGGAGTCACCGGCTGGTGCTCGGCGAAGCCGTGCAGCCAGCTCGGCATCGTGTCGATCGGCACGAACGCGCTGCTCGGATAGGGCAGGAACATCATGAAGAACGTCACCGCGCCGGCCGCCTCCGCCGTTCTGGTGACGAGGCCGATCGCCGCCGACAGCCACGACACGGCGGTGATGTAGGCGAGCAGCAGTCCGATCGCCGCGAGCCAGCCGCCCGGTGAGGCGGTCGGGCGGAAGCCGATGGCGAAGGCGGCGCCGAGGACGAGCGTGGTGGAGAGCGCGTTACGGGTGACGGCGGCGGCGACGTGCCCCGCGAGGAACGGCGTCCCGCCGATGTCGAGCGTACGGAAGCGGTCGACGACCCCCAGGCGCATGTCCTCGCTGACGGAGAGGGCGGTGCTCGCCGCGCCGAACCCGGCGCAGAGCACGAGCACGCCGGGGACGACGTAGGTGACGTACCGGGTTCCGGTGTCGATGGCTCCGCCGAAGAAGTAGACGAAGACCAGCATCAGCATGATCGGCAGCATCATCGAGGTGATGACGGCGTCGAGGTTGCGGCGGCTGAGGCGGATGCCGCGACCGGCGAGGGTGCTCGCGGCGGTGAGGGCGCCGGACACGGCCGGGCTCCTGTCGGCGGTGGGGCTGCCGGACAGGGCCGGGCTTCTGTCGGCGGTGAGCGTGTCAGGCACGGCTGGGCTCCTTGTCGGCGGTGAGGGTCAGGAAGACGTCGTCGAGCGTGGCCGTGTGCAGTCCGAAGCGGGCGATGTCCAGGCGCCCGGGGTCGAGCGCGTCCAGCAGCTCCCGCACGTGGGCGGCGCTGCCGTCGGTGGGGATGCCGAGGGTGCGGGTCTCGGGGTCGCGGGTCGCCGTGTGGCTCGTCCGTCCGGTGAGCCGTGCGTAGCTCTCCTCGTCGGAGGCCACGACGTCGAGGCGGTGGGCTGCGTACCGGGCCTTCAGCTCGGCGGGGGTGCCCTCGGCGAGGGTGCGGCCCCGGCCGAGGACCGCGATCCGGTCGGCGAGCCGGTCCGCCTCCTCCAGGTACTGGGTGGTGAGGAAGACCGTCGTGCCGGCGTCGGAGAGTTCGCGGACCGCCTCCCACAGTTCCCGGCGGCTGCGCGGGTCGAGTCCGGTGGTGGGTTCGTCGAGGAACATCACCTGGGTCGCGCCGGGGTCGCGGACGAGACCGGCGGCGAGATCCAGGCGGCGGCGCATGCCGCCCGAGTACGTCTTCGTGAGGCGGCCGCCGGCCTCGGCGAGTCCGAAACGGTCGAGGAGTTCGGTGGCGCGGCGGGCGGCGGCGGGGCGGGAGAGGCCGGAGAGCCGGGCCGCCGTCCAGAGGTTCTCGGCGCCGGTCTGGTTCTCGTCGACGGCGGCGAACTGTCCGGTGAGGCTGATCGCGCGGCGGACCCGGGGGCGTGCGGTGACGACGTCGTGCCCGGCCACGCGCGCGTGGCCGGCGTCGGGGGCGGTGAGGGTGGCGAGGATGCGGACGGTCGTGGTCTTGCCGGCGCCGTTGGGGCCGAGGAGGGCGAAGACGGTGCCGCGCGGGACGTGGAGGTCGAGGGCGTCGAGGACGCGGACGCATCCGTAGGTCTTGGTGAGGCCGGTGGCCTCGATGGCCGGAGGCGGGGTGGATGGCATGGCTGTGCTCCCTGGGCGTGTGGGACTGCTCGGCCGTACTGCGTATGCCATACGCGTTACTGCGTAAGGGTTACGCATTACTAGGATGGACGTCAAGCGTGCGAGGTGGCCGGGAGGCGGCGGGTTGTGACGACGAACGGCGAGGGCGATGGCCGTGGTGGTGGTGCCGGTGGCGCGCCCGGTGACGGCGGGACCTTCCTGCCGCCGAGCATCGAGGCGGCCTGGGGGCTGCGGGAGCGGCCCTCGAAGGGGCCCAAGCCCGGCCTGACGCTGGACCGCATCGTCGACGCGGCCGTCTCGCTCGCCTCGGCCGAGGGGATCGGCGCCGTCTCCATGGGCCGGGTCGCCAAGGAGCTCGGTGCCTCGACGATGTCCCTCTACCGGTACGTCTCCGCCAAGAGCGAGCTGTACGTCCTCATGCAGGAGGCCGCCACGGGCGCCCCGCCCGAGCTCTTCGCGCCCGGCACCGACTGGCGCGAGGCGCTGGAGGCCTGGGCCTGGGCGATCCGCGAGGTCTACCTCCGCAACCTCTGGCTGCTGCGGCTCCCCGTCTCGGGCCCGCCCGCGACGCCGAACCTGGTGGCCTGGTGGGAGAAGGCCCTCGTCGCCCTGGAGGGCACCGGCCTCGACGCGGGCAGCAAGATCTCGGTGACCCTGCTCCTCGGTGGCTTCGTCCGGAGCGACGCCCTGGTGATGGCCGACCTCGCCACCGTCATCGCCGGTGGGGACGTGGCCCCGGAGGACGTCGTCGCCCGCTACGGCCGCACCTTGCGGCGGCTCGCCGACCCGGAGAAGTACCCGGAGGTGGCGCGCATGCTCGACTCGGGCGTGATGGACGTCGCCGACGAACCCGAGAGCGAGTTCCGCTTCGGCCTCACCCGGATCCTGGACGGGGTCGCCGTGCTGGTGGAAGGGCGTGCCTCGTGAGTGACGATCGCGTCGCGGCCCCCGGGCTGCGTGAGCGGAAGAAGGAGCGGACCCGTCAGGCCCTGTCGGACGCGGCCGTCGCGCTCTTTCTCGAGCGGGGCTTCGACGCCGTCTCGGTCGCGGAGGTGGCGGCCGCCGCCGAGGTCTCCAAGCCGACCCTCTTCCGGTACTTCCCGGCCAAGGAGGACCTGGTCCTTCATCGGTTCGCCGATCACGAGGACGAGTCGGCACGGGTGGTGGCCGCGGGCCGCCGCGCCGGTACGGCCCCGCTCGACGCACTGTCCGCGCACCTGCTCGACGGCCTCGCCCGGCGCGACCCGGTCACCGGCCTCTGCGATCACCCCTCGGTCCTGGCGTACCTCCGGCTGCTGTACGGCACGCCGGCTCTGGTCGGCCGCCTCCACGCGTACCGCGTGCGGTCGGAGGGGGCGCTCGCGGACGCGCTGGCGGCCGGTGCGGAGGGAGACCCCCTCCTCGCACGGCTCGCCGCCGGGCAGATCGTGACGGTGCTCCGGGTCCTCGCGGAGGAGAACGCGGCCCGGATCGCTGCCGGGGAGTCGGCCGACGCGGTGGAGGCGGACGCGGTGGCGGCGGTGGGTCTGGCCTTCGGGGCGCTGCGGGAGGGGCTTCCGTACTAGTTGTATTGCCCAGTGAGGTTGTGGACGCGGCTGGCGGGTGGTTTGCCTGCGAGTGCGGTGTGTCCGCGGTGGTGATTGTAGGTGTGCAGCCACTGC